>VXTU01000074.1 GCA_009837285.1 Chloroflexota bacterium | reverse complement strand
GCAGACGGGCCTCGACCTCGTGGAGTTCCCCACGATCTGCTGGTACGAGACGGAGTTATCGGTTTTCCAATCCACACCAAACGCTGCGCTATTCGTGGGCAGTTAGCCTACCCAGTTGACGGCTGATTGCCGCGCGGCACGCTGCCGGAGCGCAGCTACTCGCCTCTACGAGCGCCGCGCGTCCGTCGAGCCGACTCTACTAGACGCGGATGCCAACGCTCTCGGCGGCAGTGTCCGACAGGTAGCGCCAGCTCTGTGGCGGGGTCAGGCCGTCCTCGACCGCAGACAACTCGAGTGGCATAGCCAGCCGTTGAGGAGATTCCACATGAATCGCTACAGCGCGCCGATGGCCCTGGTAGTAGCTTTGGAAGGCCTGCTCCAGAATGCCGACGCGTGACTTGTGCTTCCGCCAGATCGTGCGCGGCGTGCCGTCCTCGATGTGCACCGCCTTCACCCAGCCCACCACCCGCCGTACAGGCGCGGTGGCGTAGATGACGATGTGCGACGTGCTCTTGGCGAGCCGGGCTTTCCGTAGCTCGACGGTCTTGGTGCCGTTGAGCAGCGCCTCGGCGTGTTCGGGGTGAATCGACATTAGGACGATGCGGCTAGGCGACGGGTCAGCCATGCGATGCCATCCTCACTTCGGACCTGCGTAATCGATTGAGGCGCTGCATTCAAGACATCTGCGGCAAGAAGGTCGTCAAGCGGCCACCCTCGCTCGATTAGCCGATCCTGCCGGAACAGGATGGCGAGCGCGGATGGGCGGGTCATCTCGGCGATCTCGGTGTAGCTGTACACGGTCCGCTGGCCAGCGAATGCTGCGATTTCCGATGGATCGTCCGAACGCATAGAGTCTTCGACTACGCCCACAGCGCTGACCGCCTGCCAATCGTCGGAGCGGTAGAACAGGATCGTATCCCCGCGTGCTAATGGCGTGATCGCACTCTGGCTGAGGTATGCCTTCCGCAGCGCGTTACCGAACGGATCGTCGTCAGGCAGGAGGCGGGCTGGCTCATCAGGATGGTCCGGGAATAGCCGCGTGTGGTACCGGGGTTGAATAGGAATCACATACACGCTGGCATCAAGAGTGAGATCAACCGCAGGCGGTCCAAACCGGCAGTGGTAGGCGAAGTGGTCGGTCGTCTCGCCACCCGTCGGCACGAGGTGCTTGACCATCACGAGTTCGCCAAGGGGCGTTTCGATGTCGTGGCGCTCAAACCCGAAGTCCTCGAGCATCGTGATAAGTGCGGTGTGGCGCTCGAACACTGTGAGCCAGACGTGGTCGTAGCGATTGGCTCGCAGTTCGGTGAACACGGTCTTGAGGAGCAGTTCGCCGTATCGCCGCCCTCTGTGTTCCTCAGCGACCTTGAAGGTAGATAGCTTCATCACCTTGCCACCGAACCGGAACTCGTCATCGTCCGACTTCCAGATGCAGATTCCCGCGCATCGACCTCCAGGTGATTCGATGACCCATGCTTCACGGCCCTCCCGGCTAACCTTCGTCAGCCACTGGTCGAAGCGCGGATAGTCGCTGCGCAGGCTCTCGAAAATGGGGTCATCGCCTCGCAGGGAGTGGAGCGCCCGCACCGCAACTTGCGGAGGAGGCCGTTGAGGGCTGCTGGCGAGCGTGCCCAGAAGCGCAAGCGCGTCGGCGATCGTGAGAACACGGTCCGGCGACACACCCAGCCGCCGCGCCTTCCGGTGCATCCCATCGTCGTTGGTAACGAGGTAGTGAACCGCGTCTGCCACGAGAGCAGCGAGCAGGAGGTGATCGGTCCAATCGTTGCTCTGACGCTCCACCACGCCAAGAACGCCTTCTACGCGTTCGATGCCAGGTGGCTGAGTCAGCTCCTGGTACTTGGCGAGCAATACCTGACGGGTGATCCGGCGTGCAGGGTCTCGGTCGGTTGCGAGTTCCTGGATTGTTGCCGGGTGAACCAGGAGATGGAAGCCAAGTTGGGCAGCGCGCTGCACAACCTGTACCGCAAGCGCCGTGTCTCGCTCCAGACCCGTTGGACTGGTCGGTTCCAGGGGGATCAATACGTTGGCGTCAAGGAGAAACCGCAGCATCTATTCGGGGGCCGCCCCTTCGCCCAGGGCACCAGCCCGGCGAGCCAACTCTAGCATCCACACTCGTTCTGGACATGCCCTCGGACGATGCCACCACCAGCGAATCCACGTATTGTGACGCGTGGAAGCTGAGCCAGAGACACCTCGCGGTTGGCACGTGATCGCGCAGGACACCTATACGCAGGGGAGTTGGCCTTGGCCGCGCTTGAGGAACTCCGGCAATCGGCCAGCGTCCGCGGCATCACGCCTGAGGGCCTTGCCACGGTGGTGAACGTCGAGTGGTACGGCTCCGACGCGGTGGAACTCACCTACAAAGACGCCGCCGGCCGCGTCGCCAGCGAGTTGCTCTACCGCCACGACGAGCCGCGCATCGAGGTGGTCGAGGCCGGTCGGCCGTGGAGTTTCGACGGCGACGGAGCGCTCTTCCGCCTGGTGTCCGAGGCGCAGCGCATCGGGCTGGCGCACCTGTTCGACCCCGTGCTCGCCGTGCATACGTCGCTGGTCGAGCCGCTGCCGCATCAGATCACGGCGGTGTACGAGGCGATGCTGCCCCGGCAGCCGCTTCGCTTCCTGCTCGCTGACGATCCCGGTGCCGGTAAGACCATCATGGCCGGGCTACTCATCAAGGAACTCATCGCGCGCGGCGACCTGAAGCGGTGCCTCATCGTCTGCCCGGGAAGCCTCGTCGAGCAGTGGCAGGACGAGCTTTCGAGGAAGTTCCAGCTTCCATTCGAGATCGCCACGAACGACAAGATGGAAGCGGCCCGCACGGGCAACTGGTTTGCCGAAAACGACCTTGCGATCGCCCGGCTCGACAAGCTGGCGCGCGACGAGGACTTGCAGGCGAAGCTCAGCGCGCCGGATTGCCGCTGGGACCTCGTCGTGTGCGACGAGGCGCACAAGCTCTCCGCCTCGTTCTTCGGCGGCGAGGTGCGCTACACGAAGCGTCACCGCCTCGGGCAACTGCTGTCAGGGCTCACCCGGCACTTCCTGCTGATGACAGCCACGCCGCACAACGGCAAGGAGGAGGACTTCCAGCTCTTCCTCGCGCTGCTCGACCGCGACCGCTTCGAGGGGCGCTTCCGCGACGGCGTCCACCAGGTCGATGTGACGGACCTGATGCGCCGCATGGTCAAGGAGAAGCTGCTCAAGTTCGACGGACGTCCGCTGTTCCCGGAGCGGATCGCCTACACCGTCCCCTATCGACTCTCTGACGCCGAGGCGCGCCTCTACCGCGCCGTTACCGCCTACGTACGTGAGGAGTTCAACCGCGCCGAGGCCCTCCAGAACGACAAGCGCGCCGGGACCATCGGATTCGCGCTCACTATCCTGCAGCGGCGCCTGGCCTCCTCCCCCGAGGCCATCTACCAGTCGCTGCGCCGCCGCCGCGAGCGCCTGGAGCGCAGGCGGCGAGAGGTCGAGTTGATGCAGCGCGGGGCGGCTCCGTTCGACATCGGCTTCCGGCTGCTCGACGAGGACGACATCGACGACCTCGACGAGGCACCCGAGGACGAGGCCGAGGCGATCGGCGAGGAGGTGCTCGATCACGCGACTGCCGCCGAGACGGTCGAGGAGCTCAAGGCGGAGATTGCGATCCTGAAGAACCTCGAAGCGCTGGCCGCAGAGGTCCGACGCACGGGCGACACCAAGTGGAGCGAGTTGTCACGGGTGCTCCGCGACGACGTGCTCACCCCGGCGGGCGTCGCGCGAGGCGTTGCCGAGGAACCGGCGGCGTACGACTCCGGTGCGCCGACCCCTCCGAGGCCGTCGCCGAACCAGAAGATCGTGATCTTCACGGAGCACCGGGACACGCTGAACTACCTCTACGACAACATCGCCAACAGGCTGCTGGGCCGCAGCGAGGCGGTCGCGGTCATCCACGGAGGGATGGGGCGCGAGGACCGGCGCAAGGCGCAGGAACGCTTCCTGCACGACGCGTCGGTGCAGGTGCTGCTCGCGACCGACGCCGCCAGTGAGGGCATCAATCTCCAGCGCGCGCACCTAATGGTGAACTACGACCTGCCATGGAACCCGAACCGCCTCGAGCAGCGCTTCGGGCGTATCCACCGCATCGGGCAGACCGAGGTCTGCCACCTCTGGAACCTCGTCGCCGAGGAGACACGCGAGGGTGATGTCTACCGCACGCTTCTTGAGAAGATCGAGGAGGCTCGCAGGGCTCTCGGCGGGCAGGTGTTCGACGTGCTCGGCAAGCTTCAGTTCGAGGGCCGCCCGCTGCGGGAGTTGCTGATCCAGGCGATCCGCTACGGCGAGCAGCCCGAAGTCCGAGCCCGCCTCACCCAGGCCATTGAGGAGGCTGTCGATCGTCCCCACCTTGAGGAGTTGATCGAAGATCGCGCTCTCGCCGCGGAGATCATGGATGGAGGCCGCGTCGCCGGGGTGCGGGAGGAGATGGAGCGGGCGCAGGCACGTCGGCTCCAGCCCCATTACATCGAGGAGTTCTTCGCGGAGGCGTTCAAGCGGCTGGGCGGGACGATCCGGCAGCGGGAGTCGCGGCGTTATGAGATCACGCATGTTCCCGCGCCCATCCGTCATCGCGATCGCGTGATCGGCGGCGGCGAGCCGGTGCTCGAACGGTACGAGCGCGTCGCCTTCGAGAAGGAGTTGATCGCGCCGCAGGGCCAGCCGCTCGCCGCCTTCATCTGTCCGGGCCACCCGCTGCTCGACGCGACGCTTGACCTCACTCTGGAGCGGAACCGCGATTTGCTGCGGCGCGGCACCGTGCTCGTCGACGAACGCGACCCGGGCGTGGAGCCGCGCGTCCTCTTCTACGCCGAGCACGCGGTCCAGGACGCGAGCCTGCTGCCTTCGGGCGAGCGCCGCACGGTGTCGAAGCAGATGCTCTACGTCGAACTGGACCCAGAGGGCAACGCGCGCCACATGCAGTACGCGCCCTATCTCGACTACCGGCCGCTGCGCGAAGACGAGCCCGGCGTCGACGCGTTCCTCGCGCGTCCGGAGTGCGAGTGGATCACGCGCGAGTTGGAGCAGCGGGCGATGCAACACGCGATCGCCAACGTCGTGCCGGGGCATGTCGCCGAGGTCCGCGAGCGCCGCAGCGGCTGGGTCGAGAAGACTCGTGTGGCCGTCAAGGACCGGCTGACGAAGGAGATCGCGTACTGGGACCATCGCGCCTCACGACTGGCCGAGGAGGAGGCCGCGGGCAAGCTGAACGCCCGCCTGAACGCGCAGGAGGCCTGGCGCCGCGCTGACGATCTGCGCGGGCGGCTGGAACGCCGCCTCGCGGAACTGGACCGCGAGGGGCAGATCTCGGCGTTGCCACCGGTCGTGCTGGGCGGATTGATGGTGGTTCCCGCCGGGCTGATCGCAGCGATGACCGGGCGGTCGTCGCCAACTGCTACAGCATCGCCGGACCGCCAGGCCGCTGCCGCTCGGGCGCGCGCGGCGGTCATGGAGGTGGAGCGCGGACTCGGCTTCGCGCCGGTCGACCGCGAGTTCGAGCGGCGCGGCTACGATATTGAGAGCCGCGATCCGGGCGCGACGCGCGGGTTGCGCTTCATCGAGGTGAAGGGACGCGCGGAAGGCGCGGAGACCGTGACCGTGACCAAGAACGAGATCCTCTACTCGCTGAACAAGCCGGATGCGTTCATCCTCGCACTCGTTGAGTTGCTTGAGGACGGCGGGGAGCGCGTGCGCTACCTCCGCCGGCCGTTCCGCCGCGAGCCGGACTTCGGTGTGACGAGCGTCAACTACGACTTCGCGGAGCTGCTCGCCCGTTCGGAGGCGCCTTCATGACACATGACGCGCCGCCCGTCGTTACCCGCAAGAAGCTGATCGAGGTGGCCCTGCCGCTCGACGCGATTAACGCGGCGTCGAAGCGGGAGAAATCGATCCGCCATGGCCACCCTTCGACGCTACACCTCTGGTGGGCACGCCGTCCGCTTGCGGCGGCGCGGGCAGTCATCTTCGTGCAGATGGTCGACGACCCGTCCGCCTGCCCTGAGGACTTCCCCGAGAAGGAGGACCAGGACGCCGAGCGCGAGCGGCTCTTCGGCATCATTGAGCAACTCGTTCTGTGGGAGAACACGACCAACGAAACGGTGCTGGAGGCCGCGCGCGAGGAGATCCGCCGGAGCTGGCGGCGCGCCTGCGCCGACAACGCCGATCACCCGCAGGCGGCGGAGCTGTTCGACCCCGAGCGGCTGCCCATCTTCCACGACCCCTTCGCGGGCGGCGGCTCGCTGCCGCTGGAGGCACAGCGGTTGGGCCTCGAGGCCCATGCGAGTGACCTCAACCCGGTCGCGGTGCTAATCAACAAGGCGATGATCGAGATTCCGCCGCGCTTCGCTGGCAACCCGCCAGTCAATCCCGAGAGCCGCCGCGGACAGGCGGGCATGGGCGTGGCGTGGAAGGGCGCGGCAGGTCTTGCCGAGGATGTGCACTACTACGGGAAGTGGATGCGCGAAGAGGCGGAGAAGCGCATCGGCCACCTCTACCCGAAGGTGCGCGTCACTGAGGAGATGGTGGCGGAGCGCCCCGACCTCAAGCCCTACACCGGCCGTGAATTGACAGTCATCGCTTGGCTCTGGGCCCGCACAGTGAAGAGCCGCAACCCCGCATTCGCAGATGTCGACGTGCCGCTGGCGTCGTCGTTCGTGCTGTCGAAGAAGAAGGGTCGGGAGGCGTACGTCGAGCCAGTGATCGAGGACGGCAGCTACCGCTTCACCGTCAAGGTAGGTAAGGCGCCGGAGGATGCGGCACTGGGAACCAAGATCGCGCGCAGCAACTTCAAGTGCGTACTGTCGGGCACGCCGCTCGACGGGGACTACATCAAGGCCGAGGGGCGTGCCGGACGCATGGGCGCGCGGCTGATGGGGATTGTTGCGGAGGGTGATCGAGGCCGCGTGTACCTAGCCCCGCTGCCTGAGCACGAGCAGATACCAGATTCGGTCGATACGTCGGTTTGGCTGCCTGAAGGCGATGTTCCCGCCCGACTGACAGGCGGGACATGCGTTCCGTATGGGCTCGATCGGTGGTGGAAGCTCTTCACCGAGCGGCAGCTCGCGGCGCTTACTACATTCTCCGGCCTCGTGGGCGAGGCACGTGAGCGCGTCGCAGCAGACGCCGTCGCCGCCGGTATCCCGGATGATGGCTTGCCATTGCGCGAAGGCGGGGCGGGCGCGACGGCATACGGCGAGGCGGTGGGCGTTTATCTCGGTCTTCTCGTGGACCAAGTGGCGAATCACTGTTCGACTGTGAGCGGTTGGAACAACACCAACACGCAGATGCGAAGCGTATTCGCCCGTCAAGCCATACCAATGGTATGGGACTATGCCGAGAGTAATCCGTTCTGTGAGTCTTCGGGCAGCTATGCAAACCTACACGAGCGCCAAGCGAAGGGTCTGTTCGCGCTCGGCGAACTCAATGCGGGCATAGCGTGGCAAGCCGATGTCAACAGCGGTGGTGCTCCACCGCACAGCATCATCTCTGCAGATCCACCGTACTACGACAATATCTCGTACGCAGACCTCTCGGGCTTCTTCTATGTGTGGCTGCGTCGCTCCCTACGGTCCGTCTTTCCTGAGCTCTTCCTTACGCTCGGCGTACCCAAGACCGAGGAGTTGATCGCATCTCCGCACCGCCACGGCGGCAAGGATAGTGCTGAAGCGTTCTTCCTCGACGGGATGGTGCAAGCAATGCGGCGGATCGCCCAAGCGACGAACTCAGCATTCCCCGTTACGGTCTACTACGCCTTTAGGCAGTCAGAGACTAAGACGGGGACTCCAGGCACTGGTTGGAGCACGTTCTTGGACGCGGTGCTTCAGGCGGGGCTCGCAGTGACCGCCACTTGGCCCATTCGGACTGAGAAACAGGGACGTGTCCTGAGCAACGACACCAACGCACTCGCTACGAGCGTCGTCCTCGCCTGCCGCCGACGGCCTGAAGACGCATCGGTCGCGACGCGGCGGGAGTTCGCGGATGCGCTACGAGCGGAATTCCCCAAGGCCCTAGCCGATCTCCAGCAGGCCAACATCGCGCCCGTCGACCTCGCACAGGCGTCGATCGGGCCTGGAATGGCCGTGTTCACACGCTACCGCAAGGTGCTCAACGCTGACGGCAGCCGCATGTCCGTACGAGACGCGCTCGCGCTGATCAACGCTGCGCTCGACGAGACGCTAGCGGGGCAGGAAGGTGACTTCGACGCAGACAGCCGCTGGGCGCTGACCTGGTTCGAGCAGCACGGCTACGCCGAGGGTGAGTACGGAGTTGCTGAGCAGCTCTCGAAGGCGAAGGCAACGAGCGTCGATGGCCTCGTCCGCGCCGGCGTCGTCGAGTCGAGCCGTGGGAAGGTCCGCGTCCTCAAGCCGTCCGAACTGCAAGATGACTGGGATCCGGCCACGGATTCGCGTCTCACGGCCTGGGAGACAACGCAGCACCTGATCCGCGCGCTTGAGACAGGGGGTGAATCCACTGCAGCGGCGCTCGCTGCGAAGCTCGGCGGGAAGGCCGAGACCGCGCGCGAGCTCGCTTACCGCCTCTACGTCGTGAGCGAGCGCAAGCGCCGCGCGCAGGACGCCCTCTCCTACAACGCGCTCGTGCAGTCGTGGCCGGAGATCGCGCGGCTCGCCCGCGAGCGGCGCACAGCCGAGCAGGCCGCACTCGCCATCGAGGATCTGTAAGGGAGCGGGATATGAACTCCGCCAACCGAGAGCGAGCAGCCAACATCGACACCATCGTCACAACGATGGTGGAGCGCATCGCCGAGCGCTTCGCCCCTGAGCGCATCATCCTCTTCGGCTCGCGGGCGCGCGGCGACGCGAAGGAATCGAGCGATGTCGATCTGCTGGTCGTGATGCCGGACGGAACGGATCGCCGCGAGGCGGCGGTCGAGATGCGGCGCTCGCTGCGCCGCATGCCCGTCTCGAAGGACATCATCGTGACAACGCCGGACCACATCGCGCGGCGGGGCCACGTCATCGGCACGGTGCTGCGTCCGGCGCTGCGCGAGGGCAAGGTGCTTTATGAGCGAGCCTGAGAGCGCGTCAGAGGCGCTGCGCTGGTTGCGCTATGCCCGAGACGATCTTGACGTCGCGGGGCAGATGGCGCAGGAGGCCGGGCGCGCACGTTACACCTGCTGGTTTTCCCAGCAGGCGACCGAGAAGGCGCTGAAGGCGCTGCTCGTGCTGGAAGGGATCGACTTTCCGTTCACCCACGACCTCGAATCGCTGCTCGAACTTCACGACGAATGGCCGCAGCGCACCACGGGTGCCGATCTGGAACAACTGACCGAGTGGGGCGCCGAGTCCAGGTATCCGGGGGACTGGCCCGAACTCACCGCCGAGGACGGCGCCCGCGCTCAGGCGGAGGCGCGCACGGTCTACGACTCCATCGTCGCGGAGTTCGGGCGTCGGGGCATAGCCGTCGAGTAGGATCGGGCGCATGGCGATCACAAACAGCGAGCGCGTCGGCAAGGCGATGGACCTACTGCGGGACGGCCTTGGGCCGTTCGTGGAGCGGGAGTTCCGCAGCGCCTTCGGACCGAACGACGCGCTCACGCGGGCGCGCGCCTACTTCTACTCCGACAGCCGCCTCTCCACCGACGGTGACTTCACCGAGTGGGACAGCGCGGCGCTACTCAACGTGATGGTCTACTCGTGGCAGGATGTCTTCCGCCAGACCCTCGGCCGCACCGAGCGCTCGATCGTGAGCGAGTTGATTGACTGGCGGAACGAGTGGGCGCACCAGGGCCGCATCTCCAGCGACGACGCCGAGCGCGCTCTCGACTCCACCGCACGACTCCTGACGGCGATCTCCGCGCCGCAGGCGGATGAGGTGGCGCGCATGCGCACCGAGCTCCGGCGGCTGGTTATCGACGAGCAGACTCGCAGCGAACAGCGCCGTGCTGGCGGCTCGCTCATCGAGCCAGCGGCGGCTGAGTCTCTGAAGCCGTGGCGCGAGGTCGTGACGCCGCACGCCGACGTCGCCAGCGGTCGCTACCAGCAGGCCGAGTTCGCCGCCGACCTCTGGCAGGTGCATCTCGGCGAGGGCGAACGCGAGTACCGCGACCCCGCCGAGTTCTTCCGCCGCACATTTCTCACCGAGAGCCTGATGCGCCTGCTCGCCAGCGGCACCCGCCGCCTCGCCGGCAAGGGCGGCGACCCAGTCGTGCAGCTCCAGACCAACTTCGGCGGCGGCAAGACACACTCGATGCTCGCGCTCTTCCACCTCTTCTCCGGCGCGGACGCGTCCGGGCTCGCGGGCGTCGACGCCGTGATGGCCGAGGCGGAGGCAGGCGAGTTGCCGGTAGGGGTGAAGCGCGTCGTGCTGGTCGGCAACAAGATCTCGCCGGGCAGCCCCGTCACGAAAGACGACGGCACCATCGTGCGAACGCTCTGGGGCGAGCTGGCCTGGCAACTCGGCGGCGCCGAGGCGTACGCCCGCGTCGCCCTCGACGACGAGCGCGCGACGAACCCGGGCGATGCGCTACGCGGGCTGTTCAACGACTATGGCCCCTGCCTCGTCCTCATCGATGAGTGGGTCGCCTACGCGCGGCAGTTGCACGATCAGCCGGACCTCCCGGGCGGCGACTTCGAGACGCAATTCACCTTTGCGCAGGCGCTGACAGAGGCCGCACGCGCCGCCTCGAACTGCCTGCTCGTGATCTCGCTCCCCACGTCCGACACGGGAGGATCACCGCTCGCGCAGGCCGACGACGTGGAGGTCGGCGGCGTGCGAGGGCGTGAGGCGCTCGACCGCCTGCGCAACGTCGTCGGGCGTGTCGAGGCGGCGTGGCGTCCGGCAAGCGCCGAGGAGGGATTCGAGATCGTGCGGCGGCGACTGTTCGAGCCGCTCACCGGCGCAGACACCTTCAGGCAGCGAGACGTGACGGCACGTGCCTTCGCCGAGCTCTACCAGGCACAGCGTGACGAGTTCCCCTCGGAGTGCCGTACGGCGGACTACGAGCGGCGCATCCAGGCCGCCTACCCGATTCACCCAGAGGTCTTTGACCGTCTCTACGAGGACTGGTCGACCCTGGTCAAGTTCCAGCGCACGCGGGGCGTGCTACGGCTGATGGCGTCCGTCATTCACAGCCTCTGGGAGCAGGGTGACCGCAGCCCGCTGATCCTTCCCTCGACCCTGCCGATCGACGACCGCCGCGTCGAGCCGGAACTGACGCGCTATCTCTCGGACCACTGGACGCCGATCATCGCGAGTGACGTCGACGGGCCGAACTCGCTGCCGCTGAAGATCGACGGGGAGGTCGCCAACCTCGGCAAGCTGCACGCGACACGCCGAGCGGCGCGCACGATCTACCTTGGCTCCGCCCCGACGGCGACGGCGACGAACCGTGGCATCGAAGACCGCCGCGTTAAGCTCGGCTGCGTGATGCCGGGCGAGTCGCCACAGGTGTTCGGGGACGCCATCCGCCGGCTGGCGGCGCAGGCGACCTACCTCTACGTGGACGGCTCGCGCTACTGGTACTCGACCCAGCCGACGGTGACGAAGCTGGCCGAGGATCGAGCGGAGCAGCTCGAACGCAACCCCGACGCCGTTCACACCGAGCTGGCGCGGCGGCTGGAAGCAGACCTCGGGCTGAAGCCGCGTGACGAGCAGCGGCGGGGCGGCTTCGCCCGAATCCACCTTCTCCCGCGCGACGGCGGCGAGGTGCAGGACGAGATGGAAACGCGACTCGTCCTGCTCGACGCCGAACATGCCCATGCGCGCGGTCAGGATGGCAGCCCGGCCGAGACGGCGGCGCGGGCGATCCTCGAGTCACGAGGGAACGCGCCGCGCCTCTACCGCAACACACTCGTCTTCCTCGCCGCCGACCGCGTACGCCTACAGGACCTCGACGAGGCACTGCGCCGCTTCCTTGCGTGGCAGTCGATCCTTGACGAGCAGGTTGAACTGAACCTCGATCCGCACCAGGTGCGCCAGGCCGTCACACAGCACGAGTCGGCGAGTGGTGCCGCGACCGCGCGGCTGCCGGAGGCCTATTGCTGGCTGCTTGCGCCGGCACAGAAGGAACCTTCGGCGGATGTGGAGTGGCAGGCTACGCGCCTCTCCGGCTCCGACCCGCTCGCCGTGCGCGCAGGGGCAAGGCTGGGCCGCGACGACGCCGTGATAGCGAACTTCGGCCCGACGCTCCTGCGGAAGGCGATCGACGATGTGCCGCTGTGGCGCGGCGAGGACCATGTCGCGGTGCGCACGCTCGTCGACGACTTCGCCCAGCAGCTCTACTTGCCACGCCTGGCGGGGCCGAGTGTGCTCACGGACTCGCTGCGATCTGGCGTCGCGCTCCTCACGTGGCAACTCGACGCTTTCGCCTACGCCGAGTCGTTCGACGCCGAGGCCGGGCGTTATCTCGGCCTGCGCGCCGGACAGCATGTCACGCTCACGCCGGACGACCCCGGGCTCATCGTCACGCCGGATGTCGCCCAGCGCCAGATGGACGCCGACGTTCCCCAGCCCCTGCCGGACGATGGACCAGGTGTCCCCTCGACAGATGGCACGACCGAGACGCCCCACGACCCCGCAACGGTCCCCGATGATCCCTCACCGGACGAAACAACGCTGGCGTACCGCCGCTATCACGGCGCGGTAAGCGTAGACCCCACGCGCGTGGGCAGGGCAGCAAGCCAGATCGCTGAGGAAGTCGTGGCCCACCTTGTCGGCTCTCCCGGTGCCGAGGTAGCGGTGACCATCGAGATCGAGGCGCGCCTGCCCGACGGCGCGTCTGAGCAGGTCGTGCGCACAGTGACTGAGAACGGCCGCGAGCTTGAGTTCGAGCCCGGCTCCGGCTTCGAGCGTGCGTGAGTCCCGACGAGCTGGATGGAAGCCTGAGCGGTGCTGCTCGCCCGCCGCCGCCGACTACCGCTACCCCACAATCCGCTGCAACCGAGATTCGTGAGAGCGGTGGCCCTACAGCACAACACACGCTTGGCACCAGTGCGCGACGGCTCCTGGCTCGTGGGAGCGGTCCGACATTGAGCGTGCGATGTCCGCGAAGCGGGCCGCGGCGAGCTGCATCACCCCGTCGGGTCGTGTGCTGATGCCGCAGCGTCTCGGCCTCGCTCATCACCGCACGCAGCACGCGCCAGCGGCCTCGGCCGTAGGCTCGCCGCTCGCCTCGACATCCTCAAGCGTGACGCGGTGGGCCGTGATCGTGGTGTTGGCGAAGTCGGTGTGGACTTCGATCAGTTCTCGCGCCACGACGCGGCGAAAAGCGCAGGCGGTGTGGCGGTCATGTGGTGTCCTCAAGTGGCTTGCCACGCCAGACCAGCGGCGCGCCGGTCTCCGCATCAACAACTCTGTCCAGTCGCGGCGGCTTATCGGGATCGGCGCGAGCCTGGTCGAGTTGCGCTTGGGTCAAACCCTTCGCTGGCACCTTGAACAGCCCGTCGGCAAAGAAGGTAGCCCCGGAGAGATCGGCATCTGCGAGCGATGCGTTGGTCAGGTCCGCCCCATCGAGTGTTGCCCCGGCGAGAGACGCTCCGCCCAGTCTCGCAAGCGCAAGATTCGCGCCACTGAGTTTCGCCGCTGTTAGGTCCGCATCCCGCAGTGATGCGAAGGTCAGTTGCGCCTCGATCAGCCTCGCATTGCTGAGCGAACTGCGGTCGAGTTGCGCGTTGTCGAGCAGTGACTCGGTTAGGTCTGCACCGAGCAGGAACGCGCCTCTTTCGCCCTCCGTCGGCCACGTCGCCAGGAGCCACAATCTTCGGCCAAGCTGTTCTCGCAGCGGCGAGTTCCCAAGGTTCCCGAGCTTACCGGGTACCGAGTTCAGCCTCTCGAGCTTCGCCGATCTCAAATCGGCCCCACGCAGATCCAGATTGAACCCCGCGTCCGAAGCCACGATGTAGTGGCGCTCATGGCACGCTGATACTGCCTCAATGGCGGCTTGGACATCCTCGCGTAGCCGGTGATTGAAGAAAGCAGATGGTGGCTTGTCTTCCTCTCCAACGGAGGCTTCGTGAACATCATCTGCGATCGGCTGACGTACGAACGCGCACAGCAGGCGCATGATCTGGATGTGGTATTCGTCTGGATGATCTTCCGCGAGACGCTGTAGCGCATGGATGCCTGCCAACCGAACGGGCAACAATTCGCTCGCGAGCATTGCGGCGCCCTGCTGGAGCCGATCGCCCCGCAGGCGCTGCTGCCCCGTATCGGCCTCCCGCTGCGCCGCCTTGGCCTGCCGGTCCGCCACCCTACTGCGCCAGACGGCGACCCATAGTGCGAACATGCCACCGATCACGAGTCCGACGTTGCGGATGACCGCACTGCGGTCTTCGGTGGTGTCAGGGAGTCCAGACCTTTCGAATACGAAGACTGCGACGCCGATGGCTCCGACAACAGCCAGCAGGAACAGGATGTGGAGTAAGAACCGCTGAACCCATCCGCGGACACGCGCTTCCGTCTGGCGAACTTTCGCGGTCACACGAGCCAGCCTCGTCTTCATGGCTCCGACAATGTGAGGGGACGGCACGCAGGACACACTAGCACGTCAGTCTCACCCCCAGTCCCATCAACGGCTGCCAGCTACGCGGGCAGACTTGGCCAGCACGAGCCGACGGGTGAGCGCTGTGCACTTGTGGGGACCATCGGTCATCGGCCCTCCTTCACGGCCTGGGGAGGGCTCTAGGATGAGGGTCCAAAGGGCTCCTCGCCCCATCCCGGTCTGCGCATCCTCGCCGGGCGCGGATCGACGCCATCGTTATCGACGCGTCCGGTCGGCAAGCGGCGACCCCGACGGCGAGGCCGATCGCCACGCAGGAGTCGTCAACGGCCGCATCACGTGCGCATAAGCGCGGCGACACGGGGTTGCCCGCGGATGAACGCGGGCAACCCCGGCGTACCAGCACACGGACGATCGCGACAACGACGGGGGCGTCTGCGGGTAGGTCGAGCGGGCGCAACGCAACCGTGCCGGGCTGGTGCGCGGGGACTGACTCGAGGCACCTTGCGTAACTGATAGAGTTAACGTTACAGTCGGCCTATGCCGAGAACTTCCGCGCTGCGGTTGACGCTACTCCACGAGCTTCAGAACGAGCCAGCCGCCTCCGTGACCGAACTGGCCGCCAGGGTGGGGAAGCTCCGCCCCTCGGTGAGTCGCTCCCTCCATCGGCTGCGGGCGCAGGGATTCGTCGAGCTCGAAGGGGGAGAGTGGCGAGTCACGTCGCCGGGTCGCGAGGAAGCTGATCGCGCCACTGAACGATTACGGGAATCGGTGGTAGGCCTGAACGATGCGCTCGCGGCGATCACGCCGAGGGTGACCACACCGCTTGCGTCCATCGGGGCATTCCGGGCGCTCGGCTCAATGGTCGTGGACCTGGGCACCCTGTTCCCAACGTCCGAGCCGTTCCTGGGAATCGAGGAGGCGCCATGGGTAGCTGCGCTTAACGACAACGCCCGCGGGCTCGCCACGCTGTTCGAGCCGCAGAACGACCTCGCTCGATTCTTCCGCGAGATCAGGATCCCACGGTGGGACATCCCGAACTGGCAGGACATTCTGCGCCGGTGGAGGCCCGACAACCTCCACGAGGTTCCGGACCTCAGTGCTGTCGCGACAGTCGCCCTTGAAGAAGGTATCCCGCTCAGTTGGGTTCCGCGCCCGGAGATCGTCGCCGCCCTCATTGAGGTTGACGGCCCGGAGGCGCGCCTGAAGATCATCTCCGAGCGTCGGGACGACATTCTCGACGACTGCGAAGCCAGACTTGATGCGATCGCGCACGAGTGGGCGGAGCAATGTTCGGAGGCTGTCCGCGCGCTGCGTCTCGGGCTGATCGGGCCAGCGCAGTCCCATGCGGCCAACATCGTGGATAGCATCGTCCTCTCTCGCCTCGGCAAGCGCGGTCGTGCGGCGGCCACGAGGCGCGCCTCGGAGGAGCTGGGCGAGCAGATCCTGCAGCGGGCCGCTGAGTACCTTACCCTTCTGCCGATCAAACGCGCACAAACTCACTGGTGGCCACATGCTGGCGCAGCGCCGCCGAACTACTTCTCGCGTCACGCGACGGCTCACGCAGTCGGAAACAGGGGGGTCTTCACCCCGCAATCTGCGACGATCGCCGTCATGTTCGCCACGTCGCTCGCGGTGCAGTTTATGGCGCGCCGGGCGGCTGCAAAATGACCACTCGCAGGCGCGTGCTGCTGAAGCCCCGGAGTTGTGAGCCGCTCGAGTCACGAGCCCGCCGGGGCGATCACGCGCACGACGCATCGCAGAGTCAGCGGGCCGGGTACTAGCCGCGCGCTCACCGAGTCCGCTTAGGCACAGGACGACCACCTCGATGTGGTTCGCCGTGGCGGCCGTACCGCCCTGCCCGGGAAGGTGAGTCGGCTGCCGCGATCGCCAGAGTGGAGCGGTGCCGGAGACGAGCTCATGCCGACCGACTACAAGAGTAGATACGACCGTGCACAGGCCGTCGCACCCGATGCCGCCATGTGCGAAGACCCCCACACGACCGTCGGCGATCCAGAGGCCGACGCGCTGACGGACGCGCCCGCAACGAGACCGCTCGCATCATCTCGGACCATACCTACGCGGAAGAGTCGAGCCGCTACCAGGCATCGTGGTCGGATCGGCGTGTTGCACCATCCGCCCCGTTTCGGGCTGTTGGGGGCTGACAGAGGGAGTAAAAGGAACAGACGTAGGTAGAAGTGCCCCATCGGGACCGCGCAGGTACATACGGCACAAGGCTTTTCCGTGGGGCAGGGCTGCCCCAACGTTGGGGCAGGCGAGTCCTCCTACCGGAAGTCCCCGGCACGGCGTTCCGACAGAGTGTCACCCCATACGGAGGAAGTGCAGGCGACGGTGTTCGGGTGCAGCGGGAGCTAGGAACCGCCAGGGCGCAGCGAGCGGCCCGTTTTCGGTCGAGCGCATCGGTCCTGGCGCTCGCGATCGGCGCCTTCAGCATGCTCGCGGCCTTCATGCAGGACGTACCTGGCATGCTCCGTTCGAAACCCATTTGGCCAGAGGGAACCGACTGCGGTGGTTAGCCGTTCCCCAGGCAGCGCAGGCGGGGTTCCATGGAACGGACTCCACGCGCGGGAGATGCTCGCAAGCGGCACCGGGCGTCGCGCTCTGCGAGCGAACACGAGCCTGAGTAGGGTGTTGATCTCCACCGGAGCCACGCGTCCCGAAGCCCGCTTCCGGGTATAAGCGTGGCCCCCGGTCAGTTCCACCACAGCCCCAGCGTCAGGACGCGCCGCACCCGGCGGAGCTTCAGCGCGCGCTCGCGGGCCGCCTGGAGGGCCTTGAGAGCCTCCTTGCGCTTCCACACCTCGTGCTTGCGGTCGGCCTCGTCCCAGCCGTAGGTGACGGGCGGCAGCGTCAGCCCGTGCTCGCCGATGATGACGATCTCCAGTTCGAGCACGCGCTGCTCGGCGTCAAACCTGTTAAACTTGCGCGTGCTGTCGCGAAGCGCGACCTGCGCGGCCCGCCACCGGACGATGACGGGGGTCGCCTCGCCGTACACGAGCTCCTCGTCCGGCTCCGGTGCACGGGTGACGAGCTCCGGGTGGTACCGCCACGGGCGCTCCGCGGCCGGTCGCCGGCCGACGACCTGCGGCGCGGCTCCCTGCGCTGGGGACGGCGACGCCGGCGGCGTCCCGCCGCCAGCAGTGCGGTTGGCCTCGACTCGCGCCAGCCGCCGCTCCCACTGTGCCAGCGCTTCCGCCTGCGCGCGGTCCAGCGCCTCGACCCCGGTGCGCAGGCTGTCGACGCCGGCGCGCAACTCCTCCGCCTGCGCTTCCAGGTGCCGCTCCAGCACCGCCACGCGCTCCCGCAGTTGCGCCGAGGCGGTGCGTTCGGCCGCGGGCAGCCGCCCCTCCAGCGCGCCCGCGAGCCGCGGCGTCAGCCGCCCGGAGCGCAGGCACCGCCAGAGCGTCTTGCGGTCGACGCCAAGCTGCGCCGCAGCCTTCCCCGGCCCTGCTTCGTCGACGAGGTCGCGCAGCAGCGTCAGCAACCACTCCTCGCGTTCCGGGCTCCTCGCTTCGTCCATTGCCTTTCGCTCCCTCGCCGGCATGGGCCGGTCTACCTCCACCAGAGCCCGAGCGTGAGCACGCGGCGCACGAAGCGCCAGAACAGCGCGCGTCTTCGCTCCGAGCGCGCGTCCGGCAGCGACCGCCAGCGCCGCCGCCAGACCTCGCGCTCGCGCTTCATCGCGCTCCAGGGGGCGTGCATCCGGGGCATTGTCAGCCCGTGCTCGCCGATGAGCGCGATCTCGAGCTCGAGCATCCACACCCACGCCTTGGCCTGCTCGACGCGGCTCTTGCGCTCGTCGATGTGGTCGGCCCGCGCCCGGCGCCACTCCGCGATGAGGGGCAGCGCCTCGCCGTACGCGAACTCCTCGTACTCCTCCGGCTCCAGCGTCACCATCTGCGGACGGTACCTGCGGCGCGGCCGCACCTCCCGGAGCCCCTGCTCAGGCTGCGCGACACCCTGCACGGGCGGCGCGGCCTCCGCCTGCGTCCCGTCCCGCGCGTGCTCGCGCGACTCGGCCTCCGAGAGCCGTCGCTCCCACGCCCGCAGCGCCCCGGCCTGCGCGGTCGCCAGCGCCTTGACCTCGCCGCGTACGGCCTCGATGCCCGCTCGCACCTCCTCGCCCAGCGTCTGCAGGCTCCGCTCGATGCCGTCGATGCGCTCCCGCGCGCGAACGGCGTCGGGCTGGTCGCCGAACAGCGCCCGTCGCTCCAGCGCCTCGGCGAGGCGCGGGGTCAGCCCGCCGTCGCGCATGCCGCGCCAGAGCGTCTTGCGGTCGACGCCCAGCTCCTTGGCCGCCTTGCCGCGCCCCATGTCCTCCACGAGGTTGCGCAGCAGCGCCAGCAACTGCTCCTCCCGTTCCTGGCTCATCCGCTCGTCCATCAGCCCGCTCGACCCCTCAGTGGCTCGTGTCGCCGGCTCCGGCGTCCGCTTCCTCCGGGGCTCTCGCCCCGCGAGTCGCGTGTGGCATCCGCCCCAATCCGTGGGGCAATGCGCCCCATTCCAGTGGAACGCGCCCTGAACACCAGGTGTTCACTGCCCCGTCCTGTAGGGGCACGGTTTCCGTTGGTCTGCAAGGGTTTTCGGGACTGAGTGCCACACTGTCACCTACCTCTTTTCTCTGTACACCCCTCTGTCATCTAAACCGCCCCATGCCCTTGGGGCAGTCCCCTGGAAGGGATTGCGCTCAGTGCAATGCTGTGATCCACCCCTGCCCGTGGGCCATGCCCCATAAGGGGGGCCACGCGCGCCCTCCCCTATGAGGCATTCCGCCGCCAGGTCCAACCGCCCCACACTCGATCTCCATCACCAGCACCCGTAGCGGGAGGCGACGGGGCAGGACAACGGGCGAGCAAGGGGTCGTTGGTTTCACCGGTGCAGCCCCCTTTCAGGGGATTACGCCCGGATCGCCGACCCGTCACGCTTTGACTGTGGAACGGGCACGCGAGGCCGGACGAGATGCGAACGACGAAGCAGCGGAAGCGCACGAGGCGCGGCCACGAGAGTGGCCCGGAGCCGCGCGTCGTCGCCATCCGGTACCGGCCCGTCCCCGACGCCGAGGCGCGCCTGCGCCGCCTCGCCGAGATCCTCCTCGACCACGCGACACGCGCCGCCTCGCGGTCAACCGAAGAGGAGCGTGCGGAGGTCCGGTAGGAAGGCGACCGGCGGGGCTTTGACCGCCTCGCCGCGGCCCCGCTACGCTGTCGGGGACGAGGTGGCCCGGCGGCGCGACAACGCCCCGGGCCGTGGCGCCGCCTGCGGGAACAGGTGACGCGAGCAGCATGCTACCGCTCGCGGACCCGCCCCGGCAGGTGGCGGGTCGTTCTGTTTCCGGGAGGAGCAAGCCATGCCGCGAACGAACACCAACAGCGAGCCCGATACGCGCCGCGCCGCCATCTACGCGCGCGTCTCCGACAAGAGCCAGGCCGAGGACGACAAGACCTCCATCAGCGAGCAGCTGGGCGACATGGAGTCCTACTGCGAGGAGCGCGGCTACGCCGTCGCCGCGCGCTACCAGGAGGTCGGACGCGGCTGGTCCAAGAGCCGCCCCGAGTTCCAGCGCATGCTCGCCGACGCAGCGGCCGGGCGCTTCGACACCATCGTCTGCTGGAAGTCCGACCGCCTATCGCGCGGCATGTACCCCGCCGCCGCCCTCATGGAGGTGATCGAGGCGCACGGCATCGGCCTCGAGGCGGTCATGGACGCGATCGACATGAAGACCTTCGGGCTGATGGCCGCGATCGGCAAGATCGAGCTCGACAACTTCCGCGAGCGCGCCTCCATGGGCAAGCGCGGCACGGCGAAGCAGGGGCGCATCCCCGTCAGCAACGTCCCCGACGGCTACCGCATCGGCGAGGGCCGCACGCCCGAGGTCGACGAGGAGCGCGCAGAGGTCATCCGCCGCATCTTCCGCCACTACGTCGAAGACGGCATGGGCGCGCCCGCCATCGCCGCGGCGCTCACCGACGACGGCGTCCCCACGGCGAGGCCCGGCGCAAGCTGGCACGCGACGCAGATCAGCCGCATCCTCCGCAACGAGGCCTACCGCGGCACCTGGTGGTACGGCAAGGCCCGTCACACCGCCACCGACGCCGGCACGCGCGTCCACGCCCAGCCCCGCGACGCCTGGATCGGCGTCCCCTTCCCGCCGCTCGTGGACGAGGAGACGTGGGAGCGGGCGCGCGTGCTGCGCGAGCGGCGGCTGACGCGCTCGCCGCGCAACACGAAGACCTTCCACCTGCTCCAGCATCTCGTGCGCTGCAGTGAGTGCGGGATGCTCATGGGACCGAACGTGACCCGCAGCCAGAGCGTGCGGAAGGGCGGCAAGACCTACCGCTACGAGCTCAAGAGGCCGCGTCGCTACTACCAGTGCTACGGGTCGCGGGTGCACCGCCTGCGCTGCCGCGAGCACCCGATGATCCGCGCCGAGCGGCTGGAGGAGCTGGTCTGGGGCGAGGTGCGGCGCGTGCTGGAGCAGCCGGAGCTGATCGCGGCCGGGCTGGCGGCGCTGGAGCCGGACGAAGACGGCGGCCTCGAAGGCGAGATCGCGCGCACCGAGCGCGAGCTTGGGGGCGTGCAACTGGAGGAGGACCGCGCCATCCGGCTCTACGTGAGCGGGAAGATCACGGAGCAGCAGCTCGACCACCAGCGGCGCTTCATCGGCGAGCGGCTGGAGCGGCTGCGGGCGCGGCTGGACGAGTACCGGGCGCGCGAGTCGGCGCAGGCCAACCGGCGCGTGGCGCTGGAGGGGGTCGTGGAGTGGGCGCGCAGCGTGGGCGCCGGCCTCGACGGCCTCACGGGCGAGGAGCGGCGCGAGGTGCTGGACCTGCTGCTCGAGGACGCGACGATCGACGGCGAGAACCGCGTCACGCTCACCCTCGGCATCCCCACGGACGGGGAGTTAGTGTCGATTGCAGAACCGGAGCCGACTACTCCGTCTACACCATGCGGCAGGCGTCACGGCGATCCTGG
>VXTU01000137.1 GCA_009837285.1 Chloroflexota bacterium | reverse complement strand
CCTCGCCCCCGTCTGCGGGGGAGAGGGTGAGGGTGAGGGGGTCTGCTTTCCGAAGCTCGGCGCCTACCCCGTGAGTTGGGCGGCGAACTCCTCGACGGTCGTGGCCGGGAGGTTGCAGACCAGGTTCTCGCAGACGTACGCCGCTGCGCCGTCGCCGACCGCGCGGCCCTCGAGGACCGGGAGGCCCTCGCCTTCCGCGGGGGCAAGGAGCACCGCAGGCAGGTAGCGGCTCGCGATCTCGCGCTCGAACGGCGCACGCGACACGGCGTCGCCGACGACGGCGATCTCGCGCGGCGGCGCGAGCAGGAGGTCGACGATCTGCAGCACGCTGCCGAACCCGCTCGCGGCCTGCACGAGCTGGTCGCGCACCAGCCGGACCACCTCGCGGGCGAAGTCCTCCCACTCGGGCCGGCCGAAGTAGCGGCCGAGCCAGAACGCGAGTAGCGCCGCCGCTCCGTTGCCGCTCGGTGAGGCGGCGTCGAAGAGAGGCTTCTGGCGGAGGATCAGCCGCTCGGCGTCGGATGCCGCCTCGTACACCCCGCCGCCATCGGGATCGCGGAAGCGCTCCACGACCACCTCGAGCAGCTCCGCGGCCCAGTGGAGGTGCTCGAGGTTGCCAGTGGCGCGGTAGAGCTCGATCAGGCCGAGGCCGTAGTAGGTGTAGTCCTCGATCATCCCGTCGATGCGGGCGCGTCCGTCCTTCCAGGTATGGAGCAGCCGGTCATCGCTCCACATCGCGTCGCGGACGAACGCGGCGTTGCGCTCGGCGACCGCGACGTACGAGGGCTCGCCGAGGACGCGCCCGGCCTCGGCGAACGCGGCGAGCGCAAGCCCGTTCCACGAGGTCAGCACCTTGTCGTCGAGGCCGGGTCGGACGCGCGTCTCGCGCTCGGCGAGCAGGCGCTCGCGCCACTCGGCCATGCGTTCCTCGATCGCCTCGACGGTCGTGCCGCGCGAGGTCGCGATGTGGTTGAGCGGGGCGCGGCGGGTGAGGACGTTGCGGCGGCCGAACTCGGGGTGATGTGGGTCCTGGAAGTTGCCGGCGACGGTGACGCCGTAGACCTCGGCGGCGAGGGAGCCGTCCTCGGGGCCGAGCACGGCCGCGAACTCGGCTGGCGTCCAGACGAAGAACTTGCCCTCGATGCCCTCGCTGTCAGCGTCCTGCGCGCTGTAGAAGCCACCCTCGGCGTGCAGCATCTCGCGTTCCATGTAGGCGAGCGTCTCGCGCACGACCTGTTCGAAGAGCGGATCGCCGGTGATCTGCCATGCGTGGGTGTAGGCGCGGACGAGCTGCGCGTTGTCGTAGAGCATCTTCTCGAAGTGCGGCACCAGCCACTCGCGGTCGACGCTGTAGCGCGCGAAGCCGCCGACGAGGTGGTCGTACATGCCGCCGAGCGCCATCGAGCGCAATGTCTCGACGGCCATCGTCCGCGCGCCGGGCTGGCCGAGGTCGGCATCGGTGGCCGCATGGTCGTGGAGCAGCAGGAACTCCAGGGTGGCGGGACTCGGGAACTTCGGCGCGGCGCCGAAGCCGCCCCACGTCGCGTCGTACGCCCCGCGCAGGCGGTCGACGGCGCCTGCGGTCAGGTCGGCCGTGACAGTCGCGTCGCCGGAGGCCTCGCGCTCGGTCGCGGCCTGGAGCTGCTCGGTGATGCGCGACGCCGAAGAGAGCAGGCGCTCGCGGTCGGTGTCCCACGAATGGCGCAGCGCCTCCAGCACGCGACGGAAGCCGGGGCGGCCGTGGCCGTCGTCGGGTGGGAAGTAGGTGCCGGCGTAGAAGGGCTCGCCCTCCGGCGTCATGAACACGGTCATCGGCCAGCCGCCCTGTCCGGTCATCGCCTGCGTGGCCGTCATGTAGACGCTGTCGACGTCGGGGCGCTCCTCGCGGTCGACCTTGATGTTGACGTAGCCCTCGTTCATGACCGCGGCGATGGACTCGTCCTCGAACGACTCGTGCGCCATGACGTGGCACCAGTGGCACGAGGAGTAGCCGACGGAGAGCAGGACGGGGCAGTCCTCGGCGCGGGCACGCGCGAACGCCTCCTCGCCCCACGGATACCAGTCCACCGGGTTCGAGGCGTGCTGCAGCAGATACGGGCTCGTCTCGTCGGCGAGGCGGTTGCGGTGCGCTGCCTGCTCGTCGCTCACGAGGTGCTCCCTCAGTGCGTGGGGATTGCCGCTCGCGGTGTCGCGACCGGAACGGCCCCGTGACCCATCGTAGCGCCGACCGGTCACTTCTGATCCCCTCGCCCCCGTCTGCGGGGGAGAGGGCGAGGGTGAGGGGGTCTGCCCTCGCCTGACCCACACCTACACGCCCGTCGGACCCTCACCCCAACCCTCTCCCGCAGTGCGGGAGAGGGAGCCGGATCCGTCGTTAGGCTGTGAGCACCTGCAACAGTGCGCCGAGGATCACGCCGTACATCACGTGCGCCCCCACCAGCATCGCGGTGCGGCGCCCGCGGTCGTGCGGGTCGAGCGCGTCGAGCCGCTCCTGCAGGCCGATCAGCGGCGCCCAAAAGCCGAGCCCGACGATCGCCAGCAGGATCCCGTACAGCAGACCGACCAGCCACAGGCGCTCGTCCCACGCGGGGACGCTCAGCGTCCAGTCCGGGACGGCCGTGGTCCACTCGGAGGTGCTGACGCTCCACCCCGGCACGCGCGCCGTCACGAAGGCGAACGCGCCACCGAGCGCCGCGCCGTAGCCGACCTGCAGCAGCGCACCGAGCGTCGGGTAGCTGTGGGGGTCGCCCCCGCTGATGCGGGCGAGGAGCAGCGAGGTGTCGTGCGGCTCGCTGCGCATCTCGGGCGTGCGGGCGGCGAACATCGCCGTGGCGCCGATGGACCCGGCGATCAGCCCCACAACCACTTCGAACATCGCGTCTGCCTAGAACAGCCGGCGCAGACTGGACAGCACGCCGCGCGCGTCATCGACGAGGCCTCGTCGCGGCGGGCGTGCCCGCCTCGGAGACGGCTCGGGCGGAATCTCGGCAGTCGGGAGTTCCGGGGAGCCAGCTGGCGGGGCGTAGATGATGGACTCGGCCGTCCGCGGCTCGGGTCTGCGGGCCCGTGGAGGCGGCGGCGGCTCATCCGCATCGAGGGCCGCGTCCGGCGCCGCCTCGGCGTCCTCGTACTCGCCGCTGGGCGGCGGGAGCTGGAGCAGCGACTGGACCTGTAGCTGCACGTTGCCGAGCAGGCGACGCAGCTCGGCGCGCTCGGTGGCGGCCTCCCGCTGCGACTCGATGGCGACATCGAGCTGGCGTTCGAGCCGCCCGATCTCGCGCTCCAGGCCCAGCCGCCGTTCGCGCGCCGTGAGCAACATCTGGTCGCGGTGTGCGATCTCCAGGCGCAGCCGCTCGATCTCCGCGGAGGTCGCGGGGACGGACCCAGCCGGAGGCGCAGGCGGAGCGACGCCCTCGGGCTCCGCGGGCGTGGCCGGCGCTACCGGCTCCGGCTCCGCGGGTTCGGGCGCTGGTGTGGACGCTTCCATCGAGGCGGGCGTTGCGGGCTCGCGCGGCGCTGCCGGAAGGGGGTCGGGGGTTGTGGGAGGTTCCGCCGAAGCGGCTTCCGGCGCGGGCTGCGGAGGCGTCCAGTACACGGGCTGGAACGCGGGAGCGGGCGGAGC
>VXTU01000033.1 GCA_009837285.1 Chloroflexota bacterium | reverse complement strand
GTGCGGGAACAGCCGCCCGACGAGGCCGTACGCCGTGTCGGGCTGCTCCTCGAGCAGCGTGCGCACGAGTGCCGGGCGGCGCTCGTGGTGGCGCTCGAAGCGGACAAAGAGCCGCTCGGCCGCCTCGCCGTCGACGGGCGCGCCGTGGCCGGGCAGCACACGACGCACGCCCAGCGCGCGCAGCCGCGCCACCGACGCGACGAAGTCGGGCAGCGACGGCAGGCGCGGGCCGGCGCCCCCATCCTCGGCGTCGGCGAAGTGCACGCCGGGCGTCGGCACAGTGCCGGGCAGCAGCGTATCGCCGGAGAAGAGGTCGCCCGTCGCCTCCACGAACGCGACGAGGTTCCCGGGCGTGTGGCCCGGCGCGTGAAGCACGCGCAGCGATGCCCCGCCCACCAGCGCGAACTCCGCGCCGTCCTCGACCACCTCGATGGCGTCGGAGGGGCACGGCTCCCAGCGGTACTCGGGCGGCCGCCTCCGCGCCGGCGACGACATCAGCTCGACGAGCTCGCGTGGCACCCCGTGCTCGATCAGCGCGTCGATGCGGGCGGCGCGGCGGGCGTCGTACCACGCCTGCCCGCCGACGAGCGCGGGCACGTCGGCGGCCCCGGCGAGGATTCGCGCGCCCCCGGCGGCCCAGCGGGCGGCGAGCCCGGCGTGGTCGAGGTGGTGGTGGGTGATGAGCACGGCGCGCACGTCCGAGGTGGCGACGCCACCCGCCGCGAGCATCGCGACGAGCAGCTCCCACGTCCCGCCGCTCATGCTCCCCTCGGCGGCCGGTGCGCCCTCGAAGTGCGGTATGTCGGGGCCCGCGTCGACGAGGATCGTGCCGCCCTCGGCGAGGGGGAGGGCGTAGGCGGTGTTGTCGCCGATGGGGAGCGGGAGCGGGTCAGTCACGCGGAACGGCTAAAGGTTGCTGTATAGGATGACGCAAGCCGCAGTGAATGACAGGGGGCCAAGCCACGGAAAGAGCCTGTCGTGATTGCCGCGCGTAGGTGCGATCATCGTCGACTGTCTTGACTCTCGGGCGTGGACTAGTCCGTTGCGGATGCGCTGCAAGGCCTGCGGGAAGCTCTGCTGCCACGTGTTCTCGAAGTGTTCGGGATCGCTGGGCGATCCGAGGACAGCGGGCAGCACGAACCCACCATCAAGTGTGACCTCATTAGCAAAGGCCTCGCGGCTCGCATCGAGCTCTCTCCAGAGTTCCTTGGGATCCACGAAACGAGCGATCACTTCACGGATCTTGGCCTCGTCTTGCGTACGTTCCGCGACCATCGCCTCTAGGATCTGTCGGGCTGCCGCCTGCGGTCGGGATGGCGTGTCCGGAGCAACGAGTACACGTTGTATGGTCTGCATAACATCATCGCGGATATAGTAGAATGCCGCATATTCGAGAATCTGGTAGTAGTGAATAAAGCGGAGGAATGTGTCACCAGAACTGGCGCTCTCCCAGAGGCTAAGGAGGTGTTGGTCGATATCTGTAGCTGAGATGATTTGGGGGAACTCACCGCTGGGGTAGCGCTCAACTGGCTCTGGGCTATGCGGCCTAGATGGTTCCTCGTGTATGACAATTCGCGGTGTTTCTCTATCGAAGTACCGCATGTGGAAGTTGAGATTCCGGGCCAAATCGACCAGCTCCGCATCGTCATATTCTTCAATTCCCCGCACCCAGAAAGATATCGGACCACCCTCCTTCGCGATGGCGCTGTCGGGGTGCGTCTCGAGTGAATGCTCATAGAGGTAGATGCTCTGCAAGTTTCTATGACCAGTGAGTGATTGTCCAACCGGCCTCGAGGCGTGTGCTATCTTGCGGAGGTAGTCACTGGATCCACCGAAGGAGCAGCTGTAGCTACTTCCTCTAAATCGGAACTCGAATACCCGCTCCACCAGATCTTCGTCACCCAGTGGTAGAGCAGTGTATATGACTTCGAGCTCATTTGTTTCCACATGCCAGAGGGCGGTAAAGCGCGGAGGCATCCTAACGCTATTGAGAGCATTTAGCAGTTCGTCGTCATCCCCATTTACCGTTAATTCTAGAGCGTCCTCACCCCAGGGCCCAACAATCGCGGTTCGCTCACCCCTGGACTCAATATCGGCTTCCGGATTCCTCACAAGGAAGGGGCGTAGCTTCTCACGGAGGTCACTTACGATTGTGTCAGAGGTGTCGTTCACTTCAATCCCACCTTCCTCGCTATGCGCCAGCCATCGACGGCACCCAGCTCAAAGGAGACTGTACCCGGGTGATCGGATAGAGGCAGGTCGCCGCTCATCATCCAGTGGCGCCTTTGACACCTTCTTGAGGGGCGGTACTCGCTAGCCCTCACCCAGCAGCCACGTCCGCACTATGTTCAGCGCCTGCGTCGTCGCGCGGCGCTTCGCCGCCTCCCGGCCCTGGTAGTACGACCACGTCTCGTAGGCCACGCCCTCGCCGTCGGTGAGCGCGAGGTGCATCGTGCCGGGGGGCTGGCCCTCGACCGGCTCCGAGCCGGCGATGCCCGTCAGCCCGAGGCCGAGGTCCGCGCCGAGGCTCACGCGCGCCGCAGTGGCCATCGCCTCCGCCGTCTCGCGCGAGATCACGCCGTGCGCCGCGGGCACCTCGGGTGGCACGCCGTGCGCCAGCTTCGCCTCGGTCGCGTAGGTCACGAGGCTGCCGCGGAAGTACTCCGAGGAGCCCGACACGTCGGTGATCGCGCTGCCGATCGCGCCGCCAGTCGCCGACTCCATGACCGCGAGCGTCATCCCGCGCTCGCGCAGCATCCGCCCGATGCCCGCGGCGAGCGCGTCGTCGTCCTCGCCCCACACGTGCGCGCCGAGGATCGAGCGGACGCGGTCGCCGACGGGGTCGATGAGCCGCCACGCCTCGCCGCGCGTCGGGGCCTTGGCGCTGATGCGGACGTGGACGCCGTCGCGCCGCGCGTAGAGCCCGATCGATGGGTTCGAGGTGCTGAGCAGCCCCTCCAGCATCTGGTCGACCATCGACTCGCCGAGGCCGGCGGTCTTGATGGTGTGCGAGACCAGGATGGCGTCCGCGCGGCGCTCCAGCTCCGGGGCGACCTCGTGCTCCCACATGTGGGTCATCTCGGCCGGGGGCCCGGGCATGAGCACGGTCACGCGCCCGTCGCGCTCCACCCACCAGCCGGGCGCGGTGCCGCGCGGGTTGGCGATGGCGCGCGCCGAGGGGATGAGCCACGCCTGCTTCATGTTGCGCTCGATGAGCGTGCGGCCGCGCTCGGCGAAGCGCTCTTCCAGCACGGCGCGCTGCTCGTCGTCGACGTAGAGTTCCTCGCCGAGCGCGGAGGCGACAGCCTCGCGCGTCACGTCGTCCTCGGTGGGTCCGAGGCCGCCGGTGGCGAACGTGAAGTCGGAGCGCTCGCGCGCGCGGGCGAGCACCTCGTGGAGGCGGCCGGGGTTATCGCCGACCTGGGTGACGTAGAGCAGGTCGATGCCGAACTCGGGGAGCTGCGAGGCGATGAAGGCGGCGTTGGTGTCGGTGATCTCGCCGAGCATGATCTCGGTGC
Organism: Chloroflexota bacterium; assembly: GCA_009837285.1. Lineage (GTDB taxonomy): Bacteria > Chloroflexota > Dehalococcoidia > UBA2979 > UBA2979 > VXMT01. The sequence continues at coordinate 111 of VXTU01000033.1, read as the reverse complement.
CGATCGAGACAATCTCCGCCCGCATGCCGCCCGCCCCTCGCCGCCCTCGTGCCGCGTCGAGGATAGCAAGGGGCCGTCCGTCCGGCTCCCTCGCTGGTCTGACCGGAGAGC
>VXTU01000135.1 GCA_009837285.1 Chloroflexota bacterium | reverse complement strand
ACGTCACGGTCAACCTGATCGACCTCGAGGCGGGCAAGCCCGGCACACCGACGGTCACTCGCACCCGGTTCAGCGAGCCCACTGGCCCGGCGCTGGACGTGGCGTGGACCGCCGCCCCGGCCAACGGCACGACCATCACCGGCTACGAGGCCCAGTACCGCGTCAAGGTCGCCGAGGGCGAGACGGCCAACGCGTGGACGGACTACACGGTCGACGACGGCAATGGCGTCCAGACCAAGACGCTGTCCGCGAGTACGAGAAGCATCAACCTCCCCGACCTCACGGCGGGGACGACCTACGAGTTCCAGGTGCGAGCTCTCACCAGGCTGGAGGGCGAGGGGCCCTGGTCGGACATCGGGGAGGGCGCAGCCAACCGGCCGCCCACCGCGAGCAGCACACCCTTCAACGGCGGGACGTTCCCCGTCGGGACCATCGCCACCTACGCTGAGACCGGCCAGGGAGCGCTGGGGGTGTTCTTCGGGGACGCCGACGGTGACGCGCTGACGTACTCGGCCTCGGCTCAGCATCCGGCGCTGCTCGGCGTCAGTCTGTCCGGGGCGGCCGGGAGCGCCACGCTGACGGCGACCCAGCTCAACCAGGGCGCGTCGAAGCTCACGTTCACGGCCAGCGACCCGTACGGCGGGCAGGTCACCCGCACGACGACCCTCACCGCCACCCACAAGGAAAGCCGGGAGATTGCGGAGAACTCCGCCGCCGGCACGGCGGTGGGGACGCCGGTCACGGGCACGCCCTACGACGACGGGGACGAGGGGACCGACGACGCACTGAGCTACACGCTCACGGGCAAGGCGAAGGACTCCGGGAAGTTCGTCATCGACTCGGCGAGCGGCCAGATCAGCCTCGCGCAGGGCGCGACGCTCGACTACGAGACGGACGACGCTCATCGCGAGACGGAGACATGGAACGGCGAGGTGATCGCCAAGTTCTACCGCGGCGAGGTGCACTACACGGTCGACGGCCACGCAGCCGTCATCAACGTCAGCGTCATCGTGACGGACGTGACGCCCTCGACGCCCGCCGCACCGACGCTCACCCGCACGACGTTCAGCGAGCCCTCGGACCCGGCTCTCGACGTGACCTGGACGGCCCCGCCGGCCGACGGCCTCACGATCAATGGCTACAACGTCCACTACCGCGTGCAGGTGGCCGACGGCGAGACCGCCAACGCATGGACGGACTACACCGTCACCGACGCCAACGACCAGCAGACCACCACGCTGCCCGCGACGACGACCAGCATCAACCTGCCGGGCCTGACGGCGGGGACGACCTACGAGGCCCAGGTGCGAGCCGTCACCAGCGAGGGCGACAGTCCCTGGTCGGACACCGGCTCGGGCCGGGCCAACCGGCCACCGAACGCAACCAGCACAGCCTTCAATGGCGGCACGTTCTCAGTCGGGGCCGTCGCCACCTACGCCGAGACAGGACAGGGCGCGCTGGGGGTGTTCTTCGGCGACGCCGACGCCGACACGCTGACGTACGCGGCCTCCTCGCAGCATCCGGCCCTGCTCGGGGTCAGCCTGTCGGGCACGGCCGGGAGCGCCACGCTGACGGCGACGCTCCTCAACCCGGGCGCGTCGACGATCACCTTCACGGCCAGCGACCCCTACGGCGGACAGGTGACCCGCACCACGACCATCACGGGCTCCCCGAAGACGGTCTCGCGGAGCGTGGCCGAGAACTCCGCCGCCGGTACGGCGGTGGGCGAGCCGGTGACGGGCGTCCCCTACGACGACGGGGACGAGGAGACCGACGACGCCCTGAGCTACACGCTGTCCGGCGGCCCGTCGACCCTGGCCCACTTCGAGATCGACTCGGCGACCGGCCAGATCAGCGTGAAGCAGGGCGCGTCCCTCGACTACGAGATCGAGAACTCCTACTCGGGCACGGTCAACTACACGGTGGACGGCCACGCCGCCGTCATCAACGTGAGCATCAGCGTGACGGACGTCGAGGCCGGCAAGCCGGCCGCGCCGACGCTCACCCGCACGACGTTCAGCCAGCAGTCGAACCCGGCGCTGGACGTGGCCTGGACGGCCCCGTCGGCCAACGGCACGACCATCACCGGCTACGAGGTCCAGTACCGCGTCAAGGTCGCCCAGGGCGAGACCGCCAACGCATGGACGGACTACACGGTCACCGACTCCGAGGAGAACCCGACCAAGACCCTGCCAACGACGCCGACCAGCATCAACCTGCCGGACCTGACGGCGGGGACGACCTACGAGGCGCAGGTGCGCGCGCTCACGAGCAAGGAGGGCCCCGGCCCCTGGTCGGACATCGGGGAAGGCCGGGCCAACCGCCCGCCGCGGCTCACCTCTCAAAGCAACACCGGTCTCTTCCTCACCCTTCGCTGGGGCGACGCTGCCACGCTGCGCCCGATCAGCGGCGACTTCGTCGATGACGACAGCGACACGCTGACCTACTCGGCCTCCGCGGCGCACGCCGGGGTCATCGGGGTCTCGATCGAGGGCAGCGACCCCACCAACGTGAAGATGGAGGTCCTCAACCCCGCGACGACCACCGTCACGTACGGGGTCAGCGACGGCTACGGCGGCTACGTCTCCATCAACCTCGACGTCGCCGGTGTCGCGACCCGGCTGACCGGGAGCGAGCTGACTCGCGACATCGACGAGAACTCGCCTGCGGGCACCGCCGTGGGGGACCCAGTCACGGGGACGCCTTACGACGACGGCAACGATGAGACCGACGATGCGTTCAGCTACACGCTGACGGGTGCCGCGGCGAGCGCGTTCGTGATCGACTCGAGCACCGGGCAGATCAGCGTGAAGCAGGGCGCGACCCTGGACTACGAGACCACGACGTCCTACCAGGGAAGCGTGCTGTGGAGCGTCCAGGGCCGGGAGGCCGAAGCCGAGGTCACGATCAGCGTGACGGACCTCGAGGCCGGGAAGCCTGACACGCCGACGGTCTCGCGCACGCGGTTCGAAGAGGAGAGCAACCCGGCCCTGGACGTCACCTGGACGGCTCCGGCCGCCAACCGCACGACCATCACCGGCTACGAAGTCCAGTACCGCGAGAAGCCTCCACAGAACGGGCCCGCCCCTTCGTGGGTCACCTACACGTACACCGACTCCGAGGGCGAAAGCACGAGCGCCCTGCCCGCGACGAGCACTAGCCTGACGCTGGCGAACCGCCGGACTGGCGTCACCTACCAGGCGCAGGTGCGAGCTTTGACCAGCCTGGAGGGACCCGGCCCCTGGTCGGACACCGGATCCGCCAGAGCCAACCTGATTCCGAGCGGCACCACCTACCAACTCCATCCGCAGACGCATGGATTCGGCACCGTCAGCACGACCTATCTCAACCGCTATTACTACGACTCCGACGGAGACACGCTGACATGGTTCGTCTCGTCGCAGTATCCCGGGCTGGTCGGATTCGATCTGACCCAGTCCTCGTCCTACCTGATCATCCGCTACCACAATCCGGGTACGTCCGTGCTGACGTACGGGGCGCACGACGGGTATGGCGGGTATATCTCGCGCACCGTGAGACTCACCACCGGCCCCGGGAGCGTGACCCGGAGCGTCGCCGAGAACTCGGCCGCCGGCACGGCGGTCGGCGACCCGGTGCTGGGGACCAGCTACACGGGACAGACCGAGACATTCAGCTACGCGCTTACGGGAGACGCGGCGGCGGCCTTCGTCATCGACTCAGCCAGCGGCCAGATCAGCGTGAAGGAGGGCGCCAGCCTGGACCACGAGACGACGTCCTCGTACACGGGCAAGGTGGGATACACCGTCAACGGCCAGGCGGCCGTCCTCAACGTCACGATCAACGTCGAGGACCTCGAAGCCGGCAAGCCCGATGCGCCAACGGTCACTCGCACGGAGTTCAGTGAGCAGTCGAACCCCGCGCTGGACGTGACCTGGACGAAGCCGGCGGCCAACGGTCTCACCATCAGCTGGTACAGGCTGCAGTACCGCAAGCAGGCCGCCGCGGGCGAGGACCCCGCCGACTGGACCCTCCACACCGCGGCCCTGGAGACCACCAGCTTCAGGCTGTCCAACCTCGAGGCCGGCGCCGTCTACGAGTTCCAGGTGCGCGCCGGCACCAACGAGGAAGGCCTGGGCCCCTGGTCGGACACCGGCTCAGGACGGGCCAACCGGCCGCCGCACCATGCGAGCTATGGCGGTGTCTACTACTTCTACGTGAATGGTCCCGGCCTCGGCGGGCTGGCGGTCGGAGACGACTGGGTCAGCAATCCGATTGGACTGTTCTTTGCGGACTCCGATGGGGACACGCTGACTTGGGGCGTCTCATCTCAGTATCCCGGCATCGGGGACGTGGGAGGCTTCGAGCTCAGAGAGAGGCCTTCGGATATAACCTTCCTCCCCGATGAGAAGACTCTGCGGTGGACGTTCGAGTTTTACAACCCGGCCTCCCTGGTATTGACCTATGGAGCGCATGACGGGTACGGCGGTTATACCCAACGGACGTTTACATGGACGGGCACGCAAACTGAAACGCGAGCCATCGCCGAGAACTCCGCCGCGGGCACGGCGGTGGGAGACCCGGTCACCGGGACGCCCTACGACGACGGCGACGATGCGACCGACGACGCGCTGACCTACACGCTGACGGGAGAGGCGGCGACCTCCGGGGCCTTCGTCATCGACTCCGCCAGCGGCCAGATCAGCGTCCAGGAAGACGCCAACCTCGACTACGAGACCAAGAGCTCCTACACCGGCTCGGTGACATGGACGGTGCAGGGCCAGACCGCTACCGCCAGCCTCACCATCAACGTGACGGACGTCGAGGCCGGCAAGCCCGACGCGCCGACGCTCACCCGCACGACGTTCAGCGAGCCCTCGAACCCCGCGCTCGACGTGGCGTGGGCGGCCCCTGAGGCGAACGGACTCACCATTACGGGCTACAACGCCCAGTACCGCAAACAGGTCGCCGATGGCGAAACTGCCAACGAGTGGACCGACTACACCATCACCGGCGACGACGAGCAGCAAACCAGCGAGCTGCCCGCCACCACGACCAGCATGACCCTCTCCGACCTGGAGGCAGGCGCGACCTACGAGGTGCAGGTGCGAGCCGTCACGAGCGAGGAGGGCGAGGGGCCGTGGTCGGACATCGGGGAGGGCCGGGCCAACCGGGCGCCGAACCTCACGGCATGGATCCTCGCCGACTACACGGGCACGTGGGGCCGCGAGGTCACCGGGGACGTTGGCAACACCTTCACGGACCCCGATGGCGACACGCTGACCTTCGCTGCCTCGCCTACCTACCCCGGCGTCGCCAGCGTTCGGGTGGACGGGTCGACGCTGTACACCAACATCCTGAACCCGGCAGCGACATCCATCACCTACGGAACGCACGACGGGTACGGCGGGTACGCGTCGCGCACCTTCAAGGTGACCGGACGAGGGGATGTGACACGGTCCGTCCGCGAGAATGCCGCCGCGGGCGCGGCGGTGGGCGACCCGGTGACGGGCACGCCGTACGACGACGGGGACGATCAGACCAACGATGCACTGAGCTACACGCTGAGCGGCGAGGCCTCGACGTCGGGCGCCTTCATCATCGACTCGGCGAGCGGCCAGATCAGCGTGAAGCAGGGCGCGAACCTCGACCGCGAGACGAAGGACTCCTACACCGGCAAGGTGCACTGGACCGTGCAGGGTCAGGCCGCTTTCTTGAGCCTCACCATCAACGTGACGGACACGAACGCCGTCATTGCCAGCGCGCCAACCGTGACTCGCACGACGTTCAGCGAGCCGTCGAACCCGGCGCTCGACGTGACCTGGGTAGCCGCCACGGCCAACGGCACGACCGTCACCGGCTACGAGGTGCAGTACCGCAAGCAGGTCGCGGCGGGCGAGGACCCGGCAGCGTGGACGGACTACACCTACACCAACTCCGACGACGAAGAGACCACCGTGCTCCCGGCGTCGACGCGCACCGTGAACCTCGCGGACCTCGAGGCGGGCGCCACCTACGAGGCGCAGGTGCGCGCCGTCAGCAGCGAGGAGGGCGTCGGGGCCTGGTCCGACACCGGGTCGGGGCAGGCGAACACGCCGCCCGCCGCGAGCACCCTCTCGCTGAGTGACGCCACGGTCGCATGGAAGAAGTCCGCCGACTACGACGTGAGCGACAAGTTCGAGGACGCCGACAGTGACGCGCTGACCTTCACAGCCTCGTCGGCCCACCCCGGCGTGATCGCCCCAGCCATCACCGGCACCGATGCCGACACTCTGCGCGTCACCGCGCTGAACCCGGCCTCCTCGACCGTGACCTACAGCGCAAGCGACTCGTACGGCGGGTATGTCTCCCGCACCGTGACCATCACGGGGCAGGGGAGCGTGACCCGCTCGATCGCGGAGAACTCCGCTGCGGGCACGGCCGCGGGCGACGCGGTGACGGGAACTCCGTACGACGACGGGAACGACCAGACGGACGACGCTCTGAGCTACACGCTGACCGGCGAAGCAGCGACCTCGGGCGCGTTCGAGATCAACTCGGCCACGGGCCAGATCAGCGTGAGCCAGGGCGCCAGCCTCGACTACGAGAGCAAGACCTCCTACACCGGCACAGTCAGCTGGAGCGTGCAGGGCCAGGCCGCCGTCGCGGGCGTCACCATCAACGTCACGAACGTGACGGGGCCGGCGGCGCCCGCCGCGCCGACGGTCGAGGCGGGTGCAACCACGCCCACCACCACGCTGGACGTGAGCTGGACGGCTCCGGACGACCTCGGCTCCGCCATCACCGGCTATCGCGTGCGCTACCGGACGGCGGGCCCGACGGACTGGGTGGCGCACACCGTCAGCGGCACGGGCACCGAGACCACCATCGAGAGCCTCACCGCGGCCACCATCTACAAGGTGCAGATACTCGCCGTGAACGCCGAGGGCGACAGCGACTGGTCGGCGAGCGGCACAGGCGTGACGGGCCCCGTCCAGCTCACTGCCCAGCGCGAGGTGCCAGAGGACGCGGAGGCAGGCGCAGTGGTGGGCGAGCCGGTAACGGCAACCGGCCCTGACGGCCACGTCCTCTCCTACACGCTGGTACCCAGCGTCAACGAGGCATCGGCGAATAGTGGGTCCGCCCAGCCGTCGTCCAGCCTCTTCGTCGTCGATCCGGCCACCGGCCAGATCCGGGTGGCCTCGGGCGCCAGCCTCGACTACGAGACGGCGCAAAGCCACCTGCTGACGGTGCGTGCGACCCACGTGGTGAGCGACCTCCCCGGCGGCCACGTCGTCGACGCCGTGATCACGGTGACCATCGACGTGACCGACGTGCAAGAGCTTCTCCTGTCGCCGGTGCAACCGACCCCGCCCGGAGCGCCTCCGACCCCACCGGTGGTGCCTCCGACCCCGGCGCTGGAGCTCGATCCCGCTAGCCGCGAGGTGGCCGAGAACGCCCCGGGAGGGACGCTCGTCGGCGCGCCGGTCACCGCGCGGGGCGGGAACGGCGACCCGCTGACCTACTCGGTTTCTGGCTCGGGCGCGTTCACCATCGACGCCACCACCGGCCAGATCCGGGTGGCCTCGGGCGCCGTGCTGGACCACGAGGCCACGCCATCCCACACCGTGACGGTGAGCGTCACGGACGGCGCGGCCACCGCCACGGCCGACGTGACCATCAGCGTGACGGACGTAGCCGAGCCCCCCGCCCGGCCCGATGCGCCGACGGTCGTCCGGTCGTCGACCTCCGCCACGTCCGATCTCGACGTGAGCTGGACGGCACCGGCGAGCATCGGGCCTCCCATCAGCGGCTACGACCTGCGCTACCGCAAGCAGGGCGAGCAGGCATGGTCCGCGCACGCCCTCACCGGCACGGGTACCTCCACCACCATCGGCGACCTCGAGCCTGACACGTCGTACGAGGTGCAGGTGGCGGCGTCCAACGACGAAGGCACGAGCGCCTGGTCGGACTCCGGGACGGGCTCGACGGAGTCCGAGAACGCCGACAGTCGCGGCCCGCTCAGCGCGCTTCGCTCGGTGGCCGAGAACGCGCCGGCAGGCACGGCCGTCGGTGTGCCGATCGACGTCGCGGCTCCGGCCGATGCGACTCTCACCTACTCGCTGTCGGGCTCCAGTGCTTTCACGATCGACTCGGCCGGCGGCCAGATCCGGGTCGCCGCCGGTGCCGTGCTGGACCACGAGACCACGCAGTCGTACTCGGTGGTCGTGAGCGTCACAGGCGGCACAAGCAGCCTCGATGGACAGCTGGGCGGCGACGCCACCGACGCCACCGTGACAGTGACGATCCGAGTCACCGACGTGAACGAGCCGCCACCCCGGCCCGACGCGCCGTCGGTCGTCCGGTCGTCGAGCTCCCCCACGTCGGAGCTGGACGTGACGTGGACCGCGCCGGACATGACGGGCAAGCCACCCATCGCCGCGTACGACATCGCGTACCGGGAGGCCGGTGGAGCCGGCTGGACGGAGTGGAGCCTCGACGGTTCGCGAACGAGCACCACCATCACGGGACTACAGGCCGACACGACGTACCAGGTCCGGATCCGCGCCCGCAACGACGAGGGTGTGAGTCCGTGGTCGACCCTGGGCGAGGGCTCCACCGAGGCGCGGGCCCCCGCGCCGCAGCAATCCGAACAGCCGGAGCAGCCCGGACAACCGGACGAGCCGGATGCACCCGGGCAGCCGGACACACCCGGGCAGCCGGACACACCCGGCCAGCCGGACACGCCCAGCCAGCCGAGTCAGCCCGACGAGCCAACGACACCGGCGCAGCCGCAGACACCCGCACAGACACCCGGTGGACCCGACGTGCCGCTGGGGCCTGGTGGGCCGGTCACGCCCGGTCCCGGCGAGCCCGGCACTGCGCTGGATCCGGGAGGGCCCGGTGCGCCCACCACACCTAACCCCGACGGCGAGCCCACGTCGAGCGGTGGGGACAGAGCTAGCGATGTGGCCGCGGCAGGCGGGGCAACGTCGGACGCGAGTGCGTCGGCCGCTCGCGGAACGGTGGCGGAGGGCGCATCGTCCAGCCCGGCCGCGGGACTGCTTGCAGTACTCCGGCCAGTGGACAGGAAGGTGGCGGGCGCAGCTGGTGTCGGCACACTGCTCGCGGTCGCGTTATTCGCCGCCGTGCACGCGCTCCTCGCTGGCCTCACCAAGCCGCTTGGCCTCGGCACTGTGCTCCTCGTCCCCTTGCTCGTCCCCGCACGGAGGCGCCGCAAGAAGCGAGCCGCTGCGCAAGAGCAGGCCACGAGGGCCGTGGGCGTCCTCCCTCCAGGAGTGGACCTGGGGTCCGGCCGCCTGAGCAGGTTCCGGGCTTCGCGCGTCCGTCACGATCGAAGGGTCCGCCAGCGGCTGGGCGAGAGGCATCACGAGTAGTAGCCAGCATGGTGGCCGCGAGGTAACCGACGCCTCTTGTGGCGAGCGACGCAGCCATCGCGATTCCGAGCGGTGTAGGCGGGGCGGAATCTGGCGTTGAGCCCTCGGAGGCGTTCGTGCGCGCGGTGGCGCGGGTCTACGAGGCGGGCCCGAGCGTCGCCTGCTGCTACAAGATCAGCTCGGGCCGGTGCCGACGGGTAGGCAGATCATCCGACCGGACTCGGGGTCGGTGAAGATCCTTGCCGCCACGCCGAACACCGTCCGCATGAGCTCGACGGTGAGCACCTCGGAGGGCGCACCGTCCGCGACGATTCGACCGTCGTCCACCACGACGACGCGGTCCGCGTAGTTCGCCGCATGCACGAGGTCGTGGAGCACCATGACCACCGTCATGCCGCGGCTCTTGCAGAGGGACGCAACGAGGTCGAGCACCTCGAACTGGTGCCGCACGTCGAGGAACGTTGTCGGCTCATCCAGGAGCAGGGTGCTCGCACCCTGAGCAAGTGCGAGCGCGACCCATGCGCGCTGACGCTCGCCGCCCGAGAGCTCGTCGATGGGACGCTCGGCAAAGTCGGTCAGGCCCGTGAGCGTGAGCGCGGACTCTACGGCGAGCGCGCCCTCGGCGCCGAGTCGCCCGAACAGCCCGGTGTGCGGGAAGCGGCCCAGCTCCACGAGTTCGCGGACAGTCAGCCCCGGCGGGCTCGACGGTGACTGGGGGAGGACGGACACCAGGCGGGCGATGCCGCGGGACCCGAAGCTGCGGATGTCCTGCCCGTCGAGGAGCACGACGCCACTGCGCGTTGGGAGGAGCCGGGACATCGCCCGGACGACGGTCGATTTCCCCGACCCGTTCGGCCCGACGATGGCGGTGAGCGTGCCCGGTTGCAGTCCCAGGTCGAGGCCATCGAGCACGATTCGCTGCCCGTAGCCCGCGCTGACCTCTTCCAGCCTGATCGGTTCGACTTCGTTCATCTGATGCTCCTCCGAAGCAGGATGATGAGCAGTGGCGCACCGAAGACCGCCAGGACGGCCCCGACGGGCAGGCCCACGCGATACGCCGAGGAAGGGATTGGCGGCTTGATGGAGAGCGACTGCGCAACAAGATCGGCCGCCAGCAGGAGCACGCAGCCGATGAGGGCGGACAGGGGCAGGACGCGCCGGGCGTCGGCGCCGACGACTGCCCTCGCGGCGTTCGGGGCCATGAGGCCCACGAACGCGATGGCTCCGGAGACGCTCACCGCCCCGGCCGCGAGGACGGCCGCGAGTCCGAAGAGCGTGACCCGCGCTGGCTGCAGCGGGAGGCCGAGCGCGCGGCCGGACTCGTCGTCCAGCTGGAGGAGGTTCGCGGCACGGGCAGACAGCAACCCCGCCGGGATGCCGACGGCGGCCCACGGCAGGGCAAGCCACACGTCATCCCACACCCGGCCGTTCAGTGACCCGATGAGCCAGGGGAGGATGCCTCCGAGCGCCTCCCCCGCGCGCAGCATGACGATCGACGTCAGCGAGCCAAGAATCGCGTTGACGATGACCGCCGTGAGGACCAGTCGCAACGGATCAATGCGTCCGCGCACCGAAGTCATGAGGAGCACCACGATCCCCCCGGCCAGGGCGCCCGCAAGCACGATGAAGGGAAGCAACCGTCCGGGGTGCGGTAGCCCCCACATCCCCGCGAGGAAGAGGACGGCGGCGAGGATTCCTCCAGTGGAGACGCCGGTAAGTCCGGGCTCGGCGAGGCGATTGCGCATGACGACCTGCAGCAACGCCCCGGAGAGGCCCAGCATGCTGCCCACCATGAGCCCAAGGATCGCGCGAGGCAGCCGCAGCTCCCGGACGATGGTGAGGTCCGTGGGCTCGGTCGGTCTGTCCAGCAGGGCGAGTATGACTCGATCCGGGGGGATCCAGACGGTCCCCAGTCCGAGGTGCAGGACGAACAGTGCGGCAGCCGCGGTACCCGCGAACAGCGTCAGGGCCGCGAACGACGGCGCCGACCGCACGTTACTGGTTCAGTCCCAGGTTGGACCGTCGGATGAGCACGAGGATGACCGGGGCGGCGAGGAGCGTGGTGCACAGCCCCACGGGCACCTCGTGAGGGTAGAGCAGGACCTTGGAAAGCACGTCGGCCGCCAGCACGAGCAGCGCCCCGATCGCCGTGGCCGCCGGGAAGACGAGCCTCGCATCCGGCCGCACGACGATCAGGCGAGCGATGTGCGGCGTGAGCAGCCCGACCCACGCGATGGGTCCGGCGACGGCCACGATGCTCCCGACGAGCAACGCGGCCAGCGCGATGAAGACGAGGCGCATGCGCCTCGCCTGCATCCCCAGTGACGACGCGACATCCTCGTGCAGCTGGAGCACGTTGGCGCCTCGAGCGAGGAGGAAGGCAGCGGGGATTCCCACGAGCACCCACGGCCACACGAGCTGGACGTGGTCCCATGTCCTGTTCGAGAGGTTGCCGACCGTGTAGAGAAAGTAGACCTGCACCGCGCCGGATGCGGCCGCGAGGCTGATCACCGCAAGGATGATCCCGTTGAGCAGCGCCGCAACGGCGACGCCGATCAGCGCGGCCTCGATCGGGGTCCGTGCGCCACGCGATGCCGCGAGGACGATCAGGCCGCCGCCGAGGCCCCCAGCGAGAGCCACGACAGGATGAAGCGCGAACAAGATCGGTGCGTTCAGCAGCAGGATCACCGCCATCGCCAGCGATGCGCCCGCCGACACGCCCAGCAGTTCCGGTGAGGCGAGCGGATTCCTGAGCACGAACTGCAGGATGGCCCCGGAGAGCCCGAGCGCCGCTCCCGCGAACAGCGCCAGGATCAACCGTGGCACCCGCAGCTCACGGACCACCAGCCGGTCGAGCCGCTCGCCAGAGTCGCCCATCAGGATGCCGGGAAGTTGACCCGGCTCCACCCGCGGCTCGCCCACGCTCAGGTGCACGACGGCGAGGACGGCGATCGCTACAACGATCGCTCCGGCGGCGATCGCGCGGGACCAGCCGGGGGCTGTGGCCGCCCCCAGCGCTGCGCTCAAGGCAGGGGAGCCGGGAATGCCTCCGGGTAGATCTTCGGCATCGCCTCGTCAAGCGCGAAGTTCGTGCCGTTGATGCCCCGCGATGTGCCCCAGATGAAGAAGTCCACCTCGTACACCTCGCCGTTCTGGACCGCCTTGAGGGCGCTCCAGATCGCGTTGTCGGCGAGCTGCTCCGACACCGGTTGCGGGGGCGTGGGCCCGAATCCGTACGTCTGGACGAAGATCACGTCGGGATCGATGCTCAGCAGCTGCTCCACGGAGAAACTCGGGAACGGCGCGTGCACGTCACAGCCGGAGAAGTCCTCGGGGTATGCCGCTGCGTGAGCCAGCGCGTCCACGGCCGGCGTGCATACCGTATCGGCCCCGATGTTGACGTCGGACCCGTAGATGACCATCACAGACCGCTCTGCTGTGACTCCGGCCACGTACGCGTCCAGCCGGGATTGGAATGCCGCCGCTGCCGCCTCGGCCTCCGCCTCCATGCCGAGGAGCATTCCGATCTCCAGGACATGCGCGAGCATCCCCTCGACGCCGACCGGGTTGACGATGAAGAGCGGCGCAATGGTCGCGAGGCCCGGGCGGGTGCCCTCATGGACACCGAAGAGCCCGATCACGATGTCAGGTTCTGCCTTGGCGATCTCTTCCAGGCTCGGCTCGAAGAACGAGCCGGTGATGGGCGCGATCTCGTCCTCATCGGGTCCCCAGTAGGCGGCGTCCCTGTGGAGCAGGTCATTCGCCGCGACCGGCTTCACGCCGAGCACGAACAGCGTGTCGACGCAGAGCCCCGTGAGGCAGGCGACACGCACGGCCGGTGCGTCCAGCGTTATCGTCTCACCCGAGGCGTCCTCGACGGTAATGGGCTGGGGGGGCGCCGCTGTAGCAGTTGCAGTTGCAGTTGCGGTCGCCGTTGCAGTCGCAGTGGCTGTTGCCGTCGCGGTCGCCGCAGTCGTCGGCGCGGCCGTTGCGGCCGCTGTCGGCGCCGCGGTCGCGGTCGTCGCGGGCGCGGACGTTGCAGCGGGTGTGGTGCTGTCGTCGTCATCCCCGGTGCAGGCCACGGCCACTGCCAGCGCCAGCGCCGCCGCAACGGTGAGTACGAGTCGTCGGAGCATCTGGACGCTCTCCCTACGCGATACCTAGTCTTATTGAGACTGTATATCATAACCCCACGCACCGAGCTTCCGGCCAGCCGGCCGGGGTATCGGCGAGCGTGAGCTGCACGCAACGGAGTCGCGCGGATGGCGCCTGTAGGGTCCGGTGGGTAACCGCAGATGATGATCCACCGGCGCATCGTGGGCCTGACGGTTGGCGTGCGCCGGCTCCTCGCGCTCTCCATCGCGCTTGGCCTGGCCATCTCCGCGACCTGGGTCGCCCAGGGAGTGCTCGTCGCGCTCATCGTGCGGCGCATCTTCGATGGCGCCGACTGGACCGCGATCGCGGGCTTCGTTGCCGCCGTCGCCGGCCTGACGTTGCTGCGCGCGGCGCTGATCTTTGTCCGCGAGGTCATGGCGAAGCGCGTCGCGGCCGCCGTCAAGACCAGGCTCCGCAGCCGGCTGTTCGCTCAGCTGCTCCTGCTCGGCCCGGGCTACCTCGAGCACACGGAGACGGGCAGGGTGCAGTCGGCTCTGGTCGATGGCGTCGAGGCGCTTGAAGCGTATGTGGGCTACTACCTGCCCCACGCCGTGGTGTCGGTCGTCGTCCCCATCTGCATCGTCGGCTTCATCGTGCTGCTCGATCCGCTCATCGGCGCGGTCGTGCTGGCTTTCGCGCTGGCCGTGCCGCTGATTCCCCGACTCTGGGACCGCGTCCTCGGCGAGTATGGCCAGCGGCACTGGGCCGCCTACTCCTCGCTGGATGCCCGGTTCGTGGACTCCATGCAGGGCATGGTCACGCTGAAGGCGCTCAATGCCAGCGAACGCCGGGGGGACGAGCTCCGCGGCGCGAGCCAGGCGCTCTACCGGGCCACGATGTCACAGCTCTCGATCTCGATGATCCGCAACGGGCTGGTCGGGTTCGCGATGAGCGGCGGTGTGGCGCTCGCCGTCGCGATTGGGAGCTTCCAGGTTGCCGCCGGCGAGCTGGGCATCGCCGCGCTGCTGATCATCCTCTTCCTCTCGGCCGAGTGCTTCCGGCCGCTCGTCGAGCTCGATGTCTACTGGCACGCCGGCTACATGGGCATTTCGGCGTCGACGGGCATCTTCGAGCTGCTCGATACCGAGCCGGGGGTGCGCGACGCGGCCACCAGGCGGACGGGGGTTGCCGCGCCGCCGGGCGGCGCGATCGCGCTGCACAACGTCACGTTTGGCTACTCGAGTGACGCGCGTCCGGCCCTCGCCGATGTCTCCCTCGATATTCGCGAGGGGGAGATCGTCGCGCTCGTTGGCCGCTCGGGCGCCGGCAAGACCACGGTCGCATCGCTCCTGCTCAGGTTCTTCGATCCGCAGGAGGGCCGGCTGACATTCGGCGAGACCGACTTCCGTGACATCCCCCTCGACGGCCTGAGGCAGCACATCGGCTACGTCTCCCAGGACACGTACCTCTTCTACGGGACCATCGAGGACAACCTCCGCATCGGCCGCCCCGAAGCCACGGCGGAGGCGATCCGGGATGCCGCCCGCAAGGCGAACATCCACGCCTTCATCGAGTCGCTGCCGGATGGCTACGAGACCATCGTTGGCGAGCGCGGGGCGACGCTCTCGGGTGGAGAGCGCCAGCGCATCGCCATCGCCCGGGCGCTCCTGAAGGATGCGCCAGTCCTCATTCTCGATGAGGCCACGTCGAACCTCGATGGCGCCAACGAGGCCGCCATCCGGGAGGCGCTCAGCGTCCTCACGCGGGGGCGCACCACCATCGTCATCGCCCATCGCCTCTCCTCGGTCGTCCACGCAGACCGCGTCGTGGTGCTCGACAACGGCCGCGTTGTGGAATCCGGCCAGCATGGCGATCTCGTGTCGCGCGGCGGCCACTACGCACAGCTGGTTCGCGCGCAGCAGGAGGGCGCGGCATGAGCGCGATGGCCGACCGTGCGACAGTGCCGACGCAGGACGGACAGCAGGGGACACGGTTCTCGTCCGGGTTCTGGCAGCTCCTCTGGATGATCCGGGGCTACTTCGGCCTCATGACCCTCGCGATCGTGACGGGCGTGCTGAACCAGGGCGCCACGATTGCCGCCGCGGCACTCGGCGCCTACATGGTCGGCCAGGTCGCCGGCGGCGCGACCGCCGCCGACCTCTGGACACCCGCGGCCGCGCTGGCGGCTGCGGTCATCCTTCGCGCCGTGATGGCCTGGGCGGAGATGTGGGTCGCGCACGACCTGGCCTACCGAATCCTCGCCGAGCTGCGGGGCCACCTCTATGACGCCCTCGAACGGCTCGCCCCCGGGTACCTGATCCAGCGGCGGTCCGGCGACGTCGCGTCCGCGGCCATGTCCGACATCGAAACCGTCGAGTGGTTCTACGCCCACACGGTCGGGACGTTCGTCGTCGCCGTCGTGGTGCCGCTCATGGCATTCGCGACCCTCGCAGCGATGCACTGGATCTTGCCACTCGCCCTGCTGCCGTTCGCTCTGCTGGTCGCGTGCGTGCCGCTGGTCCTGCGGGGCCGCGCCGCCAGGCAGGGCGATGCGCTGCGGGCCGACCTCGGCAATCTGAACGCGGAGGTCGTGGATGGCGTGCAAGGCCTGCGCGAGCTGGTGGCCTTCGGCTACCAGCGGAGGTTCCTTGCCGACCTCGAGTCCCACAGCAACCGCCTGGTCCGCTCCCAGCTGGCCCATGGGGCGCGGTCCGGGATCGAGCAGGCTGCCCTCGCGGCACTCATGAGCGGCGGCATGCTGAGCGTCGTGGCGGTTGCGGCGGTCCTGGTGTTCCGAGGTGATCTCGACCCTGCGTACTACCCCGTGGCGATCATGCTCGCGATCTTCGTGTTCGGCCCGATTCACGCGATCGCCTCGGTCGCCCAGAACCTCGGTATCGTCTTCGCCTCGGCCGACCGTGCCTTCGAGCTGATGCGCGAACCAGCACCCGTCACGGACGCGCCGGGGGCCATGGCGCCGGACTCCGACGTGGAGCCGCGGGTCAGTTTCGCGGGAGTGACGTTCGGGTACCCCGGCGCGGGCGACCCCGCGCTCCGGGATGTCTCCTTCGAGATCGCGCCCGGCGAGACCGTGGCGCTCGTGGGCTACTCAGGGGCCGGGAAGACCACCTGCGCGAGCCTGCTGATGCGATTCTGGGACGTCGACGCCGGGGGCATTGCCATCGGCGGACACGATGTGCGTCACCTGCCCCAGCGCTCCCTCCGGGAGCTCATTGCGTGGGTGCCACAGGACATCTACCTCTTCAATTCGAGCCTGCGGGAGAACATCCGCATGGCACGCCCCGGAGCCACCGACGCCGAGGTCGAGCGCGCAGCCCGGGCGGCCCTGGCGCATGAGTTCATCGCCGACATGCCCCGCGGCTACGACACGGTCGCCGGTGAGCGCGGTGTCCAGATGTCCGGCGGCCAGCGCCAGCGCATCGCGATCGCGCGCGCCCTGCTCAAGGACTCACCCGTACTCGTCCTCGACGAAGCCGTATCGAGCCTCGACGGTCGCGACGAGCAGGAGCTCAACATGGCGCTCCACGCCGTCCGTCAGGGACGGGCGACACTCGTCATCGCGCACCGGCTATCGACGATTCGCAGCGCCGACCGGATCGTCGTCCTCGA
The DNA here is from genome assembly GCA_009837285.1 of Chloroflexota bacterium. Lineage (GTDB taxonomy): Bacteria > Chloroflexota > Dehalococcoidia > UBA2979 > UBA2979 > VXMT01. The sequence goes on along the minus strand of VXTU01000135.1, from coordinate 4,795 downwards.
GGAAGGGCGAGTGGTCGAACAGGGGTCGCACGACGACCTAGTCGCGCACGGGCGCGTGTACCGCTCGCTGATCGCGGCACAGGCCGAGGCGGCCCACGGCGCCTCGATTGGGTAGGCCGCGGTCCTTCGACATCCACTGCCACCTCGAGGTCTTCGCCCTGCGCGCTGACTGGAACGGGCAGCAGGGTCGAGCCTGACTTCCGGTGCGCGGCGCCGGGCCCCATGTCGTGCGCTCGTCCCGATGTTCGCCGGGGGCCCGCGTGACCCCGATCCGGAGTCCACAGCTCGTGTGCACATCACTGTCGCAGGAGCCGTCGAGCGCACATCGGTAGGGGGAATGTGCGAAATCGGCGGTTCAGCGACTCCGTACAGACATCGCTTAACTCTCGCCGTACTGTCCGGCCCGCCGGTTCCACATGCGGCGGGCTTGCTCAACGCGCGCCGGCGCGGCATCAGCGACTGAGCGCCCGCCCCGCTGCGGCACGCCGCTCGGGAGGCCGCGATGAGTCATCGGTCGGCTGCAGGGTCCGCACGAGGCATCGCCACGCACTGCGCGCTCGCCGCGTGTGGGCTGACCCTGCTCGCCGGTCCACGGCCCGAGCCCGTTTTAAGGGAGGAGCCGACCCGGCGATCGCGGGTGCCGAGGCAGCGATCGCGGAGCAATCCGGGCTCAACGGTGGCGGTCGTCGGTTGAAGGCCGCCGTCCCCAGCCGGCGCTGGAGCTAGACGACGTGCTCCCCACGCGCGCGCCCTCGCTCTACCTTCCGGGATACGAGAAAGCCCGCGACGTGGATCCGGTGCTCGCCGACGCCTACATCAAGAACGCGATGGTCGGTGACGCGCTGGCCGATGCCGCTGTCGAGTCCATGGCCGAGTTTACCCAGGACGAGCGCAAGCGCCTGATCGAGGCCGGGATGGACGGCGACGTTGAGGTTCTGCGGGAAGCGCCGGAGGTGGTACGGGACTTCTTCGACGCCCTCGACCGCCCGCCCCCTTTCCGGTTCGATCCGGAGAGGGCCATGGCGGGCACCCGCGCCTTCTACAGATACGCGGATATGTTCTTCGTGGGGCTGGTGATGTCGTCGCTGGTCACCGGTCTCACCGAGGGGATGGCGAAGGCCTTCCACATCACCGGACGGACCGAAGGCAACCTCCGGCGCGTGCGGCAGAACACCAGGCACCTCGTCGAGGTCACGCTCCCCGACGGTCTGGACCGCTACGGAGACGGGTGGAAGCTGACAGTGCGCATCTGCTGCTCAATTCCGGGCAGTGGGACGTGCCCGCCGAGGGGGTGCCGCTCCACGCGTCCCACATGGCCCTGGCGGCGACGGGTTTCTCCTCCGCCAATCTGGAGGCGGTCCGCAAGCTGGGGGTGCGGCTGACCGAGGCGGAGCGCGACGGGTACATGCACATCTGGCACTACGTCGCGTGGCTCCTCGGCGTGCCGGATGAGCTACGGTTCTCCTCGGTGGAGGAAGGAGAACACCTGCGGAGGATCTCCCACCTGTGCGAATTACCGCCACAGGAGACGGCCAAGGCCGTGGCCCACGGCTACATCAATACCGTCCCCGAGATCCTGGGCGTCACCGAGCCCGCGCCGCAGAAGAAGCTGCTGAACGATGTGTTCAGGGCGTCGCGCGCCCTGATTGGCAACGAGCTGGCTGACACCCTCGACTATCCGAAGCAGTCCACCCTTGGCGTTCTGGCGCTGGTGAGGGCCCAGCGAAGAATGAAGATCATCCTGTCGCGGGTGCTCCCTGGTGCGACGCCCCTTGCCTTCGAGAACTTTGCCGGGATGCTTCAGCGCTCGGTGTACGACGACGTGGGCATCAGCTACCGCTTGCCCGATGCCGTGAGAGATGTCGATTCCAGCGAGTGGTGACCGGAGGGTCGTCACCTTCGTCTACAGGCCGTTCGCCCGTTGACGATGTCACGCGGAACGCCGCCCAGCCGAGCAACCGTCGAGGAGACCGCGCCGCGCATACCCGCCCGCCACGATGGCTAGAGCGAGGGGCAGGCACCTGACAAGCACGAAGCGGACCGCTCCACGGAGGAGGGGGGCGCCTTCCCGCGGTGCCCGGGTTCCGGGAGCCTCCGCGGCGACTGGATCGGGCTGCCAGTGGACTCCCAGCGGCTGGCTCGCGCCCAACTCACCTTCGTCGGAGACCGCGAGGTTCCAGGCCGACTGGAAGTCGGGCGCGAGTCCTGCCAGCAAGATGAGACCGGCCACCTCATCACGCGTGAGGTGAAGCGCACCGCCGAACGCCCGCATGCGCCGCCGGGAGGGGCGGGTGGCGCCCGACTCCCATCGGGAGACGGTCGCATGGCTGAAGCGCTCCGCGTACTCGTCGTGAGGTGGCGGGCCTCCGCGCAGACAGCGAGGTCGTCGACGCTGCCGCCCTCGAAGACGACGAGGCTGAAGCCGATGTTCACGGCGCCGCGCAGACAGCTCGCTGACGGCCGGGCGTCGGCCAGGGCCACGCGGTAGACGCGCTCGCGGCTGACGTCCGCCGAGGTCACGGTGACCGCGATCTCATCGACCCCGGCGAGCGAGACTTGGTGGCCCTCCGCCTCCTCGTCGGCGTCGGCGGGCACGATGGCCACGGTCGCGCCGTCCTGCACGGGCTCCGCGGCGACCGTCGTCTCCGTCACGCCGTCGCCTGCCAGGCCGGTGTAGTCCGGCTGGTCGGGATCGAACGCTCCGATGGCGACGCCTTCGAGGGTGAGCGAGGCGAGGCGGGCATCGATCGCGTCCGGCATGTTGTAGGTGTAGATCCGGTCGTCGGTGGAGTCCGCGACGTACATCACGTCGCCATCGGACCAGATTCCCCGAGGGCTGAGGTTGCCGGCGCCCGTGAGCTCGGTGAACTCCTCGTCGTGCACGCGGTCTAGCTCCGGACGCTCGCCGTCCGCTGTCTGCTCGCCCTCTGCCAGCAAGGGCAGCCGGTAAGCGAAGAGGCGCTTGGCGAAGTCGTCGGAGACCCAGACGCTCACGCCATCCGACCACACACCACGCGGGTCACTGTTAGCTGGGGCGAGAACGTACTCGGCGATCAACCCGGCGCTTGCGAGGTCGTACGCGAACAGGCTGTTCTTGCCGCCGTCGAGCACCCACATTGTGACGCCGTCGGACCAGATGCCGCGCGCGTCGCGGTTGCGCCGCGTGAGCTCGAGGTCACGCCCCTCCACACGTTCGCCAGTTGCGAGGTCGTAGGCGAAGAGCTGGTCTTGCCCGCTGTCGGAGACCCAGGCGACCCCCTGGCCGTCCGACCAGATGCCGCGCGGGGCGCGGTTCGTCTCATCCAGCTCGAACTCGCGCTCCTCGAGCCGCTCGTGGCTTTCGAGCTCGTAGGCGTAGATGGCGTCGCCGGCGCCCGAGCTGTTGTTGGCGACCCAGAGCACCTCGCCGTCGCCCCATAGCCCCGTCGGTTCGCCGTTGGGGGCGGCGAGGGGCTCGATGTCGCGCTCGACGTTCCACTCGAAGTCGATGTCGCTCGCCTGCGGACCCGAGGGGCCGCCGCCCCCGACAGCTCCGAAGAACCCACCGCCGCCGAAGGAGGACGTGCTGGACCTCGCGACGGTGATGATGACGGTCACGGAGTCGTCGGTTGCGTCGGATGGGTCGTAGGTGGAGTCGAACCCGTCGTCCACGTCGACGGTGACGGTGTGCGTCTCCTGCACGTCCGGGTCCAGGACCGCCTTCGTGCGGATCTGGCCCGTCTCCGGGTCGATCTCGAAGTTGTCGGCGTCGGGTCCGCTGAGCGTGTAGGTGAGGATGTCGTCGGAGTCGGGATCCTTGGCCTTCACGGGTGGGCCCACGGACCGCCCAGCCTGCGCTCCCTGGCCGACCGAGCGCGGCACCTCCGCCTCGTCGAAGGCTGGGGCTGTGTTGGAGGAGGGCCTGTTACCGCTCTCGCCGATCCGCGCTCCCAGCACGGCCGACGCCGACTTGTTGCCGCCCCGCCGGTCGGAGTACTCCACGCTCACGCGCAGGTAGCTGCCGACATCGTCGGCGCCCGCGGTGTAGGAACGCGACGTGGCTCCGGCGATGTCGTTCCAGCTCGAGCGGTTGGTGGACCGCGCCCACTGCCAGCTCTCACCGGTCACGTTGCCGTCGTCGTCGCTGAACACGGTGTCGAAGCGCGTGTTGGGCCAGCCGCGCGGTGGCGAGATGGTGAGCACGCCTGCCTCTTCGACGTCGGTCACCGTGACGGTCACGTCGAGGTGTCCCTCGAGGCCCTCGGGGTCGGTCGCGGTCACCCTGATCGAGAAGCTGGTGTTGCCATCCTCGTAGTCCGGGGGCGACGCGAAGTGGAGCTGGCCGCGGCTGGAGATCCAGAAGTCGTTGCTGTTGACCGACCACTCGAGTGCGTCGCGTTCCGGGTCGGCGGCCGTGTAGGTCGCGACCGCGGCGCTGCTGTTCTCGGCGATGGACGACGAGGTGTTCCCGCTGACCACGGGCGCCTCGTTCACGTTCGTCACGCTGACGACAACGTTGATGGTGTCGTCGATCACGTCGTCGGGGTCGTCGTTCTGGTCGGCGCTGTCGCTGACGGACACGGTCACGCGGTAGCTCTTCTTGCCCTCGAAGTCCAGCGAGACGCCCGACGCCAGCCGCAGTTGGCCGCTGCTGGCGTCGATCTCGAAGGAGGCTACGTCCGTGCCGCTCAGCGAGTAGGTGAGGGCGTCGAAGTTCACGTCGTTCGCGGCCACCGGGTCGCCGATCGCGTCGCCGCCCGAGGCGTCCTCGGGCACGTCGCGCTTGCCGTCCTCCGTCGCCGGGAACGCCGGCGCC
>VXTU01000017.1:14707-22262 GCA_009837285.1 Chloroflexota bacterium | reverse complement strand
CCGAAGGGTCCGCGCTCGCCCTAGCGGGCGACGGGCATGGCTCCGAGCGGCTGTGCGTACATCGGCACGCCGCTGCCGTCGGCGGCGGCCATGGCCGGGTGGCCGTTCCCGTTGGGGACGGCAGCCGCGGCGGGCTGCGGTGCTACCGGGGCGGGCTGCTGGGCTGCCGGAGCCGGCGGCTGCATCGGCGGTGCGGCCGGCGGCGGTGGAGGTGGCGGCATCGGCGGAGCCGGTGGAGCTGCCGGAGCGGCCGCCATCGGCTGCGGCGGAGCGGCCATCGGCGGCGCCATGGGCGCGGGCTGAGCCGGCGGCGCCGGAGCGACGGGCGGCGCCCACGCCTGCGGCGTCTCCGCGGCCTCCCGCATGCGCGCTTCCTCGCGGCGTCTCCACCACAGGAACAGCGCAACCGCCGCGGCGGCGATGAGCGCGAAGAGGAGGCCACCGCCTCCGGCGCGTCCGCCCGGCATGTTGTTCAACGATCTCACGTGATTCATCCCTCTCACGAGTGCATGCCTCGATTCGACCTGACGTCTTGAGGGGAGTGGCTTCCCGGCAGGGATCACGGGCGCCAGCAGCCGCATTCTAGCACGTGTCCGCCTAGGCGCAGACGAACTCTCCGCCGGGTACTAGCGCCAGTCCCGAACCTGCCGCAACATTACCGGCTACCGCACCTGACTGCGCCACGGGAGTGCAGTACATGACCACAGACGCATCCGAGCCCTCGAGCATCCCTCAGGCACGCATCATCGACGAGTACGAGAGCCCTGTATCGGGCTATCAGATCCTGATGCGCGTCCGCGTGGACAACGTCACGGGCATCCTCGGCTCCGTAGCCACCACCATCGGTGAGTCCGGAGGCGACATCGGGCCCATCGACATCCACGAGGCCCGGCGCGACCACATCGTCCGCGACTTCCGCGTCTACTGCCGGGACGCCGAGCACGCGCGCGAGGTCGTCGAGCGCGTCGACTCCCTGCCGGGCGTGGATGTGCTGCGGGCGTCCGACCGCACCTTCCAGCTCCACCGCGGCGGCAAGATCGCGATGGCGAACAAGGTCAACATCCGCACCAACGCCGAGCTCTCCCACGTCTACACGCCGGGTGTGGCCCGGGTCTCGATGAAGGTCCACGAGCAGCCCGACGCCGTGTGGTCGCTGACCTCGCGCGCCAACACCGTCGCCGTCATCACCGACGGCACGGCGGTGCTCGGCCTCGGCGACATCGGCCCGGAGGCGGCAATGCCCGTCATGGAGGGCAAGTGCATGCTGCTCAAGTCCTTCGGCGACATCGACGCCTGGCCCATCTGCCTGGCCACGAAGGACCCCAAGCGCATCATCGAGACCGTCGAGGCGGTCGCGCCGGGCTTCGGCGGCATCCTGCTGGAGGACATCTCCGCCCCGCGCTGCTTCGAGATCGAGGAGGCGCTGCAGGAGCGCCTCGACATCCCCGTCTTCCACGACGACCAGCACGGCACCGCGGTCGTGGTGCTCGCGGCCGTGATCAACAGCCTCAAGATCGTGCAGAAGGCGCCCGAGGACCTGAAGGTCGTGATCCTCGGCGTCGGCGCCGCCGGCGTTGCCTGTGCGCGGATGCTGCTGAACTACGGCGTCAAGAACATCATCGGCTTCGACCGCACCGGCGCCGTCTACCCGGGCCGCGAGAACCTGAACTTCGCCAAGGTCTGGTTCGCGGAGAACACCAACCCGGAGCGCTTCAGCGGCAGCCTCCAGGACGCGATGCGCGATACCGACCTGTTCCTCGGGCTCTCCGGTCCCCGCATGCTCACGGTCGAGGATGTGGACGCGATGGCCCAGGACTCGATCGTCCTCGCGCTGTCGAACCCCGAGCCGGAGATCATGCCGGAGCTCATCCAGGGCAAGGCACGCATCATCGCGACCGGCCGCTCGGACTACCCGAACCAGGTCAACAACGTCCTGGCCTTCCCCGGCCTGTTCCGCGGCGCGCTCGACGCCACCGCGGTCCAGATCACCGAGGAGATGAAGGTGGTCGCCGCGCACGCGATCGCCGAGGTCATCCCGGACGAGCAGCTCCACGAGGACTACATCCTGCCCTCGGTCTTCAACGACCAGGTGCTCGCCAACGTCGCGGCCGCGGTGGCCGACGAGGCGCGCCGCACCGGCAATGTCCGCCAGGCAGGATCGAGGGTCTTCGTCTAGCGGCGTAGACCATCCAAACACCCCGACGCGCCGGCGCAGAGCCGGCGCGTTTTTTCTTGTCTTTTTCCTGACCAAACGCGTGAGATTACGTCCGGGATTTTGCCGAGACTGGTTATTGAAAGGCTTGAGAAAGGAGGGTGCACCATGATACGCACCCGCATTGCAGCCATCCTCGTACTCGCGGTGGCCGCAGCGATGTCGCCCGGCGTCACGAGGACCGCCGAGGCCGCTGATCCTGTCACGTTCCGGGTCACGATCACGAACGCCAGCGACCCGGAGCAGATCCTCAGTCCGGGCGTCTGGCTCCTGCACGACGAGGCCGGCGAGCTCTGGGCACGCGACGCGATGGCATCGCTCGCCATCGAGCGCATCGCCGAGATCGGTAACCCCGCCGAGGCCGTGTCGACGCTCGGGGCCACCACGATCGGGGCGGCGCCGGCGGCCGGCTCGACCGTCGTCTTCGAGGTGATCGCCGAGCCCGGCGACCTGCTGTCGACGATCCAGATGCTCGTCGCCACCAACGACGGCTTCGTCGGACTCCAGTCGATCGCGCTCTTCGACGGCGAGACACCACTCGACCAGACGATCGAGCTGGTGGCCTACGAGGCGGGCACCGAGGAGAACACCGGGCTCTTCACCGGGTTCGACGGCGGACAGCCCGACGAGTCGCGCGGCGCGGACAACATCGACAACGGCATCGCGACCAGCGAGCCGATCCGCCTGCTCGACCTCGTCGACGGCACGCAAGCGACCGCCACCATCGAGGTGGTCCAGCAGCAGGCCATGCCGCGTATGGCCAACACCGGGAACGCCGGCCTGACGACCAGCGACGGTGGCCCCGCGACCTGGCAGTGGGCGATCCTCGCCGGCGTGGTCGGCCTCACCGTGGCGGGTGCGGCGTACGCACGGCGACGCTTCGCCTGACGCTCAACAGCGTCCTCGCACGGAGAGGCCCGCGTAACGCGGGCCTCTCGCTTTGTTCGCCGGTTGTGCGCGCTCAGTCGCCGACGTAGCGCTCCTCTTTCCACGGGTCGCCGTGGATGTGGTAGCCGTACATCTCCCAGAAGCCGGGCCGGACGTCGGGTAGGAACTCGATGCCGCGCACCCACTTCGCGCTCTTCCAGAAGTAGAGGTGCGGGATCATGCCGCGCAGCGGACCCCCGTGGTCGCGCTCGAGCGGCTGGCCGTCGTGGCTGTGGGCGAACATCGCGTCGTCGCCCATGAGCTCCTCGAGCGGCACGTTCGTCGTGTAGCCGCCGTAGGAGTGGAACATCACCTCGCTCGCCTCGGGGAGGACGTCGACGAGGTCCATGACGTCGCGGAAGCGTACGCCCTGCCAGCGGTTGTCGTAGCGGCTCCACGTGGTGACGCAGTGGATGTCGGTGGTGGTATCGATCTGCGGGAGCGCGTTGAACTCGTCCCAGCTCAGCCGCTTCTCGTCCTCCACCAGGCCGAAGATGCGGAACTCCCATGTCGCGAGGTCGATGCGAGGCGTCGAGCCGTACGTGAGCACCGGCCAGCCGTCGGTCAGTCGTTGCCCGGGCGGCAGTCGATCGCGGCCGTCGGGTAGTTGACTGGGCTTGTTGCCGGCCTGTTGGGTCGTCACGGGTCGTCCTCTCGCTCCCGGCAGCCTCGCCGGGGCACGGTGGTCGCGGCCGATCCATCGTATCGGGCGCCACGAGCACGTCACAACCGACGCATCCGATCCCATTCCGGTTTCCGATCCCCTCGCCCCCGCCCGCGGGGTATCCCCGCGTCGAGGAGAGCCGAGGACTGCCTCGGCTCTCCGACTCAGCCAGACTGCGGGGAAGAGGGTGAGGGTGAGGGGTCTGCCCTCGCCGGACCTGCACCTTCACGCACCAGACCCTCACCCCCCGCCCTCTCCCGCAGTGCGGGAGAGGGAGCCGGACGCTCTGGTCCCCTCGCCCCCGTCCGCGGGGGAGAGGGCTAGGGTGAGGGGGTCTGCGCACGCCTCGGACTGGAACCACGCGCTCGGATACGATGACTGCATGGAACGCGTCGAGACCAGCCCGAGCGCACCCGTCCAGGAGGACGCTCCCGATGTGCATACGCGCCAGGCGCGCCTGTTCGCGTCGGTCGCCATCGGCGCGATCGTGGCCGACCAGGCCACGAAGGCCCTCATCCGCGCCTGGCTCGCCGAGGGTGAGACGTGGCCAGCAGGCTTCGAGCTGATCCGGCTGTCCCACGTCGAGAACACGGGGGCGGCATTCGGCATCCTGCAAGGCGCGGGCCCGCTGCTCGTGATCAGCTCGATCGTTGGCGTTGTCGTGGTGCTCGTGCTGCTGTACACGGCGCCCGCCGGGGACCGGCTCTACACGGCCGCGCTCGCGCTCGTGCTCGGCGGCGCAGTCGGCAACCTCATCGACCGCGTGCTGCGCGGCGAGGTCACCGACTTCATCGACCCGACCCACTACCCGGCCTTCAACCTCGCCGATTCCTCGATCGTCGTCGGCGTGATTGCGCTCATCCTGCTCTCGTTCCGGCCGCAGCCGCCGCCGGACGAAGGGACCGAGTAGGGCACGGCGCCTGATGCAGATCGAGCGCTTCACCGCGGACACCGAGGATCGGCTCGACCAGCTGGTCGCGGGGCACCTCATGTACCTCTCGAGGTCGCAGGTGCAGCGGCTGATCGAGGCCGGCCACGCCGACGTTGACGGGACGCCGCAGACCCGGCCCGGCCGCCGCGCTCGGGCGGGCGCGGAGATCGCGGTCCGCCTCCCCACCACGCCCGACCTCGACGCCCTCGCCGCCGAGGCTGACCTCGAGGTCGTCTACGAGGACGAGGACCTGCTGGTCGTGAACAAGCAGGCCGGCCTGCTCGTCCACCCGGTGCAGGGCCGCCCGGCCGTCACGCTCGTGCACGTCGTGCGCGCGCACCGGCCCGAGGTCGCCTCGATCGGCGGGGCGCGCTCCGGGCTCGTCCACCGGCTGGACCGCGACACCTCGGGCGCCATCGCGTTCGCGAAGACCGAGGCGGCGCGCGACTCGCTGCGCGCGCAGTGGAAGGCGCGCGAGACGCTCAAGGTCTACCACGCCATCGCCGAGGGCTTCGTCGAGCCCGCCGCGGGCCGCATCGACGCCCCACTCGGCCCCGACCCGGCCGACCCCACGCGCCGCGTCGTGGCCGAGAACGGCGAGCCGGCCTTCAGCGAGTACAAGGTGCTCGAGCAGTACGGCGACGAGGCCGCGCTCGTCGAGGTGCGCATCCTCACGGGACGCACGCACCAGATCCGCGTCCACCTCGAGGCCATCGGTCACCCGATCATCGGCGACGGGGTGTACGGGCCGGCCTCCCCCCACATCGACCGCCAGGCGCTGCACGCCCACCGGCTCGGGCTGTGCCTGCCCTCGACCGGCGAGTGGCGTGAGTTCATCGCGCCACGCCCCGGGGACGTCGAGGGCGCCGTGACCGCGCTGCGCGGTGACCACGGCGTGCCCGCGCACGCCGAGGGAGATGCCGCGTGACCGTACGACTGCGCTACGCGCCCAGCCCCACCGGCGACCCGCACGTCGGCAACATCCGCACCGCGCTGTGGAGCTGGCTCCACGCCCGCCGCCTCGGCGGCGCCTTCGTGCTGCGCCTCGAGGACACCGACCAGTCGCGCGCCGTCGAGGGCTCGCTCCAGCGCATCGAGGACTCCCTGCGCTGGCTCGGCATGGAGTGGGACGAAGGCCCCGAGGAGGGCGGCCCGTACGGGCCGTATGTCCAGTCGGAGCGCCTCGAACGCTACCACGAGGCGACCGACCGCCTGCTCGCCGCCGACGACGCCTACCACTGCTTCTGCACGCCCGACGACCTGCGCCAGATGCGCGAGCAGCAGCGCGCCAGCGGGCAGCCCCCCGGCTACGCAGGCCGCTGCCGCGGCCTCGACCCGGACGAGGCGGCGGCCCGCGCCGCGGCGGGCGAGTCGTGCGTCGTCCGCTTCAAGATGCCCCAGGAGGGCTCCACGACGTTCGAGGACATGATCCGCGGGCCCATCACGTACGAGAACCGCGTGCTCGACGACTTCGTCATGCTCAAGTCGGACCGCTTCCCCACCTACCACCTCGCACACGTCGTCGACGACCACGCGATGGAGATCACGCACGTCACGCGCGGCGACGAGTGGATCCCGTCGACGCCCCGCCACGTGCGGCTGTTCGAGGCGCTGGGCTACGAGCCCCCCGTCTTCGTGCATACGCCGGTCATCCTCGGCCCCGACGGCGGCAAGCTCTCCAAGCGCCACGGCGCCAAGTCCGTGCTCGACTACGCCGACGAGGGCTACCTGCCGGAGGCGCTGTGCAACTTCCTCGCCATCATCGGCTGGGCGCCCGACGGCTCCACCGAGATCCTCTCGCAGGACGAGCTCATCGAGTCGTTCGACCTCGCCCGCCTCAACCCCGCGCCCGCGACGTTCGACACCGAGAAGCTGGAGTGGATGAACGGCGTCTACATGCGCTCGCTCTCGCTCGGCGACCTCGCCGGCCGCTTCACGGAGCGCCTCGACGACGACCTGCCCGCCGAGGTCGCGCGCCCGCTCGACGCCGGGCTCGTCGACGCGTTCACGCCGCTCATCCAGGAGCGCGTGAAGCTGCTCTCAGAGGTCGCGCCGATGACCGACTTCTTCTTCGTCGACGACGTCGAGGTGGCGGAACCCGGCGAGTTCATCGCGCGCGGCATGCGCAAGACCACGGAGCGCGCCGCCCCGGCGCTCGAAGGGGCGGTCGCCGCCCTCGAACCCCTCGCCACCGACTGGCGCGCCGAGCCGATCGAGGCAGCCCTGCGCGCGCTCGCCGAGGAGCTGGGCCTGCGCGCCGGCGACCTGTTCATGCTGTGCCGCGTCGCCGTGACCGGAAAGCGCATCACGCCCCCGCTCTTCGAGACGATGGAGATCGTCGGCGCGGGCCCGTCCCTCGCCCGCATGCGCGCCGCCGTCCCCGTCCTCGCCGCGGCGTACCCCTCGGACGCCCCGGACGGCGTCGAGGGTGGCGAGGGCGTCGAAGGTGGCGAGTCGGGATCGTGACCGGGGGGCGGGTGTTTGCTAGGGTGGATTGACCGCTGGGGACTCGTCTAATGGTAGGACGGCTGACTCTGGATCAGTAGGTCGGGGTTCGACTCCCTGGTCCCCAGCCAACCCCCCGTTGAAACTCTGATCCAGCAGCATCTGCCAGTGACGATCGACTCACCAAAACGCCCGTGCTACCATTGAATCAGTTGTTCGCCTCCTCGCTCCCCACTGAGCAACGACGGCTCAGCGCCACAAGTTCGTGGCGGCGAGTTCGCAAGGTCTTGTAGAACGCCCACACGACTGGACCGTCGGCGCGCGTTTACGCAAGGAGAGAGCCGCATGGTCAAGGTGCCGAAGGGCGAGCCCACGC
>VXTU01000017.1:0-14697 GCA_009837285.1 Chloroflexota bacterium | reverse complement strand
CACGCCGATTGAGCCGCGGCGGCCGCCACGCGTCGGAGCGCAGCCTCCGCCAGATCTGTGCCCGCTGATAGAAATTGAGATCCCGATTCCTGCCGACGTTCCATTGAGCATCGACGACCACGTGTCGGTCCACGTGCGCGAGGGCGCGGTGCGACTACAGCGGCTCGGCCAGGTCATCGCGCATGTGGAGGAAGCGGGCGTACGGCAGACAATTGTTCGTTGCCACGAGGCAGGTAGTCCGTACGAGGGTCGCGTAACGACCGTTGCGCTAGGTCGAGCGGTAGTGCTGCTTGGAAGCCCCCTGTAACCAACCGCCACTCTTCCCGCTGCCGTGCGCGCGATGTCCAGTTGCCGACTGCCCTGACCGCGGCGACTTCGACCGCGCGTGCAGGCCGCTGGAACTTCAGGTACCGGATTGCTCCGCGCTTTCACACCATTCTCCCGACCTACCCGCGATTCTCGACGAGCTTGACGATTTCCGATTGCCATCGGAACTGCCGCAAACGCCGTCGGTGGATCTCGCTCCGTATATCCCCCAGGTTGAGCCCTACACCCCACTCCTCAAGAAGGTGCCGTGCGCGACTGCGCTTACTCTGAGCAAGTTCGTATCCCTTGGTGGCCAGTCGTACGACGGTGGCATCAAAAGAGCGCGCATGCTGAGAGAGCTCGGCGCGTCAACCGTAGTCCTCGTAGGCACATCCGTTGATAAGCGCCTAGAGGCGGTGTTTAAGGACCCGCTCCGCTTCGTCGACGCGCTTACAGACGCTGGAGTCGACATCGTCTTGGGACCGGCATTCTCGATATACCGTGGCCGACCGACGATCGAATGGCTCGCAAATCGTTCGCGGAACCTGCAGCTGTACCGGACTCTACATGAAGCCGGCGTTCAGGCGGTTCCTGCAGTAGGGTTCATCGACTCGAAGCATGCCGACTTTGTCGCGGGCTGGGTTGAGGACTACGGCCTCTCCTCCGTTTTCTTGGATCTTCAGAGTGCCGACGATGACGAGACATGGCACCACGTGTGCAAGGCTCTCCCCGCATTCATTTCACGGGCGACCGTCATCAGGCGCCTCGTGATTAATGGGGTCGCACACCCGGCACGCGTCGCGGAACTCGGCCAGCTGACCGAGCCTCTCGATCTAGTGCTCACTAATGGAAACGCATTCCAGCTCGCCAGGAGTGGGCACGATTACTTCTTGGTTGATGGGGCCTTGAGAAAGCTGCAAACGACCGCGCGGGCGACCGAGGTCTTCGACTCGCTATTCAACTTCTACACTGAGGCAGCGCTGCGGCGCATGGAGCACTACGTAGCACCTCCAGCCCAACTGCGTTTCCGGCTACGGCACGCTCGCGAGCGCCGCCGAGAAAGCGGTGCCAGGGAATCAACACCGCGACAGACGGAGTTCCCGCTCGATCCCGTGGACTGACGTCCGGTACTACGCGCCGACGACAGGACCAGTCATTGCTACCCGCCCGGAGCCTCGGGCAGCGACACACCGCGCCGCTGCCATACCAAGGGGACGCCCGGCGCCGTGCTAGTCATCGCGTCGAACGGGCCGTCCCGAGCCCATCGTCACCCCACGATTCCCGGGGCCCTGGCTCACCACCCGAGTTGACCGTCGAAAAGGTGCGTCCACACCGTTGCGGGACCGCCGCGCGCAACCTGCGCGCACGCCTCCGACGTGCTCCACGGCTCCCAACCCCACTTCTCGAACACCACCAGCGCGTAGCGGGCGTTGTAGAGCGGGTCGAACGCGGCGTCGGCGTCGAGGGGCGGGATGGGGCGATTGGCGGCGCCCGGCCACTCACCATCGCCCCACACCCGCACGTTGAGCTGGAACAGTCCGCGGCTGTCCTCCTGCTCGTTCGAGAGGTGGGCGGCCGCGAAGCCCTCGGACTCCTCCATCACCACGCACAGCGCCATATCCAGGTCATGCGCCGACCAGCCGGCGCCTATCAGGACGAGCACGAGCGTGAGGAGAGGACCCATCTGAGCGGGCGCGGCCGGAGGCTCTCGCCTCGAGCGCGACTTGTGGCCTTTCTTCCCTGGTCGGCCGGGGTTGGTTCCCGTCGCCGACCGGAACGTCGGGCGGCGTTCGGTACGTGTGGCCGACTGTCGCCGACTCGGACTCCGCGCGATTTCCCGCACGAACGAGCCGGTGGTATCCACCGGCTCGACGAGTTCGCTGGTGTACGGGCAGCGAGCCTGCCACAGCTCTAGTCGTCGGACAACCTGTGCCGCCTACCAATACCGATCGTGGCGAGGGCAAGCGCGAGGCCGACCGGCACGATCGCGAGCGCCGCGGGCACCGGGGCGTGGCCGGCGGAGCCCGTCATCGCATCCATGAAGGTCACGTCGCTGGATGCCATCTCGGCCGTGTCGGACCCGGTGGCGGCGCCCGCCGCATCCTCGTCGTCGTGGTGGTGGCCGTCGCTCGACGCGTCCTCGTCGTCATGGTGGCCGTCGCTCGACGCGTCGTCGTGGTCGTGGTCGTGGTCGTGGTCGTCGCTCGACGCGTCCTCGTCGTCGTGGTGGCCGTCGTTCGACGCGTCGTCGTGGTCGTGGTCGTGGCCGTCACTCGACGCGTCGTCGTCTTCGCTGTCGGCGCCGTCGGCCGAGGTAGTCCCGTGGTCCGTGGCGTGGTCGTGCCCGGTCGGGCCCGCGTCGTAGTTCGCCTCGGCGTGCTGCCAGACCCCGAGCACGGCGACCACGATGGTCAGCACGGCGACGGCGCGAACCAGCCAGACCGTGGACGCCGTCGGACGAAGGACGAGGGCGATCCAGGCGACGCTGATGGCGCCGAGCGTCACCCACGGCGCCATTTGCCAGGGGCTCTGCCAGTGACGGTCGAATGCCAGCGCGAGCGCGGTGCCGACGACGCCCAGCACCACCAGCAGCAGCAGTCCCGCGCGGAGACGCGCAGCCTCACCGTCCGGTCGCAGCATGTGGGTCATGGTGATAGCACCCGCGTCATAATGGCGACGACCACGGAGGCGTCTCCGCCCTGAACCAACGGTTCGGCAAGAACCTCGAACGAGGCCGGATGATACCTCACCTCAACACAGGAGGGCGCGCATGACACTCTTCCTCCGCTTCTTCGTCCCCTTCCACATCTTCGTCTTCCGACGCACCCGAGGCCGCGTGATGGGCAAGTTCGGCCTGCCCGTGCTGCTCCTCACCACCACCGGCCGGAGGACGGGCATGCGGCGGACGGTGCCGCTGCTGTACCTCGAGGACCGCGGCACCGTGCTCATCATCGCCTCGAACAATGGGGGGCCGACCAGTCCCGACTGGTACCACAACCTCGTCGCCAACCCGATGGTCGAGGTGGAGACGCGCGCGGGGTGGCACACGATGCGCGCCGAGCCGCTGGTCGGAGCCGAGCGGCGGCACCGCTTCGCGCGCATCACGTCCGCCGCGGACCGCTACGAGAAGTACCAGTCGCGGACGACCCGCCCGATCCCGGTGATCGCGCTGCGCGAGGTCTCCGGGTAGCGGCCTCCCACCGCGAGCGCCCTCGCCATGCCGTCTCTCGCGCGAGGCGCTCGTCTGGCCCTCGCCGCGCTCGCCGTCCTGACGCTCGCCTGCGGCGCATCGACCGATGAGCCCTCGTTGGCGGAGGCTGCGGAGGCGCTCTGCGAGGCGGCCCGGCGCGTCGACTTCTCCGAAGGCACGTGGACGAACCAGGAAGTGCGCGAGGCGCTCGAGGACCTGCTCGACGAGCTCCGCGACATCGACGTTCCAGACGAGCTGCGCGACTACCGGTCGGCGCAGATCGAGGCCGTCGAGGCGGCCATGGAGCTGCTTTGCGATGCGGACGACGCCGCCGCGTTCGTCCCGTCGGCGGGTGCGTTTGCGCTCGCGTACGGGGATGGTTTCACGCGGGCGAGTGCGACGTTGAGCGAGGAGACTGCGGCGCCCTCGGCGCAGCGGGGTGCGGCGTGACACCGTAGTCGGCCGGGGCTACGTCATCCGTCGCAGCGTCGGCGAGAGGGCCAGGAATGCGGCGATCATCACGACCAGCACCGCGCCGAGGCTCCCGAGCGCGGGGCGCACCCCGACCACCTCGGCGAACAGCCCGACGAAGAACGCCGCGCCGAGCATCAGGCTGATCTGCGTCATGAAGACCGCCATCACGCGGCCTCGGTACTCGTCCTCGACGTGGGTCTGCACCAGCACCGCGCTGAGGGCCTGCCGCCCGGCCGTGCCGACACCGGCCGTCGCCATGAACACGCAGCCGAGCAGGTACGAGTCGGTGCTCACGAAAGCCATGAGCGAGGCGCCGATCAGCGCGGCGGAGAGCAGCATCAGGACGCCTCGACGCTTCTCCGGCAGCGAGGCCACTACGAGGGCGCCGGCGAGCGCGCCCGCGCCGCTCACGCCGACGATGAGCCCGAGCGCGTCGGCGCCACCGCCGTACACCTCGGCGACGTAGCCGGGGAGCATGACCATGAACGGCATGCCGAGCATCGCCGTGAGGAAGTTCACGGTGAGCAGCTGGAAGATGTTGCGGTCGCGCCAGATGTAGCGCCCGCCCTCGCCGAGGTCGGCGAACCCGGCCCTGATGGCCGCGCCGACGCCGCCCTCGGCGGGCCCTCGACGCATCGGCGGTCCGGCCGGGCCGCCCGGTCCGGCACCGTTTCGCGGGCGGCGTGTCCTGCGCCATGCCGGCGTGCGAGATCAGCGCGACGAGGCGCTGCGGGCGCAGCGCCGATGCAGCTGAGACCGGGACAAGCAGCACCACGGCGAGGGCGTAGGTGCCCGCCATCAGGAAGTAGACCGACGCCGCACCGATGAGCGCGATCAGCAAGCCGCCCGCGGCCGGGGCGAGCAGCCGCACGAAGTTCATGCCGGCCGCGTTGAGCGAGATGGCGTTCATCATGCCCTGGCGCCCGATCACCTCGGGCACCATCGCCTGCGAGGCGGGCAGCATCATCGCCTGCACCACACCCTGCACGATCGAGGTGATGAAGAGGTGCTCGTAGCGCAGCTGACCGGACAGCACGAGCAGCCCGATCCCGATGGCGAGGACCCCTGAGATCGTCTGCGACACCTGCATGATGCGCTTCTTCGAGACCCGGTCCGCCAGCACCCCGCCGAAGACCGACAGCGTGAACATCGGCACGGCGCTGGCGATGCCCATCGCCCCGAGGGCCGAGAACGAGTTCGTGAGCTCGAACGCGAGGAAGCCGCGCACGAGGATCTGCATGTTGAGCGACGCCATCGCGGCGAGCGAGGCGAGGAAGAACCAGCGGAACCCGCGGTGTTTGAGCGACTCGAAGGTGCGGATCGAGAAGCCGCGCGGTCGCTGCGGTCCGCCGGGACCACCCGGGCCACCGCGCCCCCCGCCGGGAGGCCCACCCGCCATCACGCGCGGCGCGGCGCCGTTCGCCGGGGCCTGTCCGTTGGGCGCCTCGGCGGTGCGGGTCGGTGCGGGTCGTGCGAGCTGGCTCAGAAGCGCCCCCGGTGTGGGCGGGCCGCTGCTACTTGCGGACCTCGTTGTCCGCCCCGCATGTGCGGCAGCGGAAGACGACGTTGCGGACTTCCCACTGCCAGACCTTTTCGGCGAGCAGGATGTCGCAGGCGCCGCAGCGGTAGTCGGTATCGCCGTCACCGCGCAGCAGCGGCAACTCCTCGCGGTCGAGGATGATGCGGGGCTTCCCGCCCTCGGGCAGCTCAATCACCACGAGTTGCTCGCTCGCCACGCGTCCGGCTCCCTTGCGTTGTCGGTCGAGAGTGTACGCCACGCTAGGCGCCACGCGTCGCCGCCGCCTGTGGGCTTCGAGCCCGCGCTCTCTACTCGTCGCGCTGGTCGCGCAGGAACCCCTCCAGGTCGCTCAGCAGGTCCTCGGCGGACGGCAGCTCGCCGCCGCCCTCGTCCGGGGGGGCCGGCCGGCGACTCTGGTTCTCGTCGTACTGCTCCTCGAGGTTCTTGATGTAGTCGGCCGCCTCGCTCGACTCGGCGAGCGCCTGGCGCACCTCCTCCTCGAAGTCCGCGGCCTGCGCCTCGACCGCCGCGAGCGAGGTCTGGAGCCCGAAGCCGCGATCGAGGACCTCGACCAGCGCCGTGATGGCCCCCGGGTTGGGCCCGGTCGAGAGGTAGTGCGGCGCCTGCGCCCACAGGCTCGCATTTCGCCAGCCTCGCGACCGGTGCGACAGGTTGAGCACGCCGACGATCCCGGTCGGCCCCTCGTAGCGCGACTCCGGCACCTCGAGCCCGAACTGCTGCTCGAAGTCGTCGTGCGAGGCGGAGAGCGTGACGGGCAGCGGGCGCGTGTGCGGGGTGGCCGCGGCCTGGGCCGCGATGGTGATGCTGGTCGTCGCGCCCGTCGCCTCCATCACCTCGGCGATGATCTCCGTGAACGTACGCCAGCGCAGGTGCGGCTCGGCGCTCGACAACAGCACGAAGTCGCGGCTGGAGCCCTCGGGCGACGCGACGCGGAAGCGGGGGATCGGCCAGTCGATGCGGCGCTGGTCTCCGTCGACGCGCACCGTTGGGCGCTGGACGGTGAAGTCGAAGAACGGCTCCGGCTCGATCTCCGCCAGGTCGCGTGCGCCCCACGCCTCGCAGAGGTGGTCGAGGGTCGCCATGGCCGCGCCGCCGTGGTCGTTCAGCCCGGAAAAGGCGGCGATGAGCACCGGGTTGCGCAGCGGGCGCATCTCGTCGAGCGTGCGCAGGGCCTCATGCATCCTGACTTCCCCCTTCTCCCGTCGCTGCGCGCTCCGCGGCCTCGCGTCGCGCCATCTCCGCGGGTGACGTGCTCTGCAGCTCCAGCTCCGGCAGCACGATAGCCGCGATGAGCGAGCATGCCACGATCACCCCGCCAACGACGAACACCACACTGATCGCGTCCGCCAGCGACACTCGCGCCGCGGCCAGCACGACCTCGAACGCCGGGTCGGCGGCCGTCGCGCTCGCCTCGTAGCGCTGCTGGAGGCCGGCCACCACCGACTCGTTGAGCAGCGCGCTCGGGTCGTCCAGCACGGCGGGCAGGCCCGAGGCCGCCTCGTCGAGACCTTCGCGGAACCTCCCGACCATGATGCCGGTGAGTATCGCGACTCCGAGCGTACCGCCGATCTGGCGAAAGAACTGCACGCTGGCCGTGGCCACCCCGACGACGCTGAACGGCACCGCGTTCTGGACCACCACCTGGAGCAGCGGAAGCGTCACACCAAGGCCGAGCGTCATCACGACCATCCGCACGATGGCCTCGACGCGGCCTGTCTCCTCGTCGACGGTCGCGAACGAGAACATCCCCGCCGACAGGACGACGATGCCGACGATGAGCAGGATCTTGTAGCGGCCGGTGCGGCTCATCATCTGCCCGGCGAACGCGGCCGAGATCGGCACCGCGATCATCATCGGGGTCATGAGTGTGCCCGAGAGCCGCGCCGAGGCGCCCGTCACGCCCTGCAGGTAGAGCGGGAGTAGCGTGAGCACGCCGAACATGCCCGCTCCGGTCAGCAGGAGCAGCACCGTCGAGACAGCGAACACCTTGTTGCGGAACAGGAACAGCGGCACCAGCGGCTCCGCCACGCGCGCCTCGACGGCCACGAACCCCGCAAGCGCTACGAGCGAGATGGCGAGGAGGCCCGCCGTCTCGACCGAGACCCACTCGTAGCGGTCGCCGCCCCACACCATCGCCAGCAGGAACGGCACGACAGCCATGGCGAGCAGCGCGGCGCCGACGAAGTCGATACGCGGCTCGCCCTCGCGGGGCGGCCGCGTCCACGGCATGAGGAACAGGATCGCCACGAACGCGACGGCGCCCACGGGCAGGTTGAGGAAGAAGATCCACCGCCACGTCGACACATCCGTGATCCAGCCGCCCATCGTCGGCCCGATCACCGAGGCGATCCCGAATACCCCGGCGACCGCGCCCTGCACCCGCCCGCGTTCGAGGGGCGAGTAGAGATCGGCGATGACGGCCATGGTCGTCGCGAAGATCAGCCCCGCGCCGATGCCCTGGAGCGCCCGTGCGCCGATCAGCGCCTCCATCGAGGGCGCGGCGCCCGCGAGCATCGAGGCGGCGACGAAGACCACGACCGCCACCAGGAAGAGCGGCTTGCGACCGAACAGGTCGCCGGTCTTGCCCGCCAGCGGCAGCGTCACCGTCGACGTCAGCAGGTAGGCGGTGAACACCCACGCGAGCAGGTCGATGCCTCCGAGGTCGCCAACGATGCTCGGGACGGCCGTGGCCACAATCGTTGCGTCGAGTGCCCCGACGAACAGCGCGAGCATCGCTCCCAGGACGATCAGGCGCCGCGCTCGGGCGTCGACTTCGAGAGGCGCAGCGGATGACGAAGCAGGCTGGGTGGTCAAGGATCGACCCTCACAATCGCCGCATCATACGCGAGCGGTGTCGCGGTCCCGTCGCAGCCGGGACCACAGCAGCCAGCCTGCGGCGACCACCACGAGGCCGCCCGTCAGGGCGAGCACGACGATGTCGAACTGCTCCTCGAGGAACGTCTGGAGCCGATCGCCCCACAGAAAGATTGCGACGCCGAATGCTCCGAAGCGGAGTCCCCGCCCGACGAGCGAGGCGACCACGAACTGCAGTCGCGGTAGGCCGAGCACGCCTGCCGTGATGGTGAAGACCTTGTACGGGATGGGCGTGAGTCCGGCGACGACGACTGTCCAGAAGCCGTAGCGCGCGAACATCGCCTCCGCTCGACCGACATTGCCGCCGCCGAAGCGCTGCAGCACCGGTCGCCCGAGCCGCACGCCCAGCCAGTGTCCGACGAGACCCCCTGCCGTCGACGCGACCGTCGTCAGCCCCGCGAGCAGCAGCGCGGAGTCGGGGTCGCGCAGCGCGAGGGCGATCAGCAGCGGGTCGGGCGGGATCGGGAAGAAGACTGCCTCGGCGGCGGTGATCAGCCCGAGCGCGATCGGCCCGGCCGGGCTATCCGCCCATGCGACGAGCCATTCGCGAAGGTCGTGGAGCACGGTACTTTCAGCGTGCGCTCTCGGACCGCCCCGAACAAGGGGCCTTCACGATCGCGATAGCCGGGAGTCGAGGCGTGCGGGGCAACGCAAACGGCCGCCTCGCGGCGGCCGTCCGGTTGAGTGCCGTGTGGTGGGACCTAGTGGCCACCCCCGTGGCCGCAGCCGCAGGCACCGCCGCCCTCTCCGGCGGGCTGCACGTTCGGGGCGTCGATGGTGAAGCCCTTCCGCATCAGGTCGTCCTCGCTGTAGTCGATCGATGCGCCCTCGAGGTTCGGGGCGGTCACCGGGTCGACGATGATGCGCACGCCGTGGACGTCCAGGACGTTGTCCTCAGCGGTTGGCGCGTCGATGCCCATCGCGAACGAGGGGCCGCTGCAGCCGCAGCCGCCGCCGCGCGAGAAGATGCGCAGGCCCTGCGTGTCGTCCTCGCGCTGCTGGTTGATGATCAGCCCGAGCCGCTGCGCGGCGTTCTCGGTGACGGTCATCGTGAATGCCATCGAATCCTCCTGGTCCTCGCCGGCGCGTGATCCTCGCGCCATGGCTGACTGAGGGTGTGTGCTCAGTGCGCCTCAAGCATGCCCGCCCTGAGCGGCCGCCGCAAGTGGCATCTGTGCTCCGTCGCCCCGAGTCTCCGTGTCCTGCCCGCAGTGCGCGCGGATGAGCGCCAGCAGCTCGTCCCCAAACGCCTCGACGCGCGCGTCACCCAGCCCCCACACGCCGAGTAGGGCCTCCCGGCTGTCCGGCCGCCGCGCGGCGAGCTCACGCGCGCTGCGGTCGGTGAAGAACGTGTACGCGGGCACGCCCTCACTGCGCGCTCGGTCCCGGCGCCACTCGCGTAGTCGCTCGTACAACGGGTCGTCGAACGCGACCTCGGGGCCCGTCTCGTCGGCCTCCGCGCGACGACGGCGGGAGGCCGCCTTCGGCTCGGGTCGGTGCGGCGGGGCGGGGGCATCGGGGTGCTCAGACTCCCAGGCGCGGACGAGCGCGAGCAGGTCCGCCCCGAACCAGCGCACGCGCGTCTCTCCCATGCCCCACGTCGCGAGGAGCGCCGCATCATCGTGGGGCCGGTACGTCGCGATCTCGCGCGCGGTGCGCTCCTCGAACACGGTGTACGGCGGGCGGCCCGTGTCGTACGCGATGCGCGAGCGGAGGTCGAGGATCGCGTCGAACAGCTCGCCCGGGTACGCCGGGGCTTCGCGGCGCGTGGTCTGCGTGCAGTTGTCGCAGCCGCCGCAGTCCGCCGCCCGAGGCTCCTCGCCGAAGTAGCGCAGCACGAGCGCCCGACGGCACCCGGTCGTCTCCGCGTACTCGACCATCTGGCTCAGTCGCGACTCGGCGTGTCGGCGCCGTTCCTCGATGGGCTGCGTGTCGATCGGCGCGTGCGGGTCGAGGGTCGTGAGCCGCAGCGCCCCGGGCTCCACCAGCTCCGAGGCGCGCAGCGCCGCGAGCGTGACGGGCCAGCCCTCGCCGCCCCCTGCGTCGGCGGCGTCGGCTGGCGGCAGCGGGCGGTCGGGCGCGAAGCGCTGGAGCTCGACCAGGCGCTGCCACGCTCGACGCACCTGCTCGTCGTCTGGGTGCGCCTGTGCGATGAAGCGGCGTTGCAGGCCCACGTCGCGGCGGGCGTACAGCAGCGTGCACTCCGCCGGTTCACCGTCGCGGCCCGCGCGGCCCGCCTCCTGGTAGTACGACTCGAGGCGTCCCGGCATGCCGAGGTGCACGACGAAGCGCACGTCCGGCTTGTCGATGCCGAGCCCGAACGCGTTCGTCGCGACGATGACCGGGGTCTCGCCGGTGGTGAAGCGTCGCTGGCGCGACGCCCTCAGCTGCCCGGGCATCCCCGCGTGGTACGCCTCGGCGCGTATCCCGGCGGCCTGCAGCGCCTCTGCGGTCTCCTCGACGTTGCGGCGGGTCCGCGCATAGACGATGCCGGACTGTGCTCCCTGGGACGCGGGGATACCCCGCTGGCCGTTGCGCGCGCGCGTGTAGCGCACGAGCCAGTCCAGGCGGTCGCCCGCGGCGTCCATCTGTTGTGCGGCGAAGCGCAGGTTGGGGCGGTCGAAGCTCGTGACCACCTCGCTCGCACCCGCGATGCCGAGGCGCACGA
Source organism: Chloroflexota bacterium (assembly GCA_009837285.1). Lineage (GTDB taxonomy): Bacteria > Chloroflexota > Dehalococcoidia > UBA2979 > UBA2979 > VXMT01. Next base: position 3,645 of record VXTU01000017.1, on the reverse strand, counting down.
GGATGTCGCGGCGCACGGTGGCGTCGGCGGTCGCGGTCAGCGCCAGCGTGCGCGGCTCGCCGAGCTGCGCTCGCGCCACGCCGAGCGCGAGGTAGTCGGGCCGGAAGTCGTGCCCCCACTCGGAGATGCAATGCGCCTCGTCGACAACGAGCAGGCGGACGCCCGCGCGCTGCAGACCGGCGACGAACCGCGGGTTCGCGAGGCGCTCCGGCGCCACGTAGAGCAGCGCGGTGCGTCCCTCGGTGAAGTCGACGAAGCGGCGGTGCTGCTCGCGCGCCGAGAGGGTCGAGTTGATGTAGTCGGCGGCGACGCCCGCACCCTGCAGCGCCTCCACCTGGTCCTGCATGAGCGCGATCAGCGGCGAGACGACGAGCGCGCGGCCGACTTCGAGCGCGGGCAACACGTAGCACAGGCTCTTGCCGCCACCCGTGGGCATAACCCCGAGCACGTCGCAGTCGGCGAGGCGCTTGAGCACCTCGGCCTGGCCGGGCCTGAAGTCGGGGTATCCGAAGCGCTCCTGCAGCAGCTCGCGGTACCGCTCGACGCCGCGTGGCAGCTCGGCCGTCGGGGCGGGCAAGGGCGCGTCTCGGCCGTTGGTCGCCAGCCGGTACTGGCGAGGCGGCGCGTCGGCGCGTTCCCGGGCCTGCACTACAGGCGCCTCGAACGCCTCAGCCGCCGACGGTGCGTCGAGGTCGAGGAGCGGCGGGGGCTCGTCGGCGAACGCGCCGCAGCCGGGGCAGTTGGGCGCGCCGGCGGGCCAGTCGGTATCGCACTGGGAGCACTGCACGGCGGCATGGTAGCCGAACGAACGCTCGTTCGTCTATCTGCGCGTGCGTATGCGCGAAAAGGCGTGCTAGCGGAAGACCTCGACCTCGACCCCCAGCGTGGACCCGACATCACGCCAGGCGCGGTCGCCCGTGAGCGCCGGCAGCCCCTCCCTCATCGCGAGGGCCACACACGCTCGATCGCCAAGTGAGAGCCCTGCGCGCCGCGTGGCGGGCCGAAGCAGGCCGGCCGCCAGCGCAGCATCCTCGTCGAACGGAGTGACCGCCAGCTCAAACGAAGCGAGCGTCGCGCGAATCTCCTCGGCCGGCATCCCGGCGTCGGAGAGGCGCGCGACGACTTCCGAGAAGTTCACCGAACTCATCATGGCGCCGTCCAACAGCGCGTCGATGACGACCTCCTCGCCCGGCTCGTGGTGGACGCACGCGAGCAGCGCCGAGGCGTCGAGCACAGCGCTACTCACGTGCCGCCTCGGCCCGACGCTCCGCGATAAGCTCATCCACGAGGGAGCGGTCCGGCGGGATGTAGCGTGCAACAATCTCCTGGGCGCGGCGGATCCCCTCGAGCTGCGAGAGGATCCGCAGCTCGTGCCCGTCCAGCTGCACCACCACGCGGTCGCCCGGGTTGAGCCCGAGCTCCTTCCGGTACTCCGCTGGAATGAACACCCGCCCGTTCTTGTCGATCTTGGTCACGGGCATCTCGCCCTCCTGATGCGACCATACCACGGAGCACATTCTATACCACGGTGCGGCATCTATACCACGAATGGAATCTGGTGTTATGAGCCGTCGGGCTCCACACCCGACAGCTCGCTCGCACGCTCGATCAGCGCGGGGATGTCCGCGATCTCGCCCTCGATGCTGATGTGCTCGCCGCCGCGTTCGACGAGCTTCCAGCGCACGTTCCCGAACGTCTCGACCCGCTCGATGCGCTCGAGTTCGCTCCAGCGCACCTCGCGCCGCACCACGCCGCGGTGCAGCGCCAGCGCACCCGTCTCGGTGAGCACGATCGCGGTCGCCGTGCCGCGCCACGTGAACCAGACCACGGGCAGCTGCAACACCAGCACCACGCCGAGGAAGATCCCGAACCCGGTCGCCTCCGCCCACCCGAACAGCAGCCCGGGGATGATCAGCACGAGGAAGCCGATCAGCGGCAGCATGAATGAGGCGTGATTCCACCAGTGCGACTCGTTCGCGTGTGCGCTCATTGCATCTGAGTGCGCGGCAACCGTGGCCGCATCGTCGCGATGCAGGCCCTCGACGCCCGGCAGCCGCGTCCGCGCGGTCTCGTCCGTCATGGTGTGAGGGTATCGCCGCCCCCGTCGTGGGAGCGAGGGACGTGCACGATCGCGCGTACGCCGTGGCGATCGTGAGATACTGTCTCTCCACAAACGTTATGAGATCCACCACAGGAGGTGCGACGTGTCGATGAGCTTGCGGTTCCCGGCGCCACTGCTCTTGCTCGCAGCGCTCGTCGTGGCCGTGAGTGCGCTCGCCGCCGCGTGCGGCGATGACGAGGAAGAGCAGTTCCGCATCGGCGTGCTCGTCGACTTCTCGGGCCCGATCGCAGAGTTCGCCGAACCCACCATGAGCGCCTTCGAGCTCGCCGTGCTGCACATCAACGAGGCGGGCGGAGTCAACGGCCAGGAGGTCGTCCTGGTGACCGGCGACACGCGCGTCGACCCGACACAAGGCGTCGAGGAGGCGCGTCGACTGATCGACGTCGAGGGCGTGCACGCGATCGTTGGACCGCTCTCCAGCACGGTCACGCTCGCCGTCGTTTCGAGCGTTGCCCGTGAGGCGCGCATCCCGGTGATCTCCCCGTCGGCGACCTCCCCGGCACTCTCGACCGCCAACGACGACGGCTACCTGTTCCGCACGACCATCTCGGACGCCGCGCAGGGCGCGGTGCTCGCCCAGCTCGCCGCCGACGAGGGGCTCACGAGCGTCGGGGTGCTGTTCCGCGACGACGCCTACGGGCAGGGCCTCTCCGACGCGTTCGCCGAGGCGTTCGACGGCGACGTGGCAGCAGTGGCGTACGCCGCGAAGGGTCAGCCCTCGTACCTCGCCGAGTTGCAGCAAGCTGCCGCGGGCGGCGCTGAGGTCCTCGTCGCCATCGCGTTCCCGGAGGAGGCGCAGGTGTTCCTGCGCGAGGCCATCGAGCAAGGGATCTTCACGCGGTTCCTCTTCGTCGACGGCACCCGGAGCGAGGAGCTCATCGGCGCGATCGGCGCCGAACACCTCAACGGCTCCAGGGGCACGGCACCGGGAAGCGGTCCCGCGACCCCCGCCAGCGACGAGTGGGACGCCTCCTACCTGGCCGAGTACGGCGAGCTGCCTTCGACGGCGTTCCTGCGCGAGTCGTACGACGCCGTGATCGCCGTCGCGCTGGCCGTGCAGGCTGCAGGCTCGACCAACGGCATCGAAATCCGGGATCACCTCACGCGTATCGCCACGCCCGGGGGCGCCACGTTCCTTCCCGGTCCCGACGGTGTCCGCGCCGCCCTCGAGGCGGCCGGCCGGGGCGACGACATCAACTACGAGGGCGCCGCCACCAACCTCGACTGGGACGACGTGGGCGACGTGACATCCGGCTACATCGAGATCTGGGAGTACCGCGACGGCGGTATCGCGACGCTGCGCGACGTGCCGTTCAGCGTCGAGTGATCACGCGGGCCAGGCGGCCGACTTGGTAGGTTCGAAACCATCGGGGTATCCCGTGAGACGGGCGTCGTAGTTACAATCGCACCAATCGATCGCCAGATTCGAATGGGTTGAGGGAGGCATGATGATTGGTTCTCTGCTCCAGGCACGAAGGCAATTTGCCCTGCTCGTAGCACTCATCGTTGCGATGAGCCTGGTC
>VXTU01000131.1 GCA_009837285.1 Chloroflexota bacterium | reverse complement strand
ACATGCCGGGGATCCCCATGCCGCCGGGCATCCCGCCCGGCATGCCGCCGCCCATGGCGGCGGGGTCGGCGAGGCCGGCAGTGACCTCCGGACCCTGGCGGAGCGGCTCGGGAGCCTCGCCCACCAGGCTCTCGGTGGTCAGCATCAGCGCGGCGACGGAGACGGCGTTCTCCAGCGCGGCGCGCGACACCTTCACCGGGTCGAGGATGCCGAGGTCGTACATGTCGCCGAGCTCACCGCGGGCGACGTCGTAGCCGGTGTTCGTCTCGGCGCCGCGCACGTCGTCGACGACGACCGAGCCCTCGAGCCCGGCGTTGGTGACGAGCTTGCGCAGCGGGGACTCCAGCGCGCGCTGGAGGATGCGGACGCCCACCTCTTCCTCGGGGTCCTCCATCGCGTCGGCCGCGCTGGCAAGCGCCTCCTGGACGCGGATGTAGGCGACACCGCCGCCCGGCACCACGCCCTCCTCGACGGCGGAGCGGGTGGCGGAGAGGGCGTCCTCCACGCGGAACTTCTTCTCGCGCACCTCGGTCTCCGTGGCGCCGCCGACCTTGATGACGGCTACGCCGCCGGCCAGCTTGGCGAGGCGCTCCTGCAGCTTCTCGCGGTCGTACTCGGAGGAGGCGTCCTCGATCTGCGCGCGGATCTGGCGGATGCGTGCCTGCACCGCCTCGTCGGAGCCGTAGCCGTCGATGATCGTGGTGCGGGACTTGTCCGAGACCACGCGGTAGGCGCGGCCGAGGTCCGCGATCTGCGCATCCTGCATGCTGCGGCCCATGTCGGCGGTGAGGAACGTGCCCCCGGTGAGGGCGGCGATGTCCTCGAGCGAGGCCTTGCGGCGGTCGCCGAAGGAGGGCGCGCGCACGGCGAGGAAGCTGAGGGTGCCGCGCACGTTGTTGACGATCATCGTCTGCAGCGCTTCGCCCTCGAAGTTCTCGCAGAGCACGACGAGGTTCTTGGTGACCTGCAGCGCCTTCTCGACGATCGGCAGGATGTCGTTGACGGCGGTGAACTTGTAGTCGGTGACGAGCAGGTAGGCGTCCTCGATGACGGACTCCTGGCGCTCCTGGTTGGTGATGAAGTGCGGCGAGATGAAGCCGTGCTCGATCTGCAGGCCGTCGACGAACTCGGTCTCGTCGTCGATGGACTTGCCGTCCTCGACGGTGATGACGCCGTCCTTGCCGACCTTCTCCATCACGTCGGCGATGAGGTCGCCGATGCGGCGGTCGTTGCCGGCGATGCCGGCCACGGCGGCGACGGTGTCCTTGCCCTCGACGGGCGAGGCGAGGCCACGCAGTTCGCCGGTCACCACGCGCTGGCCGTACTCGAGGCCGCGGCGGATCGCCATGGGGTTGGCGCCAGCGGCGATGACACGCATGCCGTCGGTGAAGATCGCCTGCGCGAGCACGGTGGCGGTGGTGGTGCCGTCACCGGCCATCTCGTTGGTGCGGACCGCCACCTGCTTCACGAGCTGGGCGCCCATGTTCTCGAAGCGGTCCTTGAGCTCGATCTCCTTGGCGACGGTGACGCCGTCCTTGGTGATGACGGCCGGGCCGTAGTTCTTGTCGAGCACGACGTTGCGGCCGCGCGGCCCCAGCGTCACGCCGACGGCGTTCGCGAGGATGTCGACGCCGTCCTTGAGGGCGTGTCGCGCTTCCTCGTCGAACTTCAGCTCCTTGGTGTTGGGCATGCCTGGCTGCTCCTAGCCGTCGACGAGCTTCGCGAGGACGTCCTGGAAGCGGATGATGATGAAGTCCTCGTTCTCGACGTTGATCTCCTGGCCCGTGTACTTCTGGTAGAGGACCCGGTCACCGGCGCCGAGGTCGATGGTCTCGACGACGCCGGCGTCGTTCATCTTGCCGGGGCCGACGGCGACGACGTTGCCGTGCTGCGGCTTCTCCTTCGCCGAGTCCGGGATGACGAGCCCGGAGGCCGTCATCTCTTCATCCTCGATGGACTGCAGCACGATGTGATCGGTGAGCGGGACGACTGACGTTGCCAACTTCGGTTTCCTCCCCCTTGCCTGGGTTGCCTGCCTGGTCCGGTGTGCGCCGCCACGGGGCGGAGGCCCGACCGGAGTGCTCGCTTCGATGCCGGCGGGGGCGCACGACGACGCCCGGACCGCTGCGGCGAACGGTAGCTTAGCACTCTATGTGGGAGAGTGCTAGCGCCCGGACCGTCGAGGGCGCGGGTACGAGACGTACATGAATTCGTGTACGATGGGAGGCATGGCGGAGGAGACCGGACGGTACCGGACGGGCGGGGACGAGTACCCGGGCGGTGGGCGCCCCGGCGACGAGTGGGCCACCGGGCGGCGCGTGCGCCGGCTGCGCCGCCACCTCGGCGAGACGCAGGCCTCCTTCGCGGACCGCCTGGGCACCAACCAGCAGACCGTATCCGAGTGGGAGACCGGCGCGCGCCAGCCGCGGCGCATGGCGCAGCGCCTGCTGCACCTCGTCGCCGAGCAGGCCGGCTACTACGACGCGAGCGACATCGACCACCCGGACGCCGACGCCGATGCGGGCGAGGACGGGTAGCGGCGTGGTCGCACCTGCCGCGGCGCCCGCGCACGCTGCCCCGCTGCAGGAGCGAGAGCTCGTCGCACTGTGGCTGCTGGGCCGTGTCCCGGCGGAGCTGCTGCCGTGGCCGCTGCTACGCGCCGGCCGCGCCGGGCGCGGCCCCGGCCCGGACGTGCGCGAGGCCGCGTTCGGCGGGCCGGACGGCGTCGTGCTGTGCGGGGACGTCGAGGTCCACCTCGCCGCGAGTGACTTCGTGCACCACGGCCACCTGGGGGATCCGGCCTACGCGGACGTGGTGCTGCACCTCGTCTGGACGGACGACCGGCCGCTGCGTGGCGATTCCCAGCCCTTGCCCGGCAGTCCGCCTCAAGCCCTGCCGGGCGGGGGCAGCGCGCCCACGGTCGAGGTCGGCCCCGCGCTGGGCCGTGACCCCGCCCGCCTCCGCCGCCTGGTGCGGCGCGGCCCCTCGGGCGTCGAGCCCTGCGCCGCCGCGGCCCGCGCGCGTGGACCCGCCGCCACGGCTGAGCTCGTGCGCGCCGAGGGCCGCCGCCGCCTCGCGGAGCGCAGCTGGCGCGCGGCGGAGCTGGCCACAGCGCTCGGCTGGGGCGGCGCGTGGGACGCGCTGCTGGACGCCGCGCTACGCGGCAGCGCCGGCCGCCGCCGCGAGACCCCGGAGCAGCGCGCCGCGCTCGCCGCTCGGCTCACGGCAGCCCTCGCCCCCGACGTGCTGCGCTCCCTCCGCCACCTCGCCGTGGACGGCGGGGCGCGGCCGCGCGCGCTGATCGCGGCGTTCCGCCTCGAGGGCGCCCTCGGCGGCGTCGGGGCTGCGCGGGCGGCCGAGGTGGGCTGGAACGCCGCGCTCCCCCTGCTGGCCGCCGCAGCCGCCGCCTACGACGACGCCCCGCTCGCCCGCGCCACCGCGGATCTGGCGGAGCGCTGGCCCGCGCCCCGCCCCTACGGCCGCACGCGCGCCCTCGCCACCCTCCTCGGCCCCGCCCCACGCGGCGCGGGCGCCCAGCACGCCCAGGGCCTCCTCCACCTCCAGGACCTCTGGTGCTCCCGCGGTGGCTGCGGGCAGTGTCCTGCCTCTTTGCAAGAGTGACTTCAGCTTGCGAGCGATGTGGGGACCGTGATCCGGGGTGGGCTGCATGCTGTTGAGCCCTCGATCTTGCGGTCGCTGGCGGTGGCCTCGTCGGACCAGATCGGGCTGCGGACGCGTCCCTGCGGGCCCCTCGGCGGCAGGGACCGCAGAATCAGCGCGGGAGTGGATGGTGTCCGGTGGCGCCCGCGGTCTTCAAAAC
>VXTU01000120.1 GCA_009837285.1 Chloroflexota bacterium | reverse complement strand
CCCTCACCCTCACCCTCTCCCCCCGCCGGGGGGAGAGGGGATCGGATCCGACTTCTTCTCTCCCCTGAGTGCGGGAGATGGTTGGGGTGAAGGTCTGGCGGGATTAGCGCAGGGTGAAACTGTCGGTGCCCTGCACCACGCCGTCGAAGAGGATCTGGAACCGCCACAGGCCGCGTTCCAGGCCATCGGGCTCGTACATCCCGACCCACCACACGCCGTTCGGTCCGCCGCGCCACTCCACCTCGGGCGAGCGGTAGTACTCGCGGTTGTTGTGGTAGACCGCCCAGCTCAGCCGCTCGACGAGACTCGCGCCCTCGTACTCGAAGAACGCGAGCACCTGCTCCGCACCCACCGTTGGCAAGTCCGCGGGCCCGTACGTCGGGCTCAGGCGGGTGCCGAACGCGAAGTCGCTGACGGACGGGCCGGGGGGCTGTACCCCGAGGTAGGCGCGCGAGGCCGCGCGCAACGAGCCGTTCACCCAGACCTCGAGCCGCCAGACCCCCGTCGGCGGCCCGGCGGGATTCGGCGAGGCGAGGCGGTCCGAGACGAGCGCGAACGCGCCGAGCCGCCAGTTGTAGGTGGCGGAGAGGTCGTCCTGGAACACGCCGTCCAGGAACCACAGCTCCTGCACCGGGGCGCCGTCCGGCGCGCCCTGCACGACGAATTCGTAGTTGAGCTCCGGGGCCGCCGCCGGGAACAGACGCCCGTAGTCGAACAGCGCCCGCGACCCGCCCTCACCGAGCGCTTCGAGGGCAAAGAGCGGCTGGGTCACCGTGATGTCGCCGCTGACGCCCGGCAGCGAGGTGCCCGGGGCGCCGCCGGGGTGCATCAGCGGGCGCGTCGGGCGTTCGTCGCCGCCAGCGCTCGCTCGCGCGATGAGGTCTTCGGCCAGCACGACCGGGCGGACGTGCGAGACCGGGGCGTTGAGGCTGTAGACGAGCTGTGTCGAGATCCCGACCAGCTCGCCGCCGCTGTTGAAGACGGGTCCGCCCGCGTTGCCGTGCGGGAGCCGCGCCTCCGTGGTGAACCACGCCAGCTCGCCCGCCGCGGGCTCGGCCCGCACGCCGACGAGGGTCGCGACCGTCACCATCACCGCCTGAGGCGTGTCGGCGCCCGAGGGATGCAGGCCCGGGTGGCCGAACATCCGCAGGGGATCGCCGCGCTTGAGCACGCCTGCATCGCCGATCGTGGCCGCGGGCTCGTCGAGTAGCGGCGGCTCGGCCGCATCGTCTGAGTCCTCGTCATCGCTCTGGGTGGCCACGGGCTCCGCCTCCGCCAGCCGGCCGGTCAGCCGGAGCACCGCGAGCTCCGAGATGGCGTCGTAGGCGACCACGACGGCGCTGTGCGTCAGCCGGGGCTCGCCGCCTGGCAGCGGGTTCGTGGCGACCTGGATCTCGTAGCCCTCCTCGCTGCCGTCACCCGGCGGGACGACGACGAGGGCGCTGGTGAGGATCAGCCCCTCCTCGCGGTCGACGATGACGCCGCTCCCGTCCCGGACGGTGTGCGGGACGCCTTCGGCGTCGACCACGCGCACTTGCACGACACTGCGTGCGAGGTCGGCATCGGATGGTGCGGGGGGCCCGGACGGGTTGGCCGCGGCGCTCCCGGAGATGCGCAACGCAGCAGGCGCGACGATGGGCGTCTGCGTCCGACTGGTGGCTGCGGGTGTCGGCGTGGGCGTTGGCGTCTCGTCGGAGCCGGGGATCAGCTCGGCCGCGCGGTCGCATGCGAGGGCGAGGAGGGCCGCGAGCAGCACGAGGAGCAACCGGGAGACACCATTATGCACCTGTGGGCGCCTCTCTAGCGTCAACGCGGGGAGCGGCCGTGACAGGTGTCACACACAACACTAGCGCCCCGTAACGGGCCATGCCACGTGCGGGGCCGTCGGCGTCCGGCTGTCGTACACTCGACCAGCGATCAGGAGGTTGCGGTGGAGATAATGAGTCGGCTCCGGCCGCCCGCGGTGGCGGTCGTCGACATGCAGGGCATGATCGGCCCCACCGTCCGCCCGCTGGAGTTCTCGCGGCTGCTGCTGCGGCTCCGCGACGACCAGTCCGTGCGCGGCGTCGTGCTGAACATCGACTCGCCCGGTGGCACCGCCGTTGGCGCCGACATGATCACGCGCTCGGTCGTGCGGCTGCGCAACGAGAAGCCCGTCGCCGGGTTCGTCGGCGGCATCGGCGCCTCCGGCGGCTACATGATCGCGGCCGCCTCGCAGCGCATCATCACGCTCCCGGCCGCCATCGTCGGCGCCATCGGCGTCATCTCGTACCGGCCTCAGGTGTACGAGGCGCTGGACCGCATCGGCGTGAGCATGCGCGTCAGCAAGTCCGGCCGTCTCAAGGACATGCTCTCCCCCTTCCGCGAGCCGACCGAGGAGGAGCAGTCCAAGGAGCAGCGCGTCCTGGACTCGCTCTACGAGCAGTTCGTCTCCGGGGTCGCCGAGGGGCGCAAGCTACCGATCGAGCAGGTGCGCGAGCTCGCCACCGGCGAGGTCTTCACCTCCGCCGACGCGCTCGAAGCCGGGCTCATCGATGACACTGGCGACCTCGAGGATGCGGTCGACTGGGTGGCCGGTGAGGCCCACATCCCGGCGCGCGTGCGGCTGGTGCGCCCGCGACGCGGGCTGCGCCAGGTGCTGTTCGGCCGCGCGTCGACGGCGCTGATCGAGTCCCTGCTGCTGGACTTCGAAGGGTCGATGCCCGCGTCCGGCGGGTGGGCGCTCTACACCGGCGGGCGTCCGTGATCATTCCCTTCGGGGGCAAGACGCCGGAAGTTGCCGACTCCGCGTGGATCGCGCCGGGCGCGACCATCATTGGGGATGTCGTCATCGGCGAACGCTGCTCGGTCTGGCCCGGCGCCGTGATCCGCGGCGACTACGCGCCGATCCGCCTCGGCACCGACGTCAACGTGCAGGACAACGCCGTCATCCACACCGACGAGCCGCTCACCATCGGCAACGACGTCACGATCGGACACGCGGTGGTGGTGCACTGCCGCGAGGTGGGCGACGACGTACTGCTGGGGAACAACGCGACGTTGCTGCCGGGTGCGGTCATCGGGTCGCACTCGCTCGTCGCCGCGGGCGCGCTCGTCTCGCCCCGGGAGCAGGTGCCGGAGTACTCGCTGGTGATCGGCGTGCCGGGCACGGTGCGCCAGACGAAGCCGGACCGCATGGCGCGCATGCGGGCAGCCTCCGAGGGGCCGATGCCGTACTACGAGAACGCCCTGCGCTACCGCGCCGAGGGCATCGAGGACCGGACCATCTGGTCCGGCGCCGGATAGCGCGCGCAAGTCGGGCCACCCGGTAACAGTTTCCGGTCAGCGCTTAACCCCGCGGTGACGATTGCCGTGCGACCATGGTTCGTGCCGCCCCACCTCGCGAAGACGAGGTCAACATGACACTCAGGCCCTGGCTGCTCGCGTTCCTGTTCGGCGCCGTGATCGCCGGTTCGATGGCGCTCGGTGCGTTCCTTGCCACCTCGATTGGTGACGACGAGGCCGCCCCTGTCGCGATGGCGCCCGTGACCGAGACTCCCACGCCGGTGGCGGTGACGCCGACCGCCACCCCGACGACGCAGGCCCCGGTCGTACTCGAGGAGACGCCCGAACCCACACCGGCGTCGCCGTCGGCGAGCACCGCGATCCACAACCTCCCGGATATGGTCGAGCGCGTGGCCCCTTCGGTCGTGCAGATTCGTGCGCGCGGTCAGCTCGTCGGCGGCACGGGCAGCGGAGTGATCATCGACCACAGCGGGCACATCGTGACCAACGACCACGTCGTGCACGGCGCTGTGACGATCGTGGTCGAGCTGCACGACGGCACTGTCGTCGCGGCGGAGCTGCTCGGCTCCGACCCCAGCAACGACCTGGCGGTGATTCGCGCGAACATCCCGGCCGACGTGGCAGTGCCCGCCGTCTTCGGGGACTCCGACATCGTCCGCGTGGGCGAGCCGGTCTTCGCCATCGGCAACCCGTTCGACCTCGACTTCACCGTGACCTCGGGCATCGTCAGCGGCATCGACCGCCAGGCGCACCAGCACCTCGGCGGCAGACCGGTGCGCGGCGTCATCCAGACGGACGCGGCCGTGAACCCGGGTAACTCGGGCGGACCGCTCTTCAACTCGGCGGGCGAGGTCATCGGCATCACCACGGCGGTTGAGAACCCGGCTGGCCAGAGCTTCTTCGTCGGCATCGGCTACGCGGTGCCGTCGAACACCGTGCTGCGGTACATCCCGGAGATGATCGCCGGCGCCGACATCACGCATGCACAGCTCGGGATCGCCGGCGTGACGCTCAACGCGCTCACCTCTGCCGACGCCGGAGTCGACGCAACGCAGGGCGTCTACATCACCAACGTGGTGCCCGGCAGCGCCGCCGACCGCGCCGGCCTCGTCGCGGCCTCGCAGCCAGACGGCGAAGGGAACCTCGAGCAAGGCGGCGACGTGATCACGGGCTTCGAGGGCGTCGAGATCCTGACCATGGGCCAGCTCTCACGCCTCATCGACGACCAGGACGTCGGCGACGAGGTCACGCTCACCGTCGTGCGCGACGGGCAGGTCATCGAGCTGACCGCCGTGCTGCGGATGTGGCCCGGGTAGCGTTCCCGGACCCGGCGTTTCGCCCGTCGCCCGCGCGTCAGACGACGGGCGGGCCGGGCGGTGCCAGCTCCAGCGCCCGGCCGGACACCAGCAGCCACGCGCGGTCGGCGGCCGCGCTCACCTGCTGGTTCACGCGCCCGAGCACGTCGCGGTAGGCGCGGCCGAGCGGGTACGGCGGGACCAGCCCGCTCCCCACCTCGTTCGTCACGACAACCGTCTCACCCACCCGTGCACGCGCCGTCTCGACGAGGCGCGCGACCTCGGCGGCCAGCTCCCCCTCGAGCCCGGGTAGGTCGTCGGGGGTCGGCGATTCACCGAGCGGCGCCATGCGGTTGCCCACCCACAGCGAGAGACAGTCGAGCACGACGCAGTGCGCCGGATCCGCGGCTGCGAGTGCGGCGACGGGGTCGAGCGGCGCCTCGACGGTCTCCCAGGTCGCGGGCCGCGCGGCGCGGTGCGACTCCACGCGCCGCACCAGCTCCTCGTCGAGCGGCTCCATGGTGGCGATGAAGGTGACGGGACGGCCGGTGGCGGCGGCGAGGCGTTCGGCGTGGCTGCTCTTGCCGGAGCGGGCGCCGCCGGTCACGAACCAGAGCTCGGCCATTCGGGCGCTACTCGAGGAAGGTGGGCTCGAGCCAACCCTGGGAGGCTGCCGCCAGCACGACGATGAGCGTCGCGGCTTGCGCGATCTCGATCGCGCCCCCGTACGTGTCGCCGGTCACGCCCCCGATCATCCGCGAGGCCGCGCCGGCGAGGATGATGGCCGCGACGGCCGCCGCGACGGGGAGCACGAGGCCCTCGGGCCCGAACAGCACGTACCCGGCCGCGAAGGCGATGATCGCCGAGAGCGGCGCCGCGAACGGCCAGACGCCGTGCCGCAGCGTTGCCCCGAGACCTCGCGGTCGTGCGGGGCTGAACAGCACGGCCACGGGCGCGACCGTCCAGCGCGCCATCGCGGGCGCGATCACGAGCGCTCCCGCGCGGAGTGGCTCGGCAAGGGCGGAGAGCGCAGACCACTGCACGATGAGGACGATGACCAGCGCCATCACGCCGGCGGGCCCGACGTTGCCGACGCTCATCACGCCGAGCCGCTCGTTCTGCTCGCCCTGCAACGCCATGCCGTCGGCGGTGTCGGCGACGCCGTCGAGGTGCAGCCCACCCGAAAGCACGGCCAGTGCGGCGACGAGCAGCGCCGACCGCACCTCGACCGGCAGCAGCTCCTCGGTCGCTACGTCGATGCCGAGCAGGACCAGGCCGATCAGCAAGCCGACCGCGGGATACCAGCCGAGGGCACTGGCGAACGTGGTGTCGTCCCAGCGCTCCACCCGGCGAAGCCGGAGCGGGGTGAGGAATTCGATGGCGATGGGCGCCGACGTGAACAGCGCGCGCAGTGATGTTCCCATAGCGATAGCTTACGCCTCCGGAGCCACAGCCGCGTCCGAGTTGTCCACGCCGGCCTCGCCGAAGGTTGCCATCTCGTCGAGCAGACGGCACGCGGCGACGCACAGGGAGATGCCGAGCGCTGCCCCGCTGCCCTCCCCGAGCCGCATCCCCAGGTCGAGCAGCGGCTCGAGTCCCAGGCGATCCAGGACCGCGGCGTGTCCCGGCTCGGCCGATTGATGAGCGGCGATCACGTATTCGGCGGCGCCGGGGGCAATGGTCGCCGCGACGAGCGCCGCCGCGCCGGAGATCACGCCGTCCATCACTGCGGGCACGCGCATGCTCGCCGCAGCGAGATACACGCCCGCGAGCACCCCGATCTCGTAGCCCCCGAGCCCCGCGAGCAGCCCGATGCCGTCCGCCGGGTCGGGCCCGTTGACCTCGATGGCGCGCTCGACCGCCCGCAGCTTGCGCGCGTACGTCTCATCGTCCGCACCGGTGCCGCGACCCGTCACTTCGACGGGCGCGCGGCCTGTCGTTGCCGCGATCAGCGCGGCAGCGGAGGTCGTGTTCCCAATGCCCATCTCGCCGCAGCCGACGATGTCGAGGCCCTCGACGCGTCTTTCGTCGTCGAGCAGCCGGATGCCGGCGGCGACGGCGCGTTCGGCTGCTGGCCGGGACATCGCGGGCCCGTGCGTGATGTCGGCGGTACCGGCGCCGAGGCCGAGGCGCAGCAGTGACGGGTCCGCCGACACGTCAGGCGGGAGCGGTGTCGCCACGCCCGCGTCCACCACCCGCACCCGCGTGCGGGCGTGGCGGGCGAGCACGTTGATGGCCGCGCCGCCGCGCAGGAAGTTGGCGACCATCTGCGCCGTCACTGCCTGTGGGTAGGGCGACACGCCCTGTGCCACCACGCCGTGGTCACCCGCCACGACGACGATCAGGCGGGCGTCGAGCCTCGGACGCTCGTGCCCGGTAATCGCGGCAATGCGAGTCGCGAGGGCTTCGAGGCGGCCGAGTGAGCCCGGGGGCTTGGTGAGCAGGCCCTGCCGGGCCTCGGCGGCCGAGTTTGCTGCCGCATCGAGGGAGCCGATGGCGTTCGCCGTCCGGGCGATGGTGGCGGCATCCTGGGAGGCAGTGGACATCGCAAGGCGCCCTTGCCGGCGAGCGAACAGTGGTCGTCTTGCAGTATGCCGCCCGCGTGATGCGGACGCGAGGCAGTGGCGCGCATGGCTGTCTCCTCGCTCGGCCGGGGGATCTCGGGGGTCTGCTTGTGACGGAGTTGACAACCGGGCTGCGATCCGTATCCTGCGCAGCGTCGTCATAGCGACGACAATCCTGGAGTGCGCTGCACTCTGCCTAATCCTCGCTACGGCGGGGACCGGGGGAACCACCTCTTGGGGTGAACCCTCTAGCGAGGGCGGGTCAGACTGGGTCGACCCGAACCCGTCAGCTAACCCCGGCGGCACGGATCCAGCCCCAAACCGGAGGGATTCCGGTCTGGCCGCCAACACAGGGGTATGGCTGTGATCACCACTGCGCCGCCTAGCCGGTGCCCGCGCTGCAGCGGGCTCATGATCGTAGAGGACGACTGGTACGGGAAGTTCGCGAGTTGCATCGCTTGCGGGCACGTCCACGAGACCGAGGTCGCCGACCCGCAGGAGCTGCTCGAGGAAGAGCGCCTCGCCGCCGGTAAGCAGCGGCGTCGCCAGCCCTCGCACGGCAAGCTGCGCCTCTAGTCATCGGGTACTGCCCGGCCCCGGCCGGCAGCGCGCCGGCCGCTCCGCGACGCCCGCGGGCGCGCGCCGGGCCAGTGCACGTCTGCTCTCCTCGCCGCGCGAGTGGCTGCGGGGAACGATTCCGTGCGCATCTGCCGCGGCGATCACACTTTGTTTACACTTGATTGGCGGCATCCTAATGGTTGGGCGTCACGATGGATCCGAAGGGGTCGCGCCCGGCCAACGTTGCCTGAAGTAAACGGTGGTGGGAGCGGTTTGCGATCGGTGTCGAAGGAGACCCGCGCAGCGGGTCGACCGGGCCGGCCCCCATCACCCGCTTCCGTCGGGCGACCGCCCACCGGAGAACGCGGAGCCGACCAACATGCCAGCCAGGATCCTGGTAGCGGACGACGAACCAAACATCGTCCGCTTGCTGCGTCTCTACCTGCAGAACGAGGGCCATGAAGTGGTCGCCGCGGGCGACGGACGCGAGGCGCTTGAGCGCTTCCGCGACCAGTCACCAGACCTCGTCCTCCTCGACCTGATGATGCCGGAGCTGAGCGGGTTCGACGTCTGCGCGGAGATCCGCAAGGAGTCGAACGTCCCCGTGCTCATGCTCACCGCACGCACCGAGGACATCGACAAGGTCGTCGGGCTGGAGATGGGCGCCGACGACTACATCACCAAGCCGTTCAACCCTCGCGAGGTCGTCGCGCGCGTCAAGGCCGCGCTCCGGCGACGCGACTGGGACCGTGCGGACGAGCCGGACCAGGAGGCGCCGCCGGTCATCGTCGGCAACGTGGAACTCGACCCCGCGAGCCGCGACGTCCACGTGGCGGGGAACCTGGTGCGGCTCAGGCACCGCGAGTTCGACCTCCTGCACGCGTTCCTGACGCACCCGAACGTCGTACTCGACCGTGAGCGGCTGCTGTCGATGGTGTGGGGGCAGGACTACTACGGCGACGCGCGCACCATCAACGTCCATGTCGCCTCGCTGCGCGAAAAGCTGCACGGCGCCGACGCCGAGATCGAGACGGTATGGGGCGTGGGGTACAAGCTGACACCAGCCAGCGCGGCGTAACCGCCCGCCGTCCCGGGCCCGCGTCATGATCCATAGCCTGCGCCTCCGCCTCCTCCTCAGCTTCGGGCTGGTGATCGTACTCATCCTCGTGCTGATCGCGGTCGCGTCCATGTTCCTGTTGCGCGATCACGAGGCGCGCCGGGCCGAGGAGAGCATCGGCCATCTCGTCGGCCCGATCTCGCGCGCGCACGACGACATGGTGTTCGTCGGCTGGTCCACGCAACGCATCAACCCGCAGCTGGCCGCGTACGCCGAGTTCTTCGACGTGCGCGTGCTGCTGGTCGACGGCGATGGACGCGTCACCTTCGACAGCGACGATTCGGACTCGCTGGTGGGCGAGTCGCTTCCTGTACCCCAGCCCGGCGACCAGGAGTCCACCATGTCCGACGGCGTCTCCTTCGTCTCCAGTCGCGTGAGCGTCGGGGGCCACGACCTCTTCGTCTTCGCCGAGAACAACGAGTCGACGGCCACCGTCCTGCGTCTCCTGCCCGAGACCGAGCCGACGCTCTACATCGCGGTGCCGGCAGGCGACGTGACCCAGGCGTGGGCCGAGCTGCTACCCCGCCTGCTCCTCGGAGGTGGGATCGCTGCCGTGTTCGCCGTCGTGGTCAGCACGCTGCTCGCCCAGCGCATCACCCGCCCGATCGTGCAGATGACCGGCGCGGCGCAGGCCATGGCGCGCGGTGACTACGAGCAGAGCATCGAGGTCCGCGGGAATGACGAGGTGGCCAACCTCGCGCGCGCGTTCAACCAGATGTCCGCGCAGGTCAACCGCAGCAACCGCTCCATGCGCCAGCTGCTCGCCGACGTGTCGCACGAGTTACGCACGCCGCTGACCTCGATCCAGGGGTTCACGCAGGCGTTCGCCGACGGCGTGGTCGACGACCCGGAGGAGGCGCGCAGGCTCGCCGAGGTGGTCCACGAGGAATCCGAGCGCATGCGCGAACTCGTCGACGACCTGCTGTACCTCTCGCGGCTGGAGTCGGGCGAACTCGAGATCGAGCGTGAGCCCGTGGACCTCGACTCACTGATCACCGCCACCGTCCGCAGGCTGCGCTTCGAGGCGGCGGCCGCCCAGGTGCGGGTCGAACCTCAGCTGGGCGGGGCGCTGGTGGTCGGCGACGGGCGACGGTTGGAGCAGGTGTGCGTGAACCTGCTGGAGAACGCGATCCGCTTCGCGCCAGCCGACTCGGCTGTCACGGTGAGCACGCGACAGGAAGGCAGCACGGTCGTCATGGACGTGCATAACGGTGGGCCGCCCGTTCCTGCGGACGAACTGGACCACATCTTCGACCGCTTCTACCAGGTGGACCGCGCTCGCAGCGGCAGCGGCCACAGCGGCTTGGGACTCGCCATCGTGGCCGAGCTCGTACAGGCGCACGAGGGGAGCGTCGATGTCTGGTCCAACTCCGTCGAGGGGACGGTGTTCTGCGTGAAACTGCCGGCCGTGGCCGTACCCGTCGCGTCGGACGCGTCCTCGAGAGAGCCGGCCTGAGGCGCGCGGCCCGGCCACCCGGACGGGGCGCGCGCGTAGTCGAGGGCGGGCTTAGATGCCGCCCCAGCGCATGATCCAGTACTCGTACGCGTCTTGGAGGGCCAGCCAGGACGCCTCGACCACGTCCGTCGATGCGCCGACGGTCCGCCAGAGGTGCACGCCGTCCGAGGACTCGATGAGCACGCGCACGGCGGCGTCGGCGCCGCCGTCCGGGTTGATGATGCGCACCTTGTAGTCCACCAGGTGCACGCGATCGAGGTCCGGGAACGACTCGAGCAGTGCGCGCCGCACGGCCGCGTCGAGGGCGGAGACGGGGCCGTTACCATCGGCCGCCGTCTGGCTGAGCGTCTCTCCGACGCGCACCTTCACCATCGCCTCAGCCTGCATCTCGGTCTCGTCCTCCACCTCGGTGGGGCGCCGCCGCTCGACGATCAGGAAGTCCTCGAGCCCGAAGGGGGCGACGTAGCCGTCGAGCGAGCGCCGCGCCAGCAGCTCGAACGAGGCCTCGGCGGACTCGTACTGGAAGCCACGGGCCTCGCGGTCCTTCACATCGTCGGCCAGTGCGCTCGCCTCGGCGTCGCTGAGCGAGAGGCCGGCGTCCTGCTCGTCGAGCTTGGCGACGATGTTGCGACGCCCCGACAGCTCGGAGACCAGCACGCGCTCGGTGTTCCCGACGGCCGCCGGGTCCACGTGGGTGTACGAGCCCGCCGACTTCGTGATGGCGGCGACATGGAGCCCGGCCTTGTGCGCGAACGCGCTGGCGCCGACGTAGGGCTGCTGCGGGTTCGGCGCGAGGTTCGCCAGCTCGCTCGCGAAGTGCGAAAGCTCCGTGAGGCGCTCGAGTTGCTCGTCGGTCACCACGTCGATGCCGAGCTTGAGCTGGAGGTTGGCGATCACCGAGATGATGTTCGCGTTCCCGCAGCGCTCGCCCCAGCCGTTGAGGCAGGCCTGGACCTGCGTCGCGCCCGCCTGCACCGCCAGCAGCGTGTTCGCGACGGCGAGGTCGGCGTCGTTGTGTACGTGAATCCCGATGTCGCGGTCGACCACGCGTGCGGCCTCCTGCACGCCTCGCACGACGTCCTCGGGCATCGAGCCGCCGTTGGTGTCGCATAGCGCCACGGCCGACGCGCCCGCGCCGGCGGCCGCGCGGAGCGTGGCGAGCGAGTACTGCGGGTCGGCCGCGAAGCCATCAAAGAAGTGCTCGGCGTCGAAGATCACCTCGCGGCCCTGCTCGACGAGCAAGCGCACGGAGTCGGTGATCATCGCCAGGTTCTCCTCCTCGGTGGTCTCGAGGACATCGCGGACCTGCGCGGCGGAGGCCTTGCCGACCAGCGTCACGGCCGGTGTCCCGGCGGCCAGCACTGCCGTGAGCGCGGGGTCGGTCGCCGCATCGCCTCCGGCTCGTCGCGTGGAGCCGAAGGCGACGAGCTTCGCGTGGCGCAGCGGCGTCTCGCGCATGCGGTCGAAGAACTCGGCGTCCTTGGGGTTGGAGCCCGGGTAGCCGCCCTCGATGTACTCGACGCCGATGTCGTCGAGCCGTCGGGCGATGGCGATCTTGTCCTCGACGGAGAGGGAGAGCCCCTCCATGCCGAGGCCGTCGCGCAGCGTGGTGTCGTAGAGGTGGACGCGGGCCGGATCGGCCGAGCTGCTGGTCATGGGATACCGCCGTCCTGGATCGGCGCATTCATCGGTCGCTGGGCGTGTTCGTGCCGCCTCGCAGGCCGGTGAGCGCCGTGGAGTGTGGGGTGGGGTGCGCTAGCAGCGCGCGATGATCGACGCCGCCGGCCCTGTCGGCCGGTCGGCGCGCCTCGCCTTCGTCCACGTGATCGCGTAATGCGTCATGGAGGCATTGTAGGTGTGGGGTACAGGCACGAACAAACGCCGCTCGCTAACACATTACGAATATGGCAATCGAGTAAACTGTTCCGTCGATGCTTGTTTTCATCGATGAGTCGGGCGACCCCGGACGCAAGATCGCGCAGGGATCGAGCCGGTTCTTCGTGCTCGCGGTGGTCATATTCGACGACGGAGAGGCGGCGCGATGCGCTCAGGCCATTGAGCGGCTCGCCGATCGACTCGGGCGTGGGTCAGCCGAGTTCAAGTTCTCGAGGGACTCGCACCGGACGCGCCTGGCGTTTCTCGACGTCGTGAAGCAGTTTCGTTTCCGCTACCGGGTGTTCGTGCTCAACAAGGACCCGCACAGGCTCTATGGGCCCGGCTTCAACTCGAAGGACTCCCTATACAAGTGGGTATGCGGGACGGCGCTCAAGGACGTCTCGGCCGAGTGGGAGAACGCAACCATCGTTCTGGACCGCAGCGGCGAGAAGACGTTTCAGCGACAGCTCAAGAGCTACCTCAGGCGAGAAGTCCGGAGCCTGCACGGGCCGGGGAGGATCAAGCGAGTCAAGGCGAACACGTCCGACTCGGAACGCTTGCTGCAGCTGGCCGACTACACCGCGGGAGTGGTCAACCGCCACGAGGTCGGCAAGAAGTGGGGATCTGAGTACTTCAGTCGAATCCGCGGTCGAGGCGTCGTCCGGAGGTGGCCCTGATGGGCCCCAATAGAACGCCCCCGCAGAGCGGGGGCGACGAGTGAAGTCCTATCCCAACTGGGAAAGCCTCTGCCATCCGGCGACAGTTCGGACTCCTCCTCGATTTGCCAGTTCACATGTTCCAGTACGGTCCTGTACGCCGTCAATAGCGAACGGCACTCACGGAGCGCGTCAGCGCACTACCCCGCGAGCCGTTCGAGGATGGCGTCGGCCATCTCGCGCGTGCTCAGCGCCTGCTCGCCCCCCACCGCGATGTCGGCCGTGCGCAGCCCGTCGCCGATCGCGGCGGCGACCGCCGCCTCCAGCGCCTGTGCCTCGGCCTCGAGGCCGCACGAGTGGCGCAGCAGCATGGCGGTGCACAGGAACATCGCGACCGGGTTCGCGATGCCCTGCCCGGCGATGTCCGGTGCGGAGCCGTGGATCGGCTCGTACATGCCGAGCCCGAGCCCGTCCTCGCGCAGCTCGCCGAGGGACGCCGAGGGCAGCATGCCCAGCGACCCCGCAAGCATCGAGGCCTCGTCGGTGAGGATGTCGCCGAAGAGGTTGGTGGTGATCACCACGTCGAAGTCCGACGGCCGGCGGATGAGGTGCATCGCCGCGGCGTCGACGAGGATGTGCTCGCACTCGACGTCCGGGTACTCCGGCCGCACCTCCTCGACGACCTCGCGCCACAGCCGCGAGGACTCCAACACATTCGCCTTGTCGACGCTCGTCACCTTGCCGCGCCGCCCGCGCGCGAGCTGGAAGCCGAGGTGCGCGACGCGCGCGACCTCCTCTTCGTGGTAGTACATCGTGTCCACGGCGGCGCGCCCGCCGTTCACGGTGCGGCGCTCCTGCGGCTGCCCGAAGTAGACACCCGAGGTCAGCTCGCGGATCACGAGAATGTCGACGCCCTCGAGCACCTCGGGCTTGAGCGAGGTGTTGTCGGCGAGCTGCGGGTCGACGACCACCGGGCGCAGGTTGGCCCACAACCCGAGCTCGGAACGGAGCGCGAGCAGGCCCTGCTCGGGGCGTACCGGCGCGCGTGGGTCGCTCCACTTCGGGCCGCCGACCGCGCCCCACAGGATCGCGTCGGCGTTGCGGGCGGCCTCGATGGTCTCAGGCTGGATCGCCACGCCGTGCGCGTCGATGCACGCGCCGCCCACGAGGTCCTCGCTGCGGTTGAAGGTGTGGCCGAAGCGCTCGCCGATGGCGTCGAGGGCGCGCACGCCCTCCTCGGTGACCTCGGGGCCGATGCCGTCGCCCGCCAGCACGAGGATGTCGAAGTCCGCCACCGTTGCCTCCTTAGTGGGCGGCGCCATCGAGGGCAGCGCCGGGCCGCGCGGAGTGTAGCGCGGGCGCGCCTTGCGTCCACGCCGGGCTCCCGGCGGTCAGAGCGAGGAGCGCCCCGCAGCCCTTACCGCCGCCGCGGCGCGGGCGGCGAGGCGGCGTAGTCCCGTGCGGCGCACCTCGCCGCCGTCGATGTCGCCGCCGTAGTACACCTGCCAGATCGGCAGCGCGTCGACGTAGAACGCGACGCGGCGCCGCATGTCCGGGTCATCCTTCACGAACCCCTCGTAGGCGTTGATGGCCTGCTCGGCGAAGCTCTGCGGGCAGTTGGCGAGCAGCGCAGCGAGGTCGTACGCGGGGTCGGCGATGAGCGCATCGCCCCAGTCGATGATGCCCGCGAGGCCGGCGTCGCTGGTGAGCAGGTGACCACAGCCGAGGTCCCCGTGCACGAGTACGCGCGGCGCATCCCGCGAGCCGCCGCCCTCGACGAACTCGGCGAAGCGCTGTTCGAGCCACTCCCGCCCGCGAGGACCGAGGTGAGAGAGGCACGCCTCGACCATCGGGCGGTAGAGCTCTTCCCCGAGGTCGATGTCGGGGACGCCGAGCGCGCGTGCCTCCTCGACGGGAACGGCATGGAGCGCGGTCAGCGCCGCGCCTACCTCGCGGGCGAGGATCGCACGAGCGCCGCGGCCGAGGGCTCGCACCGGGACACCGTCGATGTAGTCGTACATCACGGCGGCGATGCGACCGTCGTCGTCTGGGATCGCCTCGGCGTGAGCTGGCGCGCGGATGCCGTGGGCGGCGAGGAGCGTGAGCAGCGCCGGCTCGCGCGCGTAGCCCGCGTCGATGCCCCACGCGTAGGCCTGGTGCTTCAGCACGCGAATCGTGCGGTCTTCGAGGCGGTACGCGGTCGCGCCCCAGCCCTCGCCGATAACGCGCGCGTCCGCTGGGTTCGCCCCGGGGACGGCGCGGGCGAGGATGGACGCGGCGTCGGGAGCCGTCAGCGCGAGGTGGTCGGGAACAGCGGCGACCGCTGCGCCTCGAACGCCGCGACGTCGGCGTCGTACTCCAGCGTCATCGAGATGTCGTCCAGGCCGCGCTGCAGGCGGTACTTGCGGAACGGGTCGATCTCGAACGTCCGCTCCCACTCGGCCGCGCGCACGGTCTGCGTCTCGAGGTCGATCTCGATCTCCGTCGTCGGGTCGTCGGTGGCGCGCCGCATCAGCTCGTCCACGTCCTCCTCGGGCAGCTCCACGGTGAGAATGCCGCCCTGGAAGCAGTTGTTGCGGAAGATGTCCGCGAACGAGGGCGCAATGAGCGCACGCACCCCGAGGCCCTCGATGGCCCACACCGCGTGCTCGCGGCTGGAGCCGGAGCCGAAGTTGTGCTTGGCGAGCATGATCGCCGCGCCGTCGTAGTCGGCGTTGTTGAGCACGAAGTCCGGATCCTTGCGCCACGCCTCGAACGCGAACGGGCCGTAGCCGGTGCGCTCGATGCGCTTGAGGTACTTCGCCGGGATGATCTGGTCGGTGTCGACGTTCGAGCGGTCCATCGGGATCGCCCGGCCGGTGACGTTGCTGACGGCTTCCACTAGATCACCTCCCGGACGTCCACGAAGTGGCCCGCGATCGCGGCCGCGGCGGCCATCGCCGGGCTCACGAGATGGGTGCGGCCACCCGGGCCCTGCCGGCCCTCGAAGTTGCGGTTCGACGTCGATGCGCAGCGCTCGCCCGGCGCCAGGATGTCGGGGTTCATACCCAGGCACATCGAGCATCCCGCGTCGCGCCACTCGAAGCCGGCGTCGAGGAAGACCTGGTCCAGCCCTTCCTGCTCGGCCTGCATCTTCACGAGTCCCGAGCCGGGGACCACCATCGCGCTCACGCTGTCGGCGACGCGCTTGCCCTGGATCACGCTCGCTGCCGAGCGCAGGTCCTCGATGCGTCCGTTGGTGCAGGAGCCGAGGAACACGCGGTCGATGGGGATGTCGCGGATGGGGGTGCCGGCTTCCAGCGCCTGGTACTCGAGGGCGCGCTCGGCGGCCTCGCGCTTCGTCGGTTCGTCGAAGCTGTCCGGGTGCGGGATGGCGTCGTTGACCGTCACGCTCTGGCCGGGGTTGGTGCCCCATGTGACGAACGGCGGGATGTTGGCGCCGTCGAGGACGACCTCCTTGTCGAACGTCGCCCCCTCGTCGGTGGGCAGCGAACGCCAGTACTCCAGCGCGCGGTCCCAGTCCTCGCCCTGCGGGACGTGGCGACGGCCCTGCATGTAAGCGAACGTCGTCTCGTCCGGCGCGACGAGGCCGGCGCGCGCGCCACCCTCGATCGACATGTTGCAGACCGTCATCCGGCCTTCCATCGAGAGGTTGCGGATGACCTCGCCGCGGTACTCGATGACGTGGCCGACGCCGCCGTCGACGCCGATCTCGTTGATGATCGCGAGGATCACGTCCTTGGCCATCACGCCGGGGCCGAGCTCGCCGGTGACCTCGACGGACATCGTGCGCGGGCGCACCTGCCGCATGGTCTGCGTGGCGAGCACGTGCTCGACCTCCGAGGTGCCGATGCCGAAGGCGAGGGCCCCGAAGGCGCCGTGCGTGGAGGTGTGGCTGTCGCCGCAGACGATGGTCATGCCGGGCTGGGTGATGCCCTGCTCCGGCCCGATCACGTGGACGATGCCCTGGCGCATGTCGAAGACGTCGTAGAGCGGGATGCCGAACTCCTCGGCGTTCTTCCGCATCACCTCGATCTGCTGCGCCGACAGCGGGTCAGGGTTCGGCAGGTCCCGACCGATGGTCGGCACGTTGTGGTCGATCGTCGCGAGCGTGAGGTCGGGCCGCCGCACCGAGTTCCCGGCGAGGCGCAGGCCCTCGAACGCCTGCGGCGAGGTGACCTCGTGCACGAGGTGGAGGTCGATGTAGAGCAGGTCGGTGGGTACGCCGTCGTCGGCGTCGTCCCCGAGGGCCGCGCGGCGCGCGGCATCGGCGAGCGGGCTGTCGACGACGTGGGCGTCCCAGATCTTCTCTGCGAGCGTCTTAGGTGCGGTCATGGGTCCCCTACTCGGCTGCTACGGCGCCGCGGTCACGGGCTGCTGCGGCGCCGCTACGTTGGTCAGGCGGTTGAGCGCGTGCAGGTACGCACGCGCCGAGGCCACGAGGATGTCCGTGTCGGCGGCGCGGCCGGTATAGGTGCGGCCCTCCGCCTCGATGCGAATCGTGACCTCGCCGACGGCGTCGATGCCCTCGGTGACGGACTTCACGCTGAACTCGGTCAACTCGTTCTCGATGTCGACGACGCGGTTGATGGCCTGGTAGATGGCGTCCACCGGCCCGGTGCCGATCGCGGCGTCCTGGTGCTCGGCCCCGTCGCGGTCGATGAGCCGCACGGTCGCCGTCGGCGCGGAGTGGTCGCCGGCCGAGACCTGCACGAGGTCGAGGGACCACTGGTCGTGGAGCTGTACCGAGGCCTGCTCGGCGAGGATCGCCTGCAGATCGCGGTCGTCCACCTCGTCCTTGCGGTCGGCGACATCCTTGAACGCGTCGTACACGCGGCCCAGCGCCTCTTCGTCGAGCTCGACGCCGAGGTCGGCGATGCGGGCGCGCAGGCCGTGGCGGCCGGAGACCTTCGTCAGCACGATCGAGTCGCCGACCGGGATGCCGATCGACGCCGGGTCCATGATCTCGTAGGTCTCGCGCAGCTTGAGCACGCCGTCCTGGTGGATGCCCGAGGAGTGCCGGAACGCGTTGCGCCCCACCACCGCCTTGTTGGACTGCACGGCCATGCCGGAGACGCGCTCGACGATGCGGCTGGCGCGGTAGAGCTCATCGGTCTTCACGTTGGTGTGGACGTGGCCGAAGTCGCCGCGCGTGCTGATCGCCATGATCACCTCTTCGATTGAGGTGTTCCCGGCGCGCTCGCCGATGCCGTTGATCGCGCCCTCGACCTGGCGGGCGCCGTTGAGCACGCCGGACAGCGAGTTCGCCGTCGCCATGCCGAGGTCGTTGTGGCAGTGCACGGAGATGCGGGCCCGGTCGATGTCCGGCACGTTCTCGCGCACGGCGGCGATGAGCTCGCCGAACTCCTGTGGCAGGGCGTACCCGACGGTGTCCGGGATGTTGACCGTCGTCGCGCCCTCCTCGATGGCGGCCTGCAGGAGCTGGTACACGAACTCCCGGTCGGAGCGCGTGGCGTCCATGGGCGAGAACTCGACATCCTCGCAGTAGCTCTTCGCGCGGGCGACGGCGGCGCGCGCCATCTCCATCACGTCCTCGCGGTTCTTGCGCAGCTGGTGCGCCATGTGGATCTCGCTGGCCGAGATGAAGACGTGGATGCGCGGCGTCTCCGCCTGCGCAACCGCGTTCCAGCACGAGTCGACGTCGTCGAAGTTCGCGCGGGCGAGCCCGGCGATGATCGGGCCCTTCACCTCGCGGGCGATCAGCGAGACGGCCTCGAAGTCGCCGGGCGAGGAGAACGGGAAGCCCGCCTCGATGATGTCAACGTTGAGGCGCGCGAGCTGGCGCGCGACCTCGAGCTTGTCCTCGATCGTGAAGCCGACGCCCGCGGACTGCTCGCCGTCACGGAGCGTCGTATCAAATATGTAGACCTTGTCGCTATCACTCATGTGTCGTTCGTCCTGTGTTGCGCCCTCGCCTCGGTGGTTCCGATCCGGCCCTCCGCCCGCTCACGCGGCAGAGGGCCCCATAAGCACGAGCGCTAGCCGGAGCTGGTCGCGGCACGCACGGGTGATACGACACGGGCGCACCCTCGTGAGTGGTGCGCCCGCAACCGACACGCTCCCCCCGTCGCTGCGTACAGCGACGGCGCATGCGCTTTCCGCGCGGCGGGAGCGTGCGGGCGTGGTCACGTCTAGGACTGTCCCAGCCAGGCCATCATCGCGCGCACTTCCTTGCCGACCTCCTCGACGGGGTGCTCCGCGTTGAGGCGGCGCAGCGCGAGGAAGCGCGGGCGGCCGGCCTGGTTCTCGGCGATCCACTCCTGCGCGAACTGCCCCGACCGGATCTCGCCGAGGATCTCGCGCATGCGGTCCTTCACGCTGTCGTCGATGACGCGCGGGCCGCGGGTGTAGTCGCCGAACTCGGCGGTGTCGCTGATCGAGTAGCGCATGTACTCCATGCCGCCCTCGTACAGCAGGTCCACGATCAGCTTGAGCTCGTGGAAGGTCTCGAAGTACGCAGACTCGGGCTGGTAGCCGGCCTCGACCAGCGTCTCGTACGCGGCCTTGATGAGCGAGGTGATCCCGCCGCAGAGGATGACCTGCTCGCCGAAGAGGTCCGTCTCCGTCTCCTCCAGGAACGTGGTCTGCAGGATCCCGGCGCGCGTGCTGCCGATGCCCTTGCCGTAGGCGAGCGCAACCTGCAGGGCCGACTCGCTGGCGTCCTGGTGCACGGCGACGAGCGCGGGCACGCCGATGCCGTTCGTGTACTCGCGGCGCACGAGGTGGCCGGGGCCCTTCGGCGCGATCATCGTCACGTCGACGTCCTCGGGGGCCCGGATCTGGCTGAAGTGCACGTAGAAGCCGAGCGCGAACATCAGCGTCTTGCCGCCGATGTGCGGGGCGCCGTGGTCCTCGTAGACCTGCCGCTGCACCTGGTCCGGCACGAGCATCATGATCACGTCGGCGTCGCGCGCGACGTCGACGACGCTGCCCACCTGGAGGCCGTCGTCCTGCGCCTTCTCCCACGAGGGGGAGCCGGGGTAGAGCCCGACCGCCACCTGCAGGCCGGAGTCATGCAGGTTCAGCGCGTGCGCGTGTCCCTGCGAGCCGTAGCCGATGACCCCGATGGTCTTGCCCTCGAGCAGCCCGAGGTCGGCGTCTTCGTCGTAGTAGATCCTGGCCACGCGATTCGCTCCCCTTCCACCGGCCCAGCGGGCCGGGGTCGTGTTAGTCGCTGACGTAGGGCAGTTCGCCCTCGACGCGCCGTCCCAGTTGCCGATGGAAGCGCTTGGCGTCCTCGGGCTCGGAGTCGTGCATCGCAGTCGTGCTCTCACCCCGGAGCATCGCGATGCGTCCGGTGCGGGTCATCTCCAGCACCCCGTAGGGCTCGAGGTTCTCGATCAGCGAGTCGAGCTGCCGCTCGTCCGCCACCATCTGGATGATCAGGCTCCCGGGCGACACGTCCACGGCGCGCGCGCGGAAGATGTCGACGAGGTCCAGCACCTCGCGGCGCTGCTCCGTGGTGCACGCGACCTTGATCAACGCAAGCTCGCGGCTCACCGCGTCCTCGTGCGTGAGGTCGGACACCGAGATCACGTCGATGAGCTTGCCGAGCTGCTTCTGCACCTGGTCGACGATGCCGTTCTCGCTCTCGACGACGATCGTCATGCGCGAGACGCCCGTCTCCTCGGTCGTCCCGACGGCGAGCGAGTCGATGTTGAAGCCGCGGCGGCGGAACAGCGACGCGACTCGGTTGAGGACGCCGGGGCGGTCCTCGACGAGCGCGACGACCGTGTGCTTGACGGACGGCGTCGGCTCGGCGGTCACGAGGCGACCTCGGTCGCCGTCTCCGGCTCGGGCGCCTCGACGGTCTCGGACAGCGCGGCGCCGGCGGGGACCATCGGCCACACGTTGGACTCGGCCTCGACCTGGAAGTCGAGCAGGACCGGGCCGTTGTGGGCGTTGGCCTCCTCGATCGCGGCGTCGACCTCGTCCTTCTCGGTGACGCGGATGGCCTTGATGCCGTAGGCGTCGGCGAGCTTCACGAAGTCGGGCTGGCTCATGGCGACGGAGACGTAGTTGTCCTCGTAGAACAGCTCCTGCCACTGGCGGACCATGCCGAGGAAGCCGTTGTTGATGACGGCGAGCTTCACCGGCAGCTGCTCGTCCACCATCGTGGCGATCTCCTGCAGCGTCATCTGGAAGCCGCCGTCGCCGCAGATCGACCACACGGCGCGGTCCGGGCACGCGACCTGCGCGCCCATCGCGGCCGGCACCTCGAACCCCATCGTGCCGAGGCCGCCCGAGGTGATCAGCTGGTGTGGACGCGTCACGCGGAGGTGCTGGGCCGCCCACATCTGGTGCTGGCCCACGCCCGTCACCAGCACGGTCTCGTCGTCGTTGAGGTCGGAGATCCGCTTGATCACGTGCTGCGTGGTCAGCTCCGGCCCGCTCGGGATCGCCATCGAGCGCGCGTGCGCGTCGCGCTCCTCGTCGATCCAGCGGATCCAGTCCATGTGTGAGCGCGAGCGCACGGCCGCAGTGAGTTGCGGGAGCACCTGCTTCACGTCGCCGAGGATCGGGACGGCCGTCGGCAGGTTCTTGCCGTGCTCGCCCGGGTCGATGTCGACGTGGATCAGCTTGGCGTGGTGGTTGAAGTCGTTGAAGCGCCCGATCGCACGGTCGTCCATGCGGTTGCCGATGCCGATCACGACGTCGGCGTTCGAGGCGGCCATGTTCGCCTCGTAGGAGCCGTGCATGCCCATCATCCCGTAGGACAGGACGTGGGTGCGCGGGATGCTGCCGAGGCCGAGCAGGGTGTTCAGCACGGGGATGCCGCTGTGCTCGGCGAACGCCCGCAGTTCGTCGTTCGCGTCGCCGAGGATCACGCCGTGGCCGGCGATGATCAGCGGGCGCTCCGCCTCGTCGATGAGCTTCGCGGCGGCGTCGATGTCGGCCTGCGGCGCCGCGCCGGGGATGTTGTAGCCGCGGACCGAGATCTCCTCGGGCCACTCGAACTCGGCCTCGTCGGTGAAGACATCCTTCGGGATGTCGATGTGGACGGGGCCGGGGCGGCCGGTGGTGGCGAGGTAGGCGGCCTCGGCGAACGTGTACGCGAGGTTCTCGGCGCGCATCACGAGGTAGTTGTGCTTGACGCACGGCTCGGTGATGCCGGTGGCGTCGGCCTCCTGGAAGCCGTCCTTGCCGATCAGGTTGCGGGCCACGTTGCCGGTGATGAACAGCGTGGGCACCGAGTCCATCATCGCGTTCTGGATGGCCGTCACCAGGTTCGTCGCGCCGGGGCCGGAGGTGGCGAGGGCGCAGCCGAGGCGGCCCGAGGCGCGGGCGTAGCCGTCGGCGGCGTGGCCGCCGCCCTGCTCGTGGCGGACCAGGATGTGCTTGATCTCGGGGTGCGCGGGGAAGCGGTCGTAGAGGGGGAGGACCACGCCACCCGGGTAGCCGAATACGGTGTCGATGCCGATGCGCTTCAGACACTCGAGGACGATGTCGGCGCCGCTCATCTTCATGGGAGGTCCTGCCTGTTCCGTATCCGCTGGGTGGTCACTCGTCGGTATCGATGTGGTGGTGGTTGCTAGCGCAACGAAGCGAGCCCGGCACGCGGGCTGATGGCGGCGCTGCGGGTATGGCAGCGCCGCCTAGCGCAGTACGAGAACGAGAACGAGCAGGCGCAGCGACGCGAGGCGTGCGAGGCGCCCGATGGGCATGGAGGTGGTGGGGAGTTCAGCCCTCATCATGGTGGGACAGTATCCGGCTCCCTTCACGCGAGCGTCAACACGTCGGGCGAGCCTCCGATCCCCGTTTCATCCCCGCGGAGCGAAGGGCAGAGTGACAGGGTCGGTAGGCGCCGGGCTATCCAGAAGCGTGCCGGACCCTCACCCCAACCCTCTCCCGCAGTGCGGGCGAGGGGGTCGGACTCTGATCC
>VXTU01000063.1:12302-22724 GCA_009837285.1 Chloroflexota bacterium | reverse complement strand
GGGTGAGGGTGAGGGGGGTCTTCGGGGTCTGACCAGTCATCGAAGAGAAGGCCGGAACTACCTAGAGTCGAGGACCTCCCGCGCCTCGCGCAGCGCGGCGAGGTGGCCGGGTGCGTCGAGGTCCGCGCCGAGCGTGCGCAGACAGAGGTGCGTCGCGCCGACCGACTCCCATGCGTCGACGTCAGCGAGCCACTCCGAGGGCTCCCGACCAGCCACCCCGATCGCCCCTTCGACGCCGATCGAGGCCGGGTCACGGCCTGCTTCCTCGGCGTGGCGGGCGACGGCCTCCTGCGTCGAAGCGACGTGCTCGCGCGGGACGATCGCGAACCAGCCGTCCGACAGCCGTCCGATGCGCCGCACCATGCGATCGGCGAGCGGTGCGCCGCCGCCCGGCCCGATCCACACAGGGATGGGCCGCTGCACTGGCAGCGGGTTGATGCCCGCGCCCTCGACGCGGTCCCATCGGCCCTCGAAGTCCACGGACTCCTGCGTCCACAGCAGGCGCAGCAGCTCGAGCTGTTCCTCGCAGCGCCGCCCGCGCGTGTGGAAGTCCTGGCCGAGCGCCACGTACTCCTCGGCGTTGCCCCCGACGCCCACGCCGAGGCGCAGCCGCCCGCCGCTCAGCACGTCGATGGTCGCGGCCTGCTTCGCCACCATCACGGTCTGCCGGGCGGGCAGGATGATGACCGAGGGCACCAGCTCGATGTTCGTCGTGTGCGCCGCGACCCAGCTGAGCAGGGTGAGCGACTCGTGCAGCTCGCCGCTGCCGGGGCGGATCAGCAGCTCCGGGACGCGGAGGTGCGTGAAGCCGAGTTCGTCGGCGGTCTGTGCGAAGTCGCGGATCGCCGTCATGTCGTTCTGAAGCTCCCGCACGGGGAGCGAGATGCCGATGCGCACGGTCGCCTCCTCAAGCGTCGCCAATGCTACCGCGCTCCGCGCCGTTCAACTCGATGCGCTCCGTGCGGGCCGGCCCGACGGCAGCGCCCGCGCCGCGTATGATCGCCCTCAACGCGAAGCCCGACGCCGGGGAGGCGACCATGACGACGGCGCAGTCCGAGTTGCTCACGACCACGGATTGGCTGGCCGACCACCTCGACGGCGTCGGCACGGACTTCGCGCTCATCGACGCCGGCGAGGCCGTCGCCTACCGGCGCGCCCACATCCCCGGCGCCGTCGGGCTGCCCCACCCCTACCTCAAGGGCCGCGAGAACAGCCGGCTCGTCATGACCGCGCCGGAGTTCGAGTCGCTCATGGGGCGCCTCGGCATCTCCAATGACACGCCCGTCGTGATCTACGACGACAACGCCTCGCTGCACGCCGCGCGCGTGTGGTGGGTCTTCGAGCACTTCGGCCACCGCGACGTGCGCGTCGTCGACGGCGGCCTCAACGCCTGGCTGCACGAGGGCCGAGCGCTGACCTCGGCGCCTGCACGCCCGGAGCCTGCGACGTTCGAGGCGCGCGTCGACGACGGCGCGCACTGCTCGGTCGACGACCTGTTGGCGATCGTCGAGGCGGGGCCGGACGCGCCCGACGCGCCGCAGATCTGGGATACGCGCTCCGACGGCGAGTGGGACGGCTCCAACGACCGCGGCAACGCCCGCGCCGGTCACGTGCCGGGCGCGAAGCACCTGGAGTGGCTGCGGCTCATGCAGGGGCCACCGTCCCGCCGCTTCCGACCCCTCGACGAGATCCGGGAGCTGATCGAGGGTGCTGGGATCGACCCGGAGGCGGCCACCGTCACCTACTGACAGGGTGGCATCAGGGCCGCGTTCGCGGCCTTCGTCCTGCGCATGCTCGGCAACGAGCGCACGCGCAACTACGACGGCTCGATGGGCGAGTGGGCGAACCGTGAGGACACCCCGCTCACGCTGGAGTAGCCGCCCGCAATCCTCGGCGGCTACGCGCCGCGCACGACCTCGACGAGCTTCGCCGGGTAATCGCCGCAGATCAGGTCGACGCCCGCCGCGTGCATGCGCCGTACGTCGGCGTCGTCATTGACGGTCCACGTCGCCACGGTCAGGCCCGCGTCGTGAGCGTCGCGCACGAGCTGCTCGTCGACCATCGAGTAGTGCAGGCTGACGCCCGCGAGGCGCAGCTCGGCGGCCTGCGCGAGCACCTCGGCAGTGTCGCGGTTCGGGGCGGCGAGGAGCGAGACGGGCATGCCGGGCATGGCCGCAGCCGAAGCCACACACACCCCGGCATCGAACGAGCACAGCGAGCAGCGGTCGAGCGCGTCCGCCTCCCGGACTGCGCGGGCGACGAGGTCCTCGATGCCCGTCTGCTTGACCTCGATCACGAGGTGTGTCGCTGCTGTTGCTACGAGCGCCTCGGCGAACGTGGGGACGGGCTGGGCTCCCACGTCGTTGTGCGGGTCGATGACGCGGACCGCGCGGAGCTCGTCGAGCGTGACGTCCTCGACGCCCCGCGCGTCGCCCGTGGTGCGGGCGAGCGAGTCGTCGTGCATCAGCACCGGCACGCCGTCACGCGTGGCATGCAGGTCGATCTCGACGCCGTCGACTCCAGAGGCGACGGCGGCCTCGATGCCGACGATCGTGTTCTCCGGCCGCACGCCCATCGCTGTGCGGTGCGCAATCAGGATCGGCGAGGGGTGGCGAGGATCCCCCATATTTGCAGTCGTCATCAATTCCTCCGCATCGAGGGTACATCCGCCGCGTGCGCGCCGCCGTAGTGTTAACGTGCAACCCATGATCACCTCGCGCGACGAGCGGACGAGGGTGGGCGCTGCGTGAGCCTCGCGCGGGCCGTCACGGCCTGTCTCGCCCTCGCCACGCTCGCGTGGCTGGCCTTCGCCGCGTCGGCGTTGGCCGAGGAGCACGACGACCCTGACACTGGCACAGCCGCCGCGCCGGAGCAGGCGGCGCCCACGGCCGAGGATGACGACCCCGCGGCGCGGGCGTTGCCCGAGCGAGTCACGGGGCTGCGGGTCAAGATCGGGGGACCGGACTCGCTCACGGTGCTCTGGGATCGCGGGTCTGCGTCGGAAGACGGCGAACCCCTCCTCGGGT
The DNA here is from genome assembly GCA_009837285.1 of Chloroflexota bacterium. Taxonomy (GTDB): domain Bacteria; phylum Chloroflexota; class Dehalococcoidia; order UBA2979; family UBA2979; genus VXMT01. The sequence continues at coordinate 19,698 of VXTU01000063.1, read as the reverse complement.
ACCTCGTGCAGCGCAGCGAGAACCGCGAGCAGTGGGTCGACGTCACGTTCAAGAACGGGTTCCCGGGCCTCCCCGACCGTGGTCTGACGCAGGGCCAGCGGTACTGGTACCGCGTCCGCGCGGTCAACGCGGCGGGCCACGGACCGTGGTCGGAGACTATCTACAACGCCCCGGCCGCGCCGCCCGCGACCGTCACGGACCTGACCGTGGTCAACGTGAGCGACGATGCGCTCACGGTCGTGTGGAGCGCGCCGGCCGACAACGGGAGCGGCGTGGTCCGCTACGAACTCGAACGGCTCTTCGGCGCCGACCACTCCATCATCGTCGGCTACTGGGGCTTCACGGAGTGGCCCAGCGACCACACCACATTCGCGTTCACTGTCCGCGATCCGTTCGATGAGCCCGGCCGCGCGTACCGGATCCGCTCGTGGAACCTCGCGGGGGAGAGCGAGTGGTCGGAGCCGGTAATCGCCGGCGACGACATCGGCGTGCCTGCTCGTCCGCCGTCGCTGAGGATCGTGGGCATCGCGCCCAGGGAGATCCGCCTGCGCTGGGTCACCCCGGACGACAGCGGCAGCGAGATCTTCGTGCAGCAGGTCAACCGCAGGCACGCCATCGACCATTTCCTCGGCTACGACCACTGGTCCGAGGCGGCCTGGGTCACGGGGAAGGCCACGACCACCGTCGAGACGGTCTTCCATCGCTCGCAGCGCACCTACCGCGTCCGGGCGTGGAACGACCTGGGCGAGGGGGCGTGGTCGCCGTGGGCGAGCATCCGGCCCGGCCTCATCACGATGACCGGCTCGCACGAGCAGTTCCGCGCGATGCTCGCGGCGCAGTGCCCAGGAGGCGTTGTCGTCTGGGGCTCCGTGCTGGAAGGCGACGGGTCGAGATGGGTGGTCTATGCCGTCGGGCGCAGCGGGCTCGCGAGTCCGGGCAACGCCGACTTCGAGGCTGCGTTCCCTCTGGCGTTCAATGTAACGCCGCTGCGTGTCGACTTCTGCGGTCCCCCTGCGTACCTCGAAGCCCGCGTGCACGGCAGCACTGAGACGCTGACGATCTACACCGGCGGCATCGAGCGTCTCTACCACGCCCTCGAGACCGAGTGCGCGCCCGGGGCGATGGCTATCGCCAATGGACGTAACGAGTGGGAAGGGCAGTTCGTGACGCTCTCCCCCTCGGCGGACGAGGACGCGAACGCGGGGTTCATCGGCTCGTTCCGGTTCGACCGGCTGTGGCAGGAGCCGCTCATCATCCGCGGCTGCGCGCCGTAGCGCGCGGGGACTCCATGTTCGCGCTCCGCACCGCCGTGGCGCTCACGCTCCTCGCGGTGCTGGCGGCGTGCGAGGCGCGCGAGCCCATTCGCGGGCGCGGGCTGCTGACGCCCACGCCCGAGGGCGTCTCGACGGCGACAGCAGTTACACCGTCGCCAGCGCCGGACGCCGTGCCGTCCGTCCGCGTGCCGCTCCCGACGCCCGGCCCACGGTCCGTGACGGTCGGCCTCGTCGGCGACCTCATGTTCGCGCGCGACGTGGTGACGCTGATGCAGGAGCACGGCGCCGGATACCCGTTCCAACGCGCGGCCCCGCTGTTCGAGGGGGCCGACGTACTCATCGGCAACCTCGAAGGCACCTTCACCGAACGGGGGGAGCGCGCCGACAAGTACTACACGTTCCGCGCCCCACCCGACCTCGCCTACACGCTCCGCGACGCTGGGTTCGACGCCGTCTCGCTCTCCAACAACCACGCTCTGGACTACGGGCCGGTGGGGCTCGCGGACACGGCCGACGCACTCGCCCGCCTCGGCGTGGCGCACTTTGGCGCCGGTGAGGACGCCGCCCGGGCGGCGCGGCCCGTCGTGATCGAGGCCCGCGGGTGGCGTCTTGCCCTGCTCGGCTTCAGCGCGGTGCGGTCCTCGGTCTTCGCTGGCGAGGCCGAGGCCGGCGTCGCTGAGGCGAGCGTCGACGCGGTCCGGGCGGCGGTTGAGGCTGCCGTCTCCGACGCCGACGCGGTCATCGTGGCCTTCCACTTCGGCACCGAGTACGACGCGACGCCGACGATCGAGCAGCGCACGCTCGCGTACGCTGCCGTCGAGGCCGGGGCGACGCTCGTAGTCGGGCACCACGCGCACACGCTCCAGCCGTGGGAGCGGCGCGGCGACGCACTGATCCTGTACGGCCTCGGCAACTTCGTGTTCGACCTGGACCGCGATGACTTCGCGACGCTCGGCGAGGGGCCATTCGCGACGGTCGTGGCGATGGTGGAGCTGCGTGACGGCGCGCCGCCGCGCGTCACGTTCCGCCCGGGGTACATCGACCCAGACGAGAACCGCCCGCGCCCGGCCACCGCCGCCGAAGCGGAACGCATCCGCGAGGCGCTACGCGAGCTCGACGAGGAATGACCCCTCCCAGACCACCCGCACGACGATGCGCGCGAGAAACATCGGCGAAACGTCGGCGGCCTACGATCGCTCCACGATGACGACCGCTTCCGGGGCCGACTACGACCAGCGACAGCACGTGATCCAGGCGTGCTACGACCACGACGTGAAGTTCATCCGCCTGTGGTTCACCGACATCCTCGGGATGCTCAAGTCCGTCGCCATCACCATCGAGGAGCTGGAGCACGCGCTCGATGACGGCGTGACGTTCGACGGCGCGTCGATCGAGGGGTTCGCCCGCGTGGACGAGGCGGACATGGTGGCCGTGCCCGACCCCTCGACGTTCCAGCTGCTGCCGTGGCGGCCGCGCGAGCGCGCGGTGGCGCGCATGCTGTGCGACATCCGCAGGCCCGGCGGCGACCCATTCGAGGGCGACCCGCGCTGGGTGCTGCGCCGGGCGCTCGCCCGGGCGGCGGAGCAGGGCCTGACGTTCTACGTCTCGCCGGAGATCGAGTTCTTCTACTTCCGCGACGCCGCCGGCACGGAGCCCCTCGACCGCGGCGGGTACTTCGACCTCACACCGCTGGACTCCGGCACCGACCTGCGACGCGAGACGGTGCTGATGCTCGAGAGCATGGGCATCGGCGTGGCGCTCAGCCACCACGAGGCCGCGCCGAGCCAGCACGAGATCGACCTGCGCTACACCGACGCACTGACCATGGCCGACTCGATCATGACGTACCGCCTCGTCGTGAAGGAGGTCGCGATGCGCCACGGGGCGTACGCGACGTTCATGCCGAAGCCGCTGCGCGACGTGAACGGCTCCGGTATGCACCTGCAGCTCTCGCTGTTCCGGGGCGAGGAGAACGCCTTCTCCGACGGCGACGACACGCTGGGGCTCAGCCCGCTGGCGCGCAACTTCATGGCGGGCCTGCTCGATCACGCCTCGGAGACGATGCTCGTCACCAACCAGTGGGTGAACTCCTATCGGCGGCTCGTGCCGGGCTTCGAGGCGCCCACGCACGCCACGTGGTCCACGACGAACCACGCCGACCTGCTGCGTGTACCCAGCTATAAGCCCGACGACCCCGCCGGGACGCGCATCGAGTACCGCGTGCCCGACCCGGCCTGCAACCCCTACCTCGCGTTCGCCTCGCTGCTCACGGCCGGCCTCGACGGCGTCGACCGGGAGGCGGCGCTCCCCGCTGCGCTCGACCGCGATGTGCGCGAGATCGGCGGGGAGGAGCTCGACCAGCGCGCCATCGCGCAGCTGCCCAGCTCGCTCGGCGAGGCGATCGCGTCGTTCGCGGACTCGGCGCTGCTGCGCGACGCCCTCGGCGACCACGTCTGCGACTCGCTGGTGGCGAACAAACGCCACGAGTGGGACGAGTACCGCACGCACGTCTCCGAGTTCGAGCTCGAGCGCTACCTCGGCGTCCTGTAGCCAGACACCACACCCGCTACGCCCGGTACCCCGCCCTATGATGGCCGCGAGTCACACGCGGGAAGGCAGGGACGGCCATGGGCAAGCTCGACGGCAAGGTGGCGATCATCTCCGGCGCCGCACGCGGGCAGGGTGAGGCCGAGGCGCGGCTCTTCGCGCGCGAAGGCGCTGCGGTGGTGCTCGGCGACGTCCGCGACGACGAGGGCGAACAGGCAGCCGCGAGCATCGTCGACACCGGCGGGCAGGCGCTCTACCAGCACCTCGACGTCACCAGCGAGGAGGACTGGGCCGCGGCCGTCGAGCTCGCGAACACCGAGTTCGGCGGCGTGCACGTCCTGGTCAACAACGCCGGGATCGGCGGGGCGTCGACGTTCGTCGAGGACACGAGCCTCGAGGACTACATGCGCGTGATCAACGTGAACCAGGTCGGCGTGTTTCTCGGCATGCGCGCGGCCATCCCCTCGATCCGCGAGTCCGGCGGCGGCTCGATCGTGAACATCTCCTCCACCGCCGGGCTCGAGGGTTCGCCGACGCTCGCCGCCTACGCGTCGAGCAAGTGGGCGGTGCGAGGGCTGACGAAGGTGGCCGCAATGGAGCTGGCCGTGGACGGCATCCGCGTCAACTCGGTCCACCCGGGCCCGATCGACACCCCCATGCTGCGAGGCGCGAACATCCCGATGGACAACTGGGGCCGGTCCGTCCCGCTCAGCCGCGTCGGCACCGTCGACGACATGGCCTCGCTGCTGTTGTTCCTCGCCTCGGACGAGAGCTCGTTCTGCACCGGCACCGAGTTCGTCATCGACGGCGGCATGACCGCCGGCCGCCCCTTCCGCCGCCGCCGCTAACGCCACCGGTCTGATCGCGCTCCCGTGAGGCGGCGACAGCGCCGGGCCCCTCCCCGTACCCACGAGACACCACATCGTCGTGCCGCGCAAGAGCGTCGGGTGAGGCCATCTCCACGGAACGATCGGAGGACTTGCTCCGCCCCGCTCCGGGCAGCTTGGTGGGTGCGGGCACCGGCTCGGGGCCCACCACGGGTCCGCCGAGACTCCTCCCGCAACTGGCGGTTCGCGGCCGCCGCCTTAGGCCGCTTCATGGCAGGATCGGCCACGCCCGCCGGCGGTCGGCGGACCGGACGGAGGCCGACGTGAGAATGCTGGCCGTGGTGCTCGGGACGCTGGTGCTGGCGAGTTGCGGAGGCGGCGGGGCGCCCGACCGGGACGATGACCCGTTCGCGTTCACCAGGTGGTACGTCCAGGAGGCCATCGATCGTTACGAGCGTGAGGGGGCGGAGGCGACGTTCCGGCACTACACCTTCACCGAGCCGTACGACGGCGACTGGTGGATGTTCATCATGGATCTGACGACTGGCGAGACTCTGGCGGCGCCGGACGGGATCGCCTACGGCGTTGGCCACGTGACACCTTGGGAAGCCGTCGACCCGGTCGGTGTCCCGGCGGGGCGGCTCATGTTTACCACCACCGAGCGGGGCCGGGGGATCGTCCTCTGGACCAGGCACCCGCACACGGGCGAGCACGCGACGAAGCACGTGTGGATGATCCGGCACGATGGGCTCTTGTTCTACTCGGGCTGGTACGAAACCGATGCGCGGCCGCTGATGCGTTGACCAGTAGGCTGGAGCGTGGCGCCGCAGGCAAGACATCCGATGAGAGCGCAACACCCTAGTGCGGGAGAGGGAGCCGGTTTCCGGTTCCCTCTCCCCGCCTGCGGGGTATCCCCGCGTCGAGGTGAGCCGAGGTCAGGCTCTCGGCTCACCGGCCCAGCCATGCAGCGGGGGAGAGGCTAGGGTGAGGGGGTCTGGACCGGATCGCGAGCAAGCGAGAGGCCCCCGTGAGGGGGCCTCTGCCTGTGTGACGAGCGAGGAATCGCTAGTCGTTGAAGTACATCTCGTACTCGAACGGGGTGGGCCGCTGGGCCTGCTCGGACTCCTCGGAGCGCTTGAACTCGAGCCACGTGTCGATGAGGTCGTCGGTGAAGACGCCGCCCTGCATCAGGTAGTCGTGGTCCTCCTCAAGCGCGTCGAGGGCCTCGCCGAGGTTGGCGGGGACCTGCGGGAGGCCGAGCGCCTCCTCGGCCGGCAGGTCGTAGATGTTGCGGTCCAGCGGGTCGCCGGGGTCGATCTGGTTCTGGATGCCGTCGAGTCCGGCCATGAGCATGGCCGAGAACGCGAGGTAGCAGTTCGCGCTCGGGTCCGGCGGGCGGAACTCGATGCGCGTGGTCTCCGCCCAGTCCGGCATGCCGATGCGGTAGGTGGAGATGCGGACCGCCGCGGAGCGGTTGCGCATGGAGTAGACCAGGTTCACGGGCGCCTCGAACCCCGGAACCAGCCGCTTGTACGAGTTGGTCGTCGGCGAGGCGAAGGCGAGCACGCTGCGCGCGTGCCGCAGCAGGCCGCCCGTGTACCAGCGTGCGAGCTGGGAGAGGCCGGCGTAGCCGTCCGCGTCGAAGAAGAGCGGCTGGCCGTCCTTCCAGAGCGACTGGTGGGTGTGCATGCCCGAGCCGTTGTCGCCGTAGATCGGCTTCGGCATGAAGGTCGCGACCTTGCCGTGCTGGCGGGCGATGTTGCGGACCAGGTACTTGTACCACTGGGCCACGTCGGCCTGCCGGAGCAGCGTGTTCTTGCCCACGCCGATCTCGGCTTGGCCGGCCGTTGCCACCTCGTGGTGGTCGACGAAGGTGTCGATGCCGCAGGCGTTCATCGTCGAGACGATCTCCGCGCGGAGGTCGGCGGTGTCGTCGAACGGCGGGAGCGGCGCGTAGCCCTCCTTGCCGGCGATCTTGTAGCCGAGGTTCGGGCCGTCGCCGGAGCCGCTGTTCCAGTGCGCCTCGACGGAGTCGATCTCGTAGTAGGCCGCCTGCGGGGTCTGCTGGTAGCGGACGTCGTCGAAGAGGAAGAACTCGAGCTCCGGGCCGATGAACGCCTCATCGGCGATGCCCGTGGACTTCATGTACTCCTCGGCCTTGACGGCGACGTTCCGCGGGTCGCGCGAGTAGCGGTCACGCGTGACGGTGTCGATGACGTTGCAGACCAGCGCGAGCGTGGGCTGCGCCGGGATGGGGTCGATGACGGCGCTCTCGGGGTCCGGCACCAGCAGCATGTCGGACTCGTGGATCTCCTGGAACCCGCGCAGGCTCGATCCGTCGAAGCCGTTGCCGTTCTCCAGCAGGTCGTCGTCCAGCGCCTTGGGCGGGACGGTGAAGTGGTTCCAGCGGCCGAGCAGGTCCGTGACCCGCAGGTCCACGCGCTGGATGTTGTTCTGCTGTACCAGTTCCGTCAGCTCCTGCAGGTTCAAGCCGCTGCCTCCCTCTCACCGATGACCGCCTCCAGGCGGTCGCATCACTTCCGTGTTACCGATGTTGCACCAGACGGCGCGCGCGATCACCCGCCGCCACGCCATGCAGCCTAGGGGTGTGCCATTACCGCTGGATTACCCGGTTGTTACCGCTATGTTTCACGCTCCGCGCCCAACGCGCGAGCCTTCGCCCCTCTGATTCCCTCGCCCCCCGTCTGCGGGGGGAGAGGGCGAGGGTGAGGGGGGTCTGCCCGGGTG
>VXTU01000063.1:0-12292 GCA_009837285.1 Chloroflexota bacterium | reverse complement strand
CCCCCGCCGCCCCCCCCCCCCGCCCCCCCCCCCCCCTCTCCCCCCCCCCCCCGGGGGGGGGGGTGGGGGGGGGGGGGTGTGGGGGGTCTGCCCGGGTGCGAATAGGCACCGAAGAGCCAGCCGGACCCTCACCCCCCGCCCTCTCCCGCAGTACGGCTGGGTCGTCGAGTCGCAGGCTGTGCCTGCAACTCGCCTCGACGCGGGGATACCCCGCGGGGCGGGAGAGGGAGCCGGACTTCAGATCGGGGGGTTCATCTCCACGAAGCGGTACCCGACGTTGCGCACCGTCTCGATGTACGGCTCGTGCTGCTCCACCTTCGCCCGGATGCGGCGCACGTGGACATCGACGGTGCGTGAGCCGCCGTAGTAGTCGTAGCCCCACACCTGGTTGAGCAGCATCTCGCGGGTAAACGCCTTGCCGGGGTTCAGCGCCAAGAACCGCAGCAGCTCGTACTCCTTGTACGTGAGGTCGACCACCTCGCCGCCGAGCCGCACGGTGTAGCGGTCCTGGTCGATCGCCAGCTCGCCGCGGCGCAGGAGGCCCGTCTCCGGCGCCTCGCCGGCGGAGCCGAGGATGCGCTCGGCGCGCAGGCGCAGCTCGTCGGGGTCGAAGGGCGGCACGATCAGGTCGCCGATCGGCACGCCGGCGCCCACGAGGTGGAACTGCATCGGCGTGGCGATAGCGAGCAGCGAGGTGTCGGCCTCGAACTGGGGGTCGCGCATCAGGGCGGCGAAGCCGCCCATGGTGAGCCCGATGTTGAGGTCGACGCAGAAGAGCCGGGGCGGATCCTCGCGCATCACCAGCAGGCCGCGCTCGAGCGTGGGCTCGCAGCGCAACTGGTACGCCTCGTCGCGAAACGCCGCCTCGGCGGCGTCGATGAAGGCGCGCGAATCGCTGACCAGCAGTACCTTCGGCACCCGTGCAGTGTATGGAATCCGGTGCGCGATATGCGAGCGGGAGCGCCCACGAGTGTGCGTCTCGCGGCTCTCGGGGGCGTTGGCTACAATCCAAACGACTCCCCTCGTGACGCTGTTCCCAACGCCACGAGTGGCGGGTCGCGGAGGAGTTCGCCTCGCATGCACGTCGTCGAGGCGGTGGACCTCACCAAGGTCTACCACAACCGCTACATCGCGCTGAACGCGCTCGACCTCAAGGTCGACAAGGGCATGGTGTACGGGCTCGTCGGGCCGAACGGCGCGGGCAAGTCCACCATCTTCCGCATCATGCTCGGCCTCCAGCGCCCCACGGCGGGCGAGGCGCGTGTCTTCGGCGAGCCGATGACCCCGCAGCGCGCGGACCTGCGACGCCGCATCGGGTTCCTCCCGACGAACCCCGCGCTCCCGCGCGACATGACGCCGATCTCGTACCTCCAGTTCGTCGGGAAGCTGCTCGGCATGGACCGCGGCGAGGTCATGATCCGCCTCACCACGCTCCTGCAGGCGGTGGACCTCACGTCGGTGGGCTCGCAACGCATCGATGAGCTCTCGACGGGCATGGTCACGCGGCTGGGCATTGCCGCGGCGCTCATGAACGACCCCGAGCTGCTGATCTTCGACGAGCCCACGTCCGGCCTCGACCCCGCGGGCCGCCGCCAGACGATCGAGCTGATCCGCGAGCTCTCCGGCAGTGACCGGACGATCATCATCGCCACGCACATCCTGAGCGACGTGGAGCGGGTGTGTACGGACATCGGCATCATCACGGACGGCCGGGTCATCCATCACGGCCCCATGGCGGAGATGCGGCGGCTCGTGCGCCAGCGCACGCTCTCGATCGAGGTCGAGGGCAACCTGCGCCACTTCGAGCAGCAGCTCCCGGAGCTGGACACGTTCGGCGCGATCCGCTTCGAGCGCATCGGCTCGGAGTTCCGCATCAGCTTCCTCGGCGCCGAGCCGATCCCGACGTACGTGCAGCGGGTGCTGGACCTGGTGGACCGCACCGGCGTGGAGCTGCTGCACCTCAACACCGGCGCACACGAGATCGAGGAAGCCTTCCTGCGGCGGCTCGAGGAAGACCGCGCAACCAGCTTCGTGCGGGCGTCCGCCTGGACCACCGCGCAGAAGCTCGCCCTCCCACCCGCCAACAACGGCGCGACCGTCGAAGTCATCAGCGAGGCGATCCCCACCCCAGACGGCATCGATGTCGTCGACGTGGACGTGGACCCCGACGCCGAAGGCGCCGGGCAGTCCGCGCCGGACGGGGACGGCGATACGGAAGCGGAGGCCTCGGATGGAGGCGTACTTCACTCTGGTTCGCCGTGACCTGGAGCAGCTGATCAGCTCCTGGCTCCTGCGCGGCTGGGTCGTCCTCCTGGCGGCGCCGGCGGCGTTCCTGGTGGTGGTGGCCGCGCGCGAGGACGAGCTAGCCTCGGAGACGCTTGCCGCCTACGTCGCGGCCGTCCTGGCGCCCCTGTCGTGGATCGTGATCTCTGTGCTCGCCGGCACCGCTGTGAGCGGCGAGGCGGGCACCGTCGCCGACTCCATCCTGTCGAAGTCGGTCACGCGCAGCGAGTACATCTGGGCGAAGATCACCAGCCGGCTGGTCGTCTTCATGACGATCTACCTTTCGATCGTCATCCCCTTCGCGTACCTGATCGACCGCTACGCGATCTCGAACGACACGTCGATCAGCGGCGTGGCGGGTGGGGTGGTGCTCGTGGGCGTGCTGTTCGTCTTCCTCACGTCGTTCGGGATCGCGCTGTCGACGGTGTTCCGCAACTCGCAGTTCGCGGTGGTGGCCGCACTGCTCACGGTGGCCGTGTCCGGCGCGGTGCTGCAGTTCCTGGGGCTCAAGTGGATGAGCACGACCGCCGTCATCGGCGGGCTGCCCGAGACCTTCCGAGGGGACACACCCTTCGCGGACCAGCTGCGCGTACTGATCGTGTTCACCGCGCTCAGCCTGGCCGCCATCGTCTCGGGCGTGTGGGTGTTCGAGCGGCGCGATCTCTGATGCCGGAGTACCGCGGCGCCGGCCTGTTCTACACCACCGAGGTGACCCGCACGGACCTCGGCGAGCACGGCGGACGCGTCCTGCGCGGCCGGGCCGAGCGGCGCGTGCTGCGGATCGCGCTCGGAGCGCGACGCGGCGTGCGACTCACCGGCGGCAGCCTGCGACCGGTCGCTGTCGAGGTGACCGGCACCGATGCCAACCGCTACGATGTGCCGATTCCGGCCACGCCGGATCCGCGACTCACGATGCTGCGGCGGGTGGGTGTGTGCTGGGCCGTGGCTGCCGCGGCCGTGGGCATCGTCGGCCTGTTGCGCGCGAGGACGTCGTCGTGAGCGCCCAACCGCCGGACGTCCGGCGCGAGGGCGTGGGCGAGCTCGGATCGATCCCCGAGCGGCTGACGGCCGCGGCGTGCTTCGGCGACGCGCAGACCGTCGGCGATCACGTCGTGATCCCTGTCGCCGAGGTCGTGTACGGAGTCGGGTTCGGGTACGGCGACGACCGTGACAGCACCGCCGACGCGGACGGGCGCTCCGGCGGCGGAGGCGGTGGAGGGGGTCGCGCCCGAGCCGTGGCCGTGATCCACGCCTCGCCGGACGGCGTGCGGGTCCACCCCATCCGCGACGAGACGGCCATCACCCTCGCCGCGATCGGGGCCGCGACTGCCACGACGATCATCGTCGCGAGGATGGTGCGGAAGCTGATCCGCGGCTGATTCGGGCTACGCCCTCGACGTACGGGGGGAGCGCATCACGAAGGGGAGCCCCGGAGGGCTCCCCTTGCGATTGCGCTGACGTGCGGGCGGTTGCCCGCTGTCGTTGCTAGTCGGGCTCGGCCACGTAGGCGCCGGCCATGGCGAGGTCGCCCGGCTCCGCCTGCATGAGCTCTGCCAGCGACTCGCCTTCGCCATCGGCGCCGTCGGGGCGCTCGAAGTCGAAGATGAACGGCAGGAGCAGCGACTCCGGCATGGGCATCTCCGCGATCGGGGCAGGCCGCTCGACGGTGATCTGCGCCCGGGCGGGGATGAGCTTGCCGATAATCACGTTCTCCTTGAGGCCGCGCAGGTGGTCCGTGGCGCCGCCGATGGCGGCCTCCGTGAGCACCCGCGTGGTCTCCTGGAACGATGCCGCCGCGAGGAACGAGTCCGTGCTGAGCGAGGCGCGCGTAACGCCTTGCAGCATCGGCTTGGCGGTGGGCACGACGCCCCCGGCCTGCTCGATGCGCTCCACCTCACGCTCGAAGAGGTGCCGGTCCACCGGCTCCTCTGCCAGGAACTCGCTGTCGCCGGGGTCGATGATGCTCACGCGGCGCATCATCTGCCGCACGATCACCTCGATGTGGCGGTCGTTGATGTTCACGCCCTGCGAGCGGTAGACCTTCTGCACCTCGTCCACGAGGTACAGCGTCACGGCCTCCGGCCCCAGGATGGCGAGCACGTCCTGCGGGTCCAGCGCGCCCTCGGTGAGCTGCTGACCCGCGCGCACCAGCTCGCCGGTCTCGACGCGGATGCGCGCCGAGGCCGGGATCGGGTACTCGCGCTCGTCCACGACCTCGGAGACGACGCGCAGCGCGACGGGCCGCTTCGCGCGGCCCTTCTTGACGAACTCGATGCGGCCGCCGAGCGACGACGCGATCGGGACGGTCGGCACCGAGGTGTCGGCGTCCTCGTCCGCGGCGGGCGGCTCGGCCAGCACCTGGTCGGGTGCGACCTCGTCGCCGTCCTCGACGAGCAGGTCGAGACCCTTCGGGAGCTCGAGCTCCTCGGTGGCGGTCTCCGTGTTGGTGACGGTGATGGTGCGCACGTCGCCGGAGCGCAGGACCTCGACGTGGCCGTCGATCTCGGTGATCACGGCCTGCCCCTTGGGCACGCGCGCTTCGAAGATCTCCTCGACGCGCGGCAGACCCGAGGTGATGTCGAGGCCGCCGGCGACGCCGCCCGTGTGGAAGGTGCGCATCGTCAGCTGCGTGCCCGGCTCGCCGATTGACTGTGCGGCGATGATGCCGATGGCCACGCCCTGCTCAACGAGCTTGCCGGTGGCGAGGGACTCCCCGTAGCAGCACTGGCACACGCCGCGCCTCGACGTGCACGCCAGCGGCGAGCGCACGTAGACGCGCTCGACGCCCGCGGCGACGATGGCGCGCGCGTCCTGCTCGCCGATCCCGTGGTTGGCCTCGACGAGGATCTCGCCGGTTTCGGGATGCGCGATGTCGGCGGCCGCCCAGCGGCCGGTGAGGCGCTCCTCGAGCGAGGCGAGGATCCCGGTCTCGGCGTGCTCGCGGAGCCAGATGCCCAGCGGCTGCTCGCCCTCGGGCGTGCAGTCCTCCTCGAGCACGATCACGTCCTGGGCGACGTCGATCATGCGGCGCGTGAGGTAGCCGGAGTCGGCCGTCCGCAGCGCCGTGTCGGCCAGGCCCTTGCGGGCGCCGTGCGTGGAGATGAAGTACTCCAGCACGGACAGGCCCTCGCGGAACGAGGAGCGGATGGGCAGGTCGATGATGCGGCCGGTGGGGTCGCTCATCAGGCCGCGCATCCCGCCCATCTGGCGGATCTGCGCGATGTTGCCCTTCGCGCCGGAGCGCGACATCAGCGCCAGCGGACCCATCGGGTCCAGGCTCTCCTCGAGCGCGGTGGAGATGTCGTCGGTGGCGCCTTGCCAGATGTCGATGGCCGCCATGTACCGCTCGTTCTCGGTCATGAGGCCCATCTGGTAGTCGCCCTCAAGCGCGTCGACGCGTTCGTCGGCGTGCTCCATGAGGTCGGTCTTGCTGGCCGGCACGACGATGTCGGAGACGGCGATCGAGATCCCGGACTGGGTCGCGTAGCGGAACCCGAGGTCCTTGATCGCGTCGACGAACTCGACGGTGCGCTCCGAACCGAGGTCCTGGTGGACGCGCGAGACGAGCGTGCGCAGCGCGCGCTTGTCCTGGATCTCGTTCTGGAACTCGAAGCTGTCCGGGACGATGTCGTTGAAGAGCACGCGCCCCACGGTGGTGTGGATGACGCCGCCGTTGCGCAGCCGGATGTGGTCGTGCAGCTGCACGTGGCCCAGCTCGTAGGCCATCCGCACCTGGTCGGCGGAGCCGTAGAGGGCGGTCTCCTCGCCGGGCGCTTCATCGGTCGGGGGCCCCGGCTCCGGGTCGGCGAACGTCATGTAGTAGCAGCCGAGCACCATGTCGAGTGTCGGCGCGACCACCGGCTCGCCGTCAGAGGGGGAGAGCAGGTTCTTGGTGCTGAGCAGCACCTGGCGCGCCTCGGCCACGGCCTCGTAGGACAGCGGCACGTGGACGGCCATCTGGTCGCCGTCGAAGTCGGCGTTGTAGGCGAAGCAGACCAGCGGGTGGAGCTGCAGCGCCGAGCCCTCCACGAGCACCGGCTCGAAGGCCTGGATGCCCAGGCGGTGGAGCGTCGGTGCGCGGTTGAGCATGACCGGGCGGTCCTGGATGACCTCCTCGAGGACGTCCCAGACCTCGGGCCGTGCACGCTCGACGATGCGCTTCGCGCTCTTGATGTTGTGCGCGAGCCCCTTGCGGACGAGGGCGTGCATGATGAACGGCTTGAACAGCTCCAGCGCCATCTTCTTGGGCAGGCCGCACTGGTGCAGCCGCAGGTCCGGCCCCACCACGATCACGGAGCGGCCGGAGTAGTCGACGCGCTTGCCGAGCAGGTTCTGGCGGAAGCGGCCCTGCTTGCCCTTGAGCAGGTCGGACAGCGACTTCAGCTTGTGGTTGCCGGAGCCGCTCACCGCGCGGCCGCGCCGGCCGTTGTCGATCAGTGAGTCGACCGACTCCTGCAGCATGCGCTTCTCGTTGCGGATGATGATCTCGGGGGCGCCGAGGTTCAGCAGCCGCTTCAGGCGGTTGTTGCGGTTGATCACGCGGCGGTAGAGGTCGTTGAGGTCGGACGTGGCGAACCGGCCACCGTCGAGCTGCACCATCGGGCGCAGGTCCGGCGGGAGCACGGGCAGCTCGCGCACGACCATCCAGTCCGGCCGGTTGCCGGACTTGCGAAGCGCCTCCACCACGCGCAGGCGCTTGGTGGCCTTCTTGCGGCGCTGTCCTGACGCGGACTGCGTCTCGCCCTGCAGCTTCTCGCGGAGGTTGTCGAGGTCGATCCGCTCGAGGATCCCCAGGATCGCCTCGGCGCCCATGCCGGCCTTGAAGACCAGCCCGAAGCGCTCGTCGAGCTCGCGGAACTCCTGCTCCGTGAGCACGGTGAGGGCGTCGGCCTCGACCGGGTCGCGCAGCTTCTCGAGGCGCTTGACCAGATCCTCGTTCTCCTTGCGGACCTGGGTGCGCACCTCGGCGACCTGCGTGCGCAGCGGCTCGAGCTCCTCGAAGGCCTCGTCGCGCTTCTGCTGCGTCGCGGCCTCCGCGCTCTCCTCGAGGTCGGTCTTGCGCTGGGCGATGCCCTCTTCGACCTCGGCGACCTGCTGGGTCGCGGCGTCGTGGAGTGCGGAGATGGTGTCCGCGCTGATCTCGTTCCCGCGCGTGGCGAGGGTCTCGCCTCGGAAGGCGAGCTTGGCGCGCAGCTTCTCGCCGACGCGCTCCTGCAGGTCCTCCTCGAGGCTACGGGCCTCGCCCATGACCTCGTCGATGAGGCCGGGCAGCTCGGCGTCGGCCGAGGCCAGCTCAGCGTCACGCTTGCGCTCGATCTCGGTCAGCTCCTGGACGAGCGAGGCTTCGCGCACGGCGATGTGGCTGGAGGCCTCGCTCTCGCGGCGGCTGACCTCCTCCTCGATCTCGAGCTGGAGCTGCTCCAGCGCGTACTGGCGCGCCTCGTCGTTCACCTCGGTGATGACGTAGTGGGCGAAGTAGAGGACGCGCTCCAGCGTGCGCGGGGCCACGTCCATCAGCAGGCCGAGGCGGCTCGGCACGCCCTTGGCGAACCAGATGTGGGTCACAGGCGCGGCGAGGCTGATGTGCCCCATGCGCTCGCGCCGCACCTTGCTGCGCGCGACCTCGACACCGCACTTGTCGCAGACGATCCCCTTGTAGCGGACACGCTTGTACTTGCCGCAGTAGCACTCGAAGTCCTTGGTGGGTCCAAAGATCTTCTCGCAGAAGAGCCCGTCCTTCTCGGGCTTCAGGGTCCGGTAGTTGATGGTCTCCGGCTTGGTTACCTCGCCGTACGACCACGACTTGATCTGCGCCGGGGATGCCAGCGACAGCCGGATCGCGTTGAAGTCGTTGACCTCAAGCACTCGTGCTCTCCTCTGCCTCGCGCCCGGACAGGTTGATGCCGAGCGACGGGATCGCCTCGATGTAGTCCTCCGAGAACGCGACCTGTTCCTCGTCCTCGTTGAGGATTTCCACGCTCATGCAGAGCGACTGCAGTTCCTTGACCAGCACCTTGAAGGACTCCGGCACGCCGGGCTCCATGGTGTTCTCGCCCTTGACGATCGCCTCGTACGCCTTCACGCGGCCGACGACGTCGTCTGACTTCACGGTCAGCATCTCCTGGAGGATGTGCGCGGCGCCGTAGGCTTCCAGCGCCCACACCTCCATCTCGCCGAAGCGCTGCCCGCCGAACTGCGCCTTGCCGCCCAGCGGCTGCTGCGTGATCAGCGAGTAGGGCCCCGTCGAGCGGGCGTGGATCTTGTCCTCCACCAGGTGGACGAGCTTCAGCATGTAGATGTAGCCGACGGTCACGGGCTGGTCGAAGCCCTCGCCGGTGCGGCCGTCGTAGAGCGTCTGCTTGCCCCACACCGGCGGCGCCTCGCCGAGGTCGCGGGCGACCTCGCTGACGCGCTCGTCGATCGCGGTGTCGTCCAGGTCGCGCACGTCGCGCGCGCCGCGCTGCTCCAGCCACAGCGTCAGGCAGGCCCTGCGGGCCGCGCCGACGTGCTCGTGGCTGAGCACCTGGTCCGGGTCGAAGCCGCCCTCGCGCACGTACGCCTCGAGCGCTTCGAAGTCCAGCCGCGCGCCGAGGTCGGCGGAGCCGTCGGCCCCGTTGCCGTGGCCGTTGGCCGGCGCGCCCTCGGGCAGCACGGCCTCGGCCTGCATGGCCAGCCAGGCGCGCGCCAGCGCGTCCTCGATCTCGGCGTCCGATGCGCCGTCGAAGACCGGGGTCACGGCCCGCATGCCGAGCGTGTTGGCGGCCCACCCGAGGTGGGTCTCCAGTACCTGCCCGACGTTCATGCGCGACGGCACGCCGATCGGGTTCAGCACGATCTCGATCGGGCGCCCGTCGGCGAGGTACGGCATGTCCTCGATGGGCGTGATGCGGCTCACCACGCCCTTGTTGCCGTGGCGGCCGGCCATCTTGTCGCCCTCGGCGATCTTGCGCTTCTGGGCGACGGAGACGCGGACCATCATGTTCACGTCGGTCGGCAGCTCGTCGTCGGCGGTGCGCTCGAAGACGCGCACGTCGATGACCTTGCCGCGCTCGCCGTGCGGGACGCGCAGCGAGGTGTCCTTCACCTCCCGCGCCTTCTCGCCGAAGATCGCGCGCAGCAGCTTTTCCTCGGGCGTCAGTTCGGTTTCGCCCTTGGGCGTGATCTTGCCGACCAGGATGTCGCCCTCTCGGACCTCCGCGCCCACGCGGATGATGCCGCGCGGGTCGAGGTCGCGCAGCGACTCGTCACCGACGTTCGGGATGTCGCGCGTGATCTCCTCGGGGCCGAGCTTGGTGTCGCGCGCCTCGACCTCGTACTTCTCGATGTGGATCGAGGTGAACTTGTCGTCGCGGATCACGCTCTCCGAGAGCACGATCGCGTCCTCGAAGTTGAGGCCCTCCCACGACATGAAGGCGACGAGCACGGACTGCCCGAGCGCCAGCTCGCCGTTCTGCGTCGACGAAGAGTCGACGAGGGGCTGCCCGGCGACCACCGTGTCGCCCTTGGCAACCAGCGGGCGCTGGCTGATGCACGTGCCCTGGTTCGAGCGCACGAACTTGCTCAGCGGGTAGCGCTCCTCGCGCCCCGAGTTGTAGCGGATCGTGATGAAGTTCGCCGACGAGGACAGCACCTCGCCGTCCTCTTCGGCGGCGAGCACCTGGCCCGAGTTCTCGGCCACCTGGCGCTCCATGCCGGTGCCCACCAGCGGCACCTCGGGGCGCAGCAGCGGCACGGCCTGGCGCTGCATGTTCGCGCCCATGAGTGCGCGGTTCGCGTCGTCGTGCTCCAGGAAGGGGATCAGCGCCGCCGCCACGGAGACGATCTGCTTCGGCGACACGTCGATGTAGTCCACCTCGCTCGAGGTGACCATGCGCAGACGCTCGGCGTGGCGCACCTCAAGGCGGTCGTCGATGAGGTTGCCCAGGTCGTCCAGCCGCACGCTAGCCTCCGCGATGCGGTAGTCCTTCTCCGTGTCGGCGTCCAGGTACTGCGTCTCGCGCGAGGCGAACGGGCGCACCGCGAGCCGGTCGTCGGCGGCCTTCTCGAGCTTCTTCGCGAGCTTCTCGTCGATCTCGTCGCCCGCGCTGGCGATGGCTCTGCCCCTGCTGTTCGCGACGTCGGCGGTGAGGACACGGCCGACCAGCTCGGGGCTGGCCTTGCCGACCTCACGCCGCACGGGGCGGTAGGGGGTCTCGATGAAGCCGAAGTCGTTGATCCGCCCGTAGGTGGCGAGGTTGCCGATGAGGCCGATGTTCGGACCCTCGGGCGTCTCGATGGGGCAGATCCGGCCGTAGTGGCTGAAGTGCACGTCGCGCACGTCGAAGCCGGCGCGGTCGCGCGAGAGGCCGCCGGGGCCGAGCGCGGAGAGGCGCCGCTTGTGCGCGAGCTCGGCGAGGGGGTTGGTCTGGTCCATGAACTGCGAAAGCTGGGAGCCGCCGAAGAACTCCTTCATCGCAGCCACCACCGGCCGCACGTTGACGAGCGCCGAGGGCGTCGCCTCGTCGGGGTCGGTGATGGTCATGCGCTCGCGCACGACGCGCTCCATGCGGAGCAGGCCGACGCGGAACTGGTTCTGGATCAGCTCACCCACGGACCGCACGCGGCGGTTGCCGAGGTGGTCGATGTCGTCGGGGTCACCGACGTGGTTGTTGATCTCGATCATCTTGCGGACGATCGTGATGATGTCCTCGCTGCGGAGCGTGCGCTCGGCCGGGTCGTCGTCGAACGACAGGCGCTTGTTGACCTTGTAGCGGCCGACGCGGCCGAGGTCGTAGCGGCGCTCACCAAAGAACAGGGTGTCGAGCAGGTTGCGGGCGTTCTCCGCGGTCGGCGGGTCGCCGGGGCGGATGCGCCGGTAGAACTCCTCGAGCGCCGCCCGGCGGTCCTCGGTGGGGTCCTTGGCGAGCGTGGCGTCGACGTAGGAGTGCTCCTCGTCGGTGTCGACGGCGCCCAGCATGCGGCGGATGCGGTCGTTGGTGCCGAGCTCCTCGTCGGCGACGTCCTCCTCGATGTCGATCGCGCGGAGGAGGATGGTGACGGGGATCTTGCGCTTGCGGTCGACCTTGACGGAGACGATGTCCTTGTTGGAGGTCTCGAACTCCAGCCATGCGCCGCGGTTCGGGATGAGCTTGGCCTGGGTCAGGCGGCGGCCCGTCGCGGGGTCGACGGTCTCGGTGAAGTACACGCCGGGCGAGCGCACGAGCTGGGACACCACGACGCGCTCGGCGCCGTTGATGATGAAGGTGCCCTGCTCCGTCATCAGCGGGAGGTCGCCGAGGTAGAGCTCCTGCTCCTTGACCTCGCCGGTCTCCTTGACGGTGAGCTCAGCGATGACCTTCAGCGGCGCGCCGTAGGTGGCGTCGCGCTGGCGGCACTCACGCTCGTCGAGCTTGGGACTTTCGATGTAGTAGTCGATGAAGGACAGCGCCATGCGGGTGCCGGTGAAGTCCTCGATCGGCGAGATCTCGTCGAACAGCTCGCGCAGCGAGCGGTCCAGGAACCGCTCGTAGGAGCGCTTGGGCATATCGATGAGGTGCGGGACGTCCAGCACCGGCTGCGACTTGCCATAGTCGCGGGTGATGAGGGGCCCGCTCATTGACGTGCTGGCTCGCTCGGTGGTGACCAAGTAGCGACTCCTTCGCATTCGTCACGGTCGACCGTGCACTGGTGCGCTTCGGATTCCGGATGAGAGCCTGGCTGGGCTGTTGGGGGAGTGCTGCGACACAGCTACGCAGCGCCGGTTCCCAGCCGGTGCTGCATGATGTGAGATCGTCCAAGAGGTTCGCCGCGCCCAACGCTTGAGGTATGGTACCCGATCGCGCACAGAAAAGCGAGGGTATCGAGGAACGATCGACGTGTCAACGACATGTCCACGATCCGTGCACGCCACCCGCCCGGAATGCGTCGACGATGTCCCCCTCCAGAGCGGCCACTCGCGTGTTGTGGACGGGGCAGAGTCGCGGGAGTCTGGCTCCTTCTCCCGCTTGCGGGAGAGGGCGGGGGGTGAGGG
>VXTU01000077.1 GCA_009837285.1 Chloroflexota bacterium | reverse complement strand
ACTACTTCTACAACTCGGTGCACTCCGAGTCGCCCGGCAACCGCTGGCGGCTCAATGACCCACAGGTCGACGCGTGGGCCGAGCAGCAGCAGACCGAGCTGGACCCGGATGCGCGGAAGGAGATCCACAAGACCATGTGGGACTACTTCCTCCAGAAGATGTTCTGGCCGCCGGTGCCGAGCTCCCTGTACATCCAGACGTACCAGCCGTGGCTGCGCGGGATCCGCTTCGGCGGCATCTTCGGCACCAACAGCTCGTACTACGACTGGGGCGACCAGGTCGCATCCGCGTGGATCGACCCGAGCGTGCCGGGCCGCGCCTAGTACGACCCGTACCAGGCAACGCCTCCGCACCCGCGGAGACTTCGAGGGGCGGCCCGGAGGCCGCCCCTCTCGCGTGTCCGGCCAGCGAGCGGCGTCACCGGCAGTGTTCTGCGCTATGCTCCCCCGAACGGCGCCCGCGCGGGCGCGCGCAGCGTGAGGCGAGGACCCCGATGCAGATCAGTAAATCCGTACGCGCCGCCATGGTGCCGGACGAGAACGTGATGCACCCCGACTTCACGTCGATCTACCTGATCGGCCCGCCCGGCGGGCAGTCCCTCACCATCGACTCGGGAGAGGCGACCGAGCGCTACCAGTGGTTCCTGCGCGGCTACCTCGCGGCCACTGAGCACGCCGAGATCGGCGTCGCGACGATCACGCATCACCACGCCGACCACTCCGGCAACCTGAAGTGGACCAAGGAGTTCCTGAACGCCGAGATCGCCATCCCGAAGGGCGGACGACGCCTGCTCACCGGTCGCATCCCGCGCCAGGTCCACCAGTACGGCGACGGCGACGTCCTCGACATGGGCGGCGGCGTCCGCCTCCAGGTCATCGAGACGCCGGGCCACAGCTCCGACTCACTCTGCTACTACCTGGAAGAGGAGGGCGTGCTGTTCACGGGTGACACGCTGCTCGGCTCCTCGACCACCACGGTGTGGGACCTCGGCGACTACCGGCGCAGCCTCGAGAAGCTGCTCGAGCTGCCGAACCTGCAGGTCATCTGCCCGGGCCACGGCAAGATCGTCGAGGACCCCCGCGAGCGGCTCCAGATGTACGTCGACCACCGCAACATGCGCGAGCAGCAGATCCTCGAGGTGCTCAAGGACGGTGAGCAGATCAGCAGCTGGGACATCATGCTCCGCGTCTACGGCGATGAGATCGACACGCGCCTGCGCCGCGCCGCCGACGGCAACGTGCGCAGCCACCTCACGCAGCTTCTCGAAGAGGGTCGCATCAACGAGTACGAGGGCAAGCCGAAGCGCCGCCGCAGTGAGCGGGCGAGCGAGCGCCAGCACGAACACGAGCGTGAGCGCGACCGCATCCTCCGCGAGGCGAAGAAGATCGAGGCGGCCCGCAGCCGCGAGGAGATCCGGCGGCAGGAGAACCCGCCGAGCGAGCAGTGGTCCAAGCCGCCGCTCTACGACCTCGCATAGCGCGCGACCGGGTGCCCGCCACGGACGTGCGCCGCCGGCGCTTGCCTCGATCGGCGTCGCGTCGGTAGGCTGCGCACCTGCCGGAGGGCGGGTACACGGGCATGACAGGACCGCTCGAGGGGGCACGCGTCCTCGACCTCACGCAGGGGGTCGCGGGGCCGTACGCGACAAAGCTCTTCTCTGACTACGGCGCCGAGGTCACCAAGATCGAGCGGCCCGGCCGTGGCGACGCGTCGCGCCGCCTCGGCCCGTTCCCGCACGACGAACCCCACATCGAGACCAGCGGGATGTTCCTGCACCTCAACACGGGGAAGCGCAGCGTCACGCTGGACCTCGGCACCGCGAGCGGGCGTGACTTGCTGCTGCGGCTCGCCGCCGACGCCGACATCATCGTGGAGAGCTTCCGGCCCGGCACCCTCGAACGGCTCGGCATCGGCCCCGACGTACTCGCCGAGGCGAACCCGGCCGCGGCGCTCGTGCGTATCTCGAGCTTCGGCCAGGACGGCCCATACCGGGACTTCGAGGCCGACGACATGCTGCTCTACGCGGCCGGCGGCGTGATGCAGGTCACCGGCGACCCCGAGCGCGAGCCGATCAAGCTGGGGCTGTACGCGCCGCTGTTCTTCGCCGGCTGCGTCATCGCGGGGATGATGATGGGCGCGCTGCGCACCTCGATGCGCGATGGGCAGGGTGAGCGCGTCGAGATCTCGATCCACGAGGTCCTGACCGCCTCGATGGACCGGGGTGGCCCGAACATCGTCGCTTACCAGTACTCAGGGGCGCTGATGATCGAGCGCATCAAGAACGTCGTGTACAGCGGCCTGCCCAGCGGGGTGTACCCGTGCGCCGACGGCTACGTGCAGGTCGCGACGCAGCCCGCGTGGTTCCCTCGCATGTGCCGCGCCATGGGCCGCGAGGACCTCATCGACAACGAGCACTACGCTTCCAATGTGTTCAATCCGGACTTCCTCCCGGAGATGGAGGCGATCTTCTACCCGTGGCTGCTCTCGCACACCAAGCAGGAGGTCATGGAGATCGCGCAGGCCGAGGGCTGGCCGGTATGCGCCATCAACACCGTCGAGGACGCCTACAGCGACCCCGCCTTCCGCGCGCGCGACTTCTTCCAAACCATCGAGCACCCGGTCGCCGGGACATACGAGTATCCCGGCCTCCCGATCCGCTTCAAGCGCACGCCGGGCGAGATGGGTGTCGCACCACTCCTCGGCGAGCACACCTACGAGGTGCTGACAGAGCGTCTCGGCCACACGCCCCAGGAGGTCGCAATCCTCGGGCAGCGTGGCGTGATCTAGGAGCCGACGATGGCCGACCCGGCGAAACCCCTCGACGGCATCCGCGTACTCGCCCAGGGCATCGTGTGGGCCGGGCCGTTCTCGACGATGATCCTCGCCGACCTCGGCGCCGAGGTGATCGAAATCGAGTCGATCCAGCACCTCAACCCGACGCGCACGAACTTCCGCCACATCCCGCAGGAGCTGCTCGACGGGCGCGCCGGCGCGTCCTACCTCAACCGTGACGGCAGCGAGGGCTTCTGGAACCGGCAGGCGTGGTTCAACTACGCCAAGCGAGGCTGCAAGTCGGTCACGCTCGACCTGCGCAGCGAGCGCGGCCACGAGCTGTTCCTGGACCTCGTGCGCCACAGCGACGCGTACATCGAGAACAACGCCGCCGACGTCGTCGACAACCTCGGCATCGGCTACGAGGTCCTGAGCGAGGTCAGCCCGCAGCTCATCATGGTTCGCTTCCCGGGCTTCGGCATCGAGGGGCCATACCGCGACTTCAAGGGCTACGGCGCGAACATGGAGGCCGTGGCCGGCCACACCGGCGTCCGCGGGTATCTGGACTCGGACCCCTCGGACACCCCCGCCTCGCTGCACGGCGACCCGACATCCGGCGCGCAGGTCGCGTTCGCGCTGCAGGCCGCGCTCTTCTCACGCGACCGCACGGGCGAGGGCCAGCTCGTCGAGATATCGCAGTTCGAGGCCGTGGCCAGCCATGTCGGGCACGCGTTCATGGACTACCAGATGAACGGCCGCGTCCAGGGCCACGCCGGCAACGACCACCCCTCGATGGCTCCGTACGGAGCCTTCCCGTGCGCCGGCGAGGACCGCTGGATCACCATCGCCATCCCGTCGGACGAGGCGTTCGCAGCGCTGTGCGCCGAGATGGGCCGCCCGGAACTCGCCGATGACGAGCGCTTCGCCGACACAGCGGTGCGGCACCGTAACCGTGACGCCATCAACGCCGAGGTCGCAGCCTGGACGGTGGCCTTCGAGGACCACGCCCTGATGCTGCAACTGCAGGCCGCGGGAGTGCCGGCTATCGCCACCACGCACCACGAGGAGATCACCGCCGACCCGCACCACGTGGCGCGCGGCTACTTCCAGGCGATCGAGCAGCACGAGGCAGGGACGCATCTCTTCCCCGGCCCCATGG
>VXTU01000123.1 GCA_009837285.1 Chloroflexota bacterium | reverse complement strand
GTGGCCGCGCGTCTGCCCGGCCGCGCGGCCACTGCGCGACATCGGGTACGAGGAGATGCTGGAGCTCGCGACCACCGGCGCGCGGGTCATGCACGCGCGCGCCGTAGAGATCGGCGAGCTCTACGGCGTCTCGATCCTCGTCGCGAGCACGTTCGACAAAGAGGCGCCGGGGACGATGATCCACGAGGAGACGACGATGGAGCAGGCCAACAAGGTGCGCGGCATCGCGCACGAGTCGGATATCGCGAAAATCACGGTGCGCGGCGTCCCGGACCAGCCGGGCGTCGCAGCGCGGGTCTTCGGACCCCTCGCCGATGCCGGCGTCTCCGTCGACACCATCGTGCAGAACGCGAGCGTGGAGCAGCTCACCGACATGACGTTCACCGTCGACCGCTCCGAACTCGACGGCGCCGTGCGCGTGGTCGAGGAAGTGATGCCGCGCATCAACGCGGCCGAGGTGATCGCCGACCCCGACTTCGGGTCGGTGTCCATCGTGGGGACGGGGATGTCGAGCAGCCCGGGTTACGCGGCCCGGATGTTTCAGCTGCTGTACGAGCACGGCATCAACATCGAGCTCATCTCGACGTCGGAGATCCGCATTACCTGCATCGTCCGGGCCAGGCAGGTCGAGAGCGCGGTGCAGGCGCTGCACGAGGGCTTCGCGCTCGACCGGGAGTAGACTCGCTCACGGGGTTCGATGCAGCGCGACCCGAGACTCGTCCGCCTCTCCGAGGAACACCACCACGGCCTGGTCTTCGCGCTGCGACTGGAGCGTGAGCTGCCCGATGCCGGCGACGCCGAACTCGCCGCCCTCTACGGCGACCTGCTCCGATTCTGGGCGCGCGGCCTGCTCCCCCACTTCCATGCGGAGACCGAGTGCCTGATCACCCGCCTCGTCCGCCACGTGCCGGACGATGACGACCGCGTGCGGCGTATTCAGCGCGACCACCTCGGCATGGAGGCGCTCGTCGCGCGCATGCGCGACGCCTCGGCCGTCGAGGAGCGCCGCGACGCCCTCGCGACGTTCGGGGAGACGCTGCGCGCGCACATCCGCTGGGAGGAGCGCGTGCTGTTCGAGTCCCTGCAGACGGACCTCAGCGAGGCTGAGCTGGACGCGGCGGGCGCAGAGATCCTCGACCGGCTGCCGAAGCCGACGCGGTCGCCGTGGGTCGAGGACTGACGGCAATACCCTCGCGGGACGACAGAACTTGCTGGCGGGGCATCCTCGCCCCGTGTAGTATGCCCCGTACGCCCGTTCGCGTAACGACGTAAGCCGATATTCCGAAGAGCGCGAGGCGCCAGCGGCATGTTCGCCCACCTCCACACCCACTCCGAATACTCGCTGCTCGACGGGCTGAGCACGATCCCGGACCTCGTCGCGCGCGCGAAGGCGCTCGGCCAGGACGCCCTCGCCATCACCGACCACGGCGCGCTCTATGGGGCGCTCAAGTTCTACGAGGAAGCACGCGCCAACGAGCTCAACCCGATCATCGGGCTTGAGGCGTACGTGGCGCCGGGCAGCCGGCTCGAACGCAATCCGTCCGAGCGCACGCCGTACCACCTCACGCTGCTCGCGCAGAACGAGACCGGCTACCGCAACCTGCTGCGGCTCTCCTCCGCATCCCACCTCGAGGGCTTCTACTACCGCCCGCGCGTCGACCGTGAACTGTTGGCCCGGCACCACGAGGGGATCATCGCGCTGTCCTCGTGCCCGTCGGGCGAGGTGTTGACGGCGCTGCAGGAGGACCGCGAGGACGCCGCACGCGAGGCGCTCGGCTGGTACCGCGACCTGTTCCGGGACCGCTACTACGTCGAGCTGCAGGAGCACGGGCAGGACCAGTTCTCGCGCTACACGCCGAAGCTCGTGGAGATGGCGCGCTCCCTCGAACTGCCGATGGTGCTGACCAACGACTCGCACTACACGGCGGAGGACCAGGAGCACGCGCACGACGTACTGCTGTGCATCGGCACGAACGCGACGGTGCACGAAACCAACCGGATGAAACTCGAGGGCGGCTCCTTCTACCTCAAGTCCGAAGAGGAGATGCGGGCGCTGCTGCCCGAGCTGCCCGAGGCGGCAGACGCGACCGCCCGCATCGCCGAGCAGGTCGACATCCGCCTCGACTTCGGGCGCACACTGCTGCCCGACCCCGGCATCCCGGAGGGCGCCACGGCCGAGAGCCACCTCCGCGAACTCTGCGAGCAGGGCCTGCGCCAGCGCTACCCGCACGCCACCGAGGAGCAGCGCGAGCGGCTCGACTACGAGCTGTCGGTGATCGCCGAGACGGGGTTCAACGAGTACATCCTGATCGTGCGGGACATCGCGCAGTTCGCCCGCAAGCGCGGCATCCCGATGGGGGTGCGCGGCTCCGCTGCCGCGTCGATGGTGCTGCACTGCCTCGACGTGACCGACATTGAGCCGACCCAGTACCGGCTGGTGTTCGAGCGCTTCCTCAACCCCGAGCGGCGCGAGATGCCGGACGTGGACTTCGACTTTGCCGACGACCGCCGCGAGGAGGTCATTCGCTACGCCGCGGAGCGCTACGGCCGCGAGCGCGTGGCGCAGATCGTGACGTTCGGGACGCTGGGCGCGAAGGCGGCGATCCGCGACACCGGCCGCGCGCTCGGCATGAGCTACGGAGACGTCGACCGCGTCGCGCGGCTCGTGCCGAACACGCTGGGAGTGACGCTCGACGGCGCGCTCGGGGAGGTCGAGGAGCTACAGGGCGTCTACGAGGGCGACCCCGCCGCCCGCGAGCTGCTGGACACCGCGCGCTCACTCGAAGGCGTCGCGCGCCACGCGAGCACGCACGCCGCAGGCATCGTGATCTCGCGCGAGCCGCTCGTCGAGGTGGCGCCGCTGCAGCGGGCGACCTCGGACCGCAGCGACGAGGCGGAGACGCTGCCGACGACGCAGTACGACATGAACGATGTGGCGAAGATCGGGCTCCTCAAGCTCGACTTCCTCGGCCTCGCGAACCTCACGATCCTCGGCAAGGCCGCCGAACTGATCGACGGCGGTCTCGACCTCGAAGCCATCCCCGACGGCGACGAGGCGGCGGCGCAGCTGCTGGCCGAGGGGCGCACGTTCGGCGTGTTCCAGCTGGAGGGCGGCGGCATGCGCCGCTGGGTGCAGGAGCTGCAGCCGAGCGACATCCGCGAGCTCGCCGCGATGATCGCGCTCTACCGCCCCGGCCCCATGGAGCACATCCCCCGCTACATCGACGTGAAGTTCGGGCGCGCCGAGGCGCACTACCCGCACGACGACCTCGCGCCGGTCCTCGATGAGACGTACGGCGTGATCACCTACCAGGACCAGGTGCTGGAGATCGCGCGCACCTTCGCCGGATACACGCTCGGGCAGGCCGACGTGATGCGGAAGGCGATGGGCAAGAAGATCGCGGAGGTCATGCTGTCCGAGCGCGAGCGCTTCATCGGCGGCGCGATCGGGAAGGGCTACGACGAACGCCTCGCCGAGCAGCTCTTCGACCTCATCGAGCCGTTTGCCGGCTACGCATTCAACAAGGCGCACGCCTTCTCGTACGCGGTGATCGCCTACCGCACGGCGTGGCTCAAGGCGCACTACCCGGTCGAGTTCATGACGGCCGTCCTGGCGGCCGCCGGTGCGCACCCCACCGGCGCGCAGGACCGCATCGCGGCGGCAATCGCGGAGTGCGCCCGCCTCGACATCAAGGTGCTCGCCCCGGACATCAACGAGTCCGGACAGAACTTCACGATCGCGTCCAGGGCCTGCGGGGACGGTAGCGGCGGCGCGATTCGCTTCGGTCTCCCCCAGATCAAGAACGTCGGCCAGGGCGCCGTCGAAGGCCTGCTCGCGGTGCGCGAGGAGGACGGCCCGTTCACCTCGATCGAGGACTTCGCACGCCGTGTCGACCCGCGCGACTGCAACCGCCGTGTCCTCGAATCGCTCGCGAAGGCGGGCGCACTCGACCCGCTGTTGCGGCGCGACGAGGGCGAGGACCGCTCAGCCGTCGTCTTCGGCGTGGACCGCATCCTCACCGTCGCGCAGGAGGCGCTGCGCCAGCGCGAGACCGGCCAGACCTCGATGTTCGACCTCTTCGGCACCGAAGTGGACACGCCGCTACCCGCTCTCGAGCTCGAGGCGGTGCGGACGCCGGAGCGCGAGATCGGGGCGTGGGAGCGCGAGCTCCTCGGGACCTACGTCTCGTCGCACCCGTTCCGCCAGTCCGCGCGCGTGTTGGCTCAGTTCGTCACGCACCAGACCACGGAGCTGACCGCCGACCTCGCGGGCCAGGAGGCGATCGTCGCCGGCATGGTGACGGGCGTCCGGCGGCTTACCACCCGACAGGGCAAGGCCTTCGCCGCCGTGACCGTCGAGGACCTCGGCGGTACCGCGGAGCTGACCATCTGGCCCGACCGCTACGAGGAGCAGGAGCACCGCCTGGTGCAGGGCAACGTCCTGCTCGCCAAGGTTGAGGTGCGCGAGCGCGGCGACCGGCTCACCGTCGCCGTCGAGGAGCTGGCCCCGTACGACCAGGAGCAGGGCCGGCCGATCGAGTTCGACCCCTCGAAGTTCACGGTCACGCGCGGGGCTCGCCGCCGCAGCCGCCAGCGCAACGTCGCGCGGCCGGCCGACGGTCAGAACGGGCGCGGCCCCAACGGGGCCGGCCCGGGAGGCCCGAATGGTGGCGGGCCGGGTCCGCAGCTCCGCGCCGTGCCGACGGACGGCGACGCCACTGCCAACGGCGCAGCCTCGACCGGCGGATCGCCGCGCGGCCTCCCGGCCACGCCGGCCCATGGCCCGACGCGCCTCTTCATCGCGATCGAGGAGACCACCGACGTCGCGGCAGACCGCCGGCGCATCGGGCGCATCCTGCGGCTCATCGCCGAGCATCCCGGCGACGAACCCGCGGAGCTGCTCGTCGTGGCCGGCGACGGGACGCGCACGCTGCTCCAGCTGGCGTCCGTCTCGGACATCGATGCGCTCACGGCGGCGCTGCGACCGCTGCTCGGCGTGCTCGGCCGCGCGGACCGCGCCGGCGGGGCAGCCGAGGAGGCGCATCGGCTTGCGGCGGTCGGCGGGTAGCACGCGCCACTGGACCCGTCTCGGGCATCCCTCGACGTACTAGAACCAACCGGCTAGTGTCGGACGGCATCGCGCTCTTGTACAATGGCACTCATGTTCATACAACGTACCGAGGTGCGCCATGGTGACGGGCTACGTGATGAAGGTCTCATCGAACGGGCAGGTGTCTATCCCCGCCGAGGCGCGCGCTCGCTGGGGCGCGGACCGGATGATCGTCGTGGATCTGGGCGACCGCATCGTGATGCGCCCCATGCCCGACGATCCCATCGGGGATCTCCGCGGCAAGTACGCCGGGCGCGGCCCGAGCACGGACGAGGCGCGACGACAGGCCCGGCTCGAAGATGCCGAGAACGAGCTCAGACGTGATCGTCCTTGACGCATACGCCGCTCTCGCCGTCCTGAACGACGAGTACGCCGCACAGCAGGTCCAGGACCTGCTCGAAGGGGACGAGGTGGCGGTGCTCACAGTGCTGGGTGTCGCGGAGGTCGTCGACCATCTTGTCCGCCTCGCCGGCCTCGATGGAGGTGACGCCGCTCTCGACGTCACGCAGCTGGGGCTGGCCGACCCACCCGCGCTTGATGGACCCTTGGCGATCCGGGCGGGACTGCTGCGCGCTCAGCACTACAACCGGAGCACCCGGTCGATCAGCCTCGCGGACTGCGTTGCAGCCGAGACGGCACGCGGCCTGAACGCACGGCTCGCCACTGCCGACCCAGCGCTCCTCGACACCTGCACCGCCGAGGGAATCGCGGTCATCGCCCTGCCCGACACCACGGGCGCCGTCTGGACCGGCTAACGAGCCGCGCCACCTCGGGCGCCTGTGCGTCTACCGTGACCGGTTCCCGCGACGCGCGGATTGGGTAGACTTGAAAGAGCTTCGAGCCGCCCCACCCGCAGCCAAGAGAGTCACAGGCCATGACGCAGCAGACCTCGGAGCCCGAGGCGCCGGGCG
The DNA here is from genome assembly GCA_009837285.1 of Chloroflexota bacterium. Lineage (GTDB taxonomy): Bacteria > Chloroflexota > Dehalococcoidia > UBA2979 > UBA2979 > VXMT01. The sequence continues at coordinate 17,075 of VXTU01000123.1, read as the reverse complement.
CGCGTGAATCCGCTCCGCAAGACCCGGTGATCGGGCGCGTCCAGGAGCAGGTCGCGCGCGTCATCGTCGGGCAGCAGCGCCTCATCGACCGGCTGTTCGTCGCGCTGATCACCGAGCAGCACGCGCTGATCGAGGGCGTCCCGGGGCTCGCGAAGACGCTCACGGTCTCCACGCTGGCGCGCGCACTCGACCTGTCGTTCGCGCGCATCCAGTTCACGCCGGACCTGCTGCCCGCCGACATCACGGGCACGCTCGTCTACAACCAGACGGCCGGGGAGTTCACGCTGCGGCGCGGCCCGCTCTTCGCGAACGTGATCCTCGCCGACGAGATCAACCGCGCCCCGGCCAAGGTGCAGTCGGCGCTCCTCGAGGCGATGCAGGAGCGCCAGGTCACCATCGGCGGCGAGTCGCACCGGCTGCCGCAGCCCTTCTTCGTGCTCGCCACGCAGAACCCGATCGAGCACGAGGGCACGTACCCGCTGCCCGAGGCGCAGCTCGACCGCTTCATGCTGAAGGTGCTCGTCGGCTACCCCCGTCGCGACGAGGAGCGCACGATCCTCGCGCGCTCGCTCGACGGCGATGAGCCAACAATCCGCCCGGCGGCAGACTCGGCCGACCTCGCGCAGATCGTCCGCAGCGCCTCGGACGTGCGGGTGGACGAGCGGTTGCGCGAGTACATCGTGCGGCTCGTCGAGGCCACCCGGGACCCCGGCCGCTACCGCATGCCGGAGCTGGAGCCGCTTATCGAGTTCGGCGCGTCGCCGCGTGCGGCGACCATGCTGGCCCAGGCGGTGCGCGCGCACGCCTTCGTCGAAGGCCGCGCGTACACGCTGCCCGAGGACGTCAAGGAGCTCACGCCGGACGTGCTGCGGCACCGCCTGGTGCTGACGTACGAGGCCGAGGCGCAGGGCGTCACCGCGGACGAGATCATCGAGCGCCTGCTCGAGAGCGTCGGGATCCCGTAGCCGTGCCTCGCTTCCCCCGGCTGCCGTGGCCGGGGCGCGCGCGGGGCGATGCCGACGGGCAGGACGAGGCAGCCCGCCCGCTTGGCGAGGCGCCGATGCTGCCGGCCGCGCTGCTCGCCTCGATGCGCCGCCTAGAGCTGCGCGCGCGGCGGCTGGTCGCCACCGAGCTGGCCGGCGAGTACCGCAGCGTGTTCCGCGGCTTCGGCATCGAGTTCGCCGAAGCGCGTGAGTACGTCCCCGGCGACGACGTCCGCCTCATCGACTGGAACGTGACGGCCCGCATGGGCTCGCCGTGGGTGAAGGAATACACCGAGGAGCGCGAGCTCCACGTCGTCTGCTCCGTCGACATCTCCGCCTCGCAGCTCGCGGGCCGACCGGAGCAGGGCCGCCGCGCCGCGGCCGCCGAGGTCTGCGCGCTGCTCACGCTGTCGGCGGCGTACAGCCAGGACCGCGCGGGCCTGCTCACCTTCGCCGGCTCGCCGGAACGCTTCGTCCCGCCCGACAAGGGCACCCGCCACGCGCTGCGCATCGTGCGCGAGGTGCTGGACCACGCGCCGCCGGGCAGCAGCGGAACCTCGCTGGCTGCGGCGTGCGACTACCTCGGGCGCGTGCTCCGGCGGCGCTCGCTCGTCTTCCTCATCTCCGACTTCCTTGACGACGGCTACGTCCGCGCGCTGCGCGACCTCGCCCAGCGTCACGAGGTGATCGCCGTCACGCTCATCGACCCGCTCGACGAGGCGCTGCCGGACGCGGGGATCGTGGAGGTCGAGGGCATCGAGGGGCCAGGGCGCGTCCTCATCGATAGCTCGGACCCCGGGCTTCGCGACCGGTACGCAGCGGCCGCCCGGCAGCGCGCCGAACTCCGGCGCGAGGCGTTGAGATCTGCCGGTGTCGACGAGATCGAGGTGCGCACGGACGGCGACGCGGCCGCACCGGTCATGACCTACTTCCGCAGACGCGCCGCCGGGACCCAGCCTCGCGAGCGCCCGCACGGCCGCCGCGCGTACCGCGCCCGACGGGGCTAGGACCGGTGCCGGCGCGCGTCACACTCTTCGCCCTCGCAGCGGTCGTCGCGCTGGCGTCCGCGGGGTTCGCCACGCAGGACGTCGTCCGGGCGCAGGAGGCGCCGATCGACGTCCGCGTCGACCTGGAACCGCGACGCGCGACCCTCGGTGACCGGGTACGGATGACCGTGTCGGTGATCCACACCGACGCCGTGCTCATCACCGCCGAGCCTCCCGCGCCGCGCGAGGGACTCACGCTGGTCGAGACGGTCCCGGTGGTCACCGTCGTGCTCGACGACGGCCGGCTGCGCAGCGAGTTCGGTTTCACCTTCGCCGCGTTCGAACTCGGCACGATGCAGCCGGGGCCGACGCGCGTGCTGTGGCTGCACGAGGACGGTCGCTCCGGCGCGACGGAGGTGGCGGCGCCACCGTTCGAGGTGGTCTCGGCGGTGATCGGCGACGCCTCGGCGCTGCGGCCCCTCAAGCCCCAGGCCGAGTACGGCGAGCCGCCCGCCGCGTGGGTGCGTCCCGCGACTGCGGGTGGCGCGGTCGCCGCACTGCTCCTCGTGGCTGTCCTCGCGGTATGGCTGCGACGCAGACGCCGTCCCGAGCCCGTCACCGCTCCGGTGGTCGTTGCCGCGGGGCCGGAGGCCGACGCTCGCCGGGCGCTCGAGGAACTGGCGTCGAGCGGACTCTTGCAGGCCGGTGACTTCGGGACGTTCTACGGCACCATCGCCGTCGTGATGCGGCGCTACCTCGAAGCGCGGTTCGTCTTTCCGGCGACGGCGCTCACCACCTCCGAGCTCGACGCGCGCATGGACGACCAGGGCATCGAGCGGTGGCAGTCGCGGCTGGCCGAAGGCCTCCTCAATCGCTGCGACGCCGCCGTCTACGCCGGCTACACGCCGGATCCCGTTGCCGCCGACCACGACCTCACCGTGGCCTTCGAGATCATCGAGCTCTCACGCGAGCAGCCCGCCGCCGAGGAGCCGGTGAGCTTCGAACGTCCCGCCGCAGGTGGGAACGGGGCGAGCCAGAACGGGGCGGGGCGATGATCTTCGCGAACCCGTGGCTGCTCGCGCTGCTGCCGCTCGGCGCCGCCCTGCTCGGCTGGCGGTGGTGGTCGCGGCCCGCCCGGCCCGCGCTCGCACTCGCCGACCTCGGGGCGCTACGCGAGGCAGCGAGGCCGAGTTGGCGGCTGCGGTTGCGGTGGCTGCCCAACGTGCTGCGGGTGGCCGCGCTGGTGCTATTGATCGTCGCGATCGCCCGCCCACAACGCGGCCTTGCCGTGACCACCGTGCCCGAGGAGGGCATCGACGTAGCCCTCGCCCTCGACGTCTCGGGGTCGATGCAGCAGCGCGCCGAGCTCGGGGAGCGCACCTCGAAGCTGGTCGCCGCGAAGGTGGCGATCGACGAGTTTATCCGTGACCTCGAGGGGGACCGCGTCGGCCTCGTCACCTTCCAGGCGACGGCGTTGCTGATGTCGCCCCTCACGCTCGACCGCGTCGCCCTCGCGCGTCAGGTGTGGTCGGTCGAGCCGGGCCTGGTGGTCGACGGCACGGCGATCGGGCTCGGGTTGTCCGAGGCGGTGAACCTGCTGCGCGACTCGCCCGCGCGCAGCCGCGTGGTGGTCCTGCTGACCGACGGCGAGAATAACGCCGGCGAGGTGCCCCCGCTGCAGGCGGCGCGCATCGCGGAGACCCTCGGCGTCCGCGTCTACACCATCGGCTTCCACGGCGCGGCACAGTCGCGGGGCATCGTCGACGTGCGGCTGTTGCAGCAGATCGCCTCGACGACGGGCGGCGCCTACTACGACGCATCGAGCCCGGACGAGGTGGAGCAGGCGTACGAGTCCGTGCGCACGCTGGAGCGTAGCCGCGTGGGGGAGCGGCAGTTCACGGAGTTCGAGGAGCTGGCGCCGCGCCTGGCGATCGCGGCGATCCTGCTGCTCCTCGCTGAGGCGGGGCTGCGCGCGACGTGGCTCCGGCGGTACCCGTAGGGGCGCGGCGATGATCGAGTTCGCGAACCCGCTCGCCCTGCTGTGGCTGCTCGCCGTTGCCCCGGCGGTCGCGGCCGCGTGGTACACCTCGAAGCTGCGGCGGCGTACGGATGCCGCGTTCGGCGGGTCGGCCGCGCTGCGGTCGCAACGCAGCCCGTGGCGCCGTCCGCTGCAGCTCGGCCTGCTGCTCGCCGCACTCATCCTCGCCGCTGTCGGAGTGGCGCGCCCACAGTGGGGTGCCGAGGAGCGCGAACTCACCCGCCTCGGCGTCGACGTGGCGATCGCGCTCGACATCTCGCGCTCGATGACGACCCAGGACGTGCAGCCGTCGCGCGCCGAGGTGGCCGCGTGGGGGCTGAGCGAGATGCTGGCGCACCTGCGCGGCGACCGCGTGGGCCTCGTCACGTTCGCCGGGGAGGCGTTCCAGCGCTCGCCGCTCACGCTCGACCTCGATCCGCTCACGCAGCTCATCGCACGCTCGCAGAACGAGGCGGCACTCGTCGCGCAGGGCACCGATCTGGGTGCCGCGCTGAGTTCCGCCATCGACCTGCTCGACGTCGACGACCCCGCCGACACGCAGGTAGTGGTGCTCATCTCCGACGGCGAGGACGTCGCCGGCGACGTCGACGGCGCGGTGGAGCGCGCGAACGATCTCGGCATCCGCGTCTACACCGTCGCCGTCGGCACCACCGAGGGCGGCCGCATGCCTGCCGACGAACGCGGCACGTCGCACCGGCCCAGTCTCGTCGACGTTGAGATGCTCACCAACATCGCCGCGCGGACCGGCGGCAACGTACGTGGCCTCGACGCAATCGCCGGGCTGGCGGTCGAGTTCCAGCGGCTGCGCCGCTCCGCGTTCGACGAAGGCGCCAACCAGGCGCCGATCGACCGCTTCCAGTGGTTCCTCGGGAGCGCGCTCGTGCTGCTGCTCGCGCAGTCGTGGGTCGCGCAGGGCGCCCCCGCGGCCGCGCGGTTACCCGCCGCGCGCGTCGTGCTCGGCGGCGCGAGTCTGCTCGCGGCGCTGCTCGTCGCGGCTTGCGGGAGCGCGGCTTACGAGGACGTGCAGCGCGGCAACGAGGCGTACGACCGCGAGGCGTACGACGACGCACTCGCCGCGTACCAGGAGGCCGCCGGGGACGCCTCGGACGCCGCCGAGACGCCACCTCCGGTCGGCTACAACATCGGCAACACGCTGCACCGCCTCGAACGCTACGAGGAGGCGACGGTCGCCACGACCACGGCGATGGACGCGACGAGCGATTCGGCGCTGCTGACCCGCGCGGCGTACGCCGTCGGGAACCACGCGTTCAAGCGCGGCGACCTGGAGGCGGCGCGGCTGGCGTACATCGGCGTCCTGCTGCGCGACCCCGGCGATGTCGACGCGAAGCACAACCTGGAGCTCGTGCTCCGGCTGCTCGCGCGCGAGGAGCCGCCCCCGCCGGAGCCGACGCCACGCCGGCCCGACCAGGGGGATGACCCGGACCAGCAGTCCGAGCAGGACGAGGGCGACCCGGACGACCAGCAGCAGGACGACGGCGACGGCGCGGGCGAGCAGGGCGACCAGCAGCCGCCCGACGACGCGGGCGGCGAGGGCGAGCCAGGCGAGGAGGGCGATCAGCCCGAGGACCCGGACGCGGACACGCCGCCGCAGCAGCAGGGCGATGCCCCGGGCGAGCGCGACCCGCTCGAGCCAAGGAACCTCGATGACGCCCGGGAGCAGCTCTCCGAGGCGATCCTCGAGCTCGGCGACGCCCCACTGTCCCTCGAGCAGGCCCTCGCGATCCTCGACCTCGTGCGGATCACGAACTCACTGGAGGCGATGGAATCGCCGGAGCGGGAGGCGGGCGGGGCGCTCCCGGACCGCTAGGGTCGAGCTCGCTAGGTCCCGGGCGCTCGTCTCCGCAGCCGGAACGGCCGCAGCAAGGCCAGCCTCACCAGCCGGTTCCGCACCTCCCGGTACGAGCGGTCCAGGCGCTCCACCTCGCCGTCGTCGCCATCGGCACCGGCTGCGCGGCCGTAGCGCTCGCGCGTGAACGAGCGTGCGAGGTGGTGAGCAGGCTCGCCGACTTCGATCACACGGCCCAGTGTTCCCGCCGTCTCGATAGGTGTGCGGTCCTCGCCGGGCGACATCCCGGCCCAGCTCGACAGGCGCTGCACTTTAGCCCAGCGCTGGGTGGCCGGGGCGAGTTGTCGGTACGGGAACGCCCACGCGAGGCTGACGAGGAAGTAGAGCGCGGAGAGTGAGGCGACGGCCGCCAGCAGCCACAGCAGCGGCGTCGTGAAGTCCCGGGCAGCGGCCTCGGCAACCGCCTCGGTCTGCTCGTCGGGTGTAGCGACGACGTCGTCGCCAACGGCGCCCGCCTCAATGAACAGGGTCTCGTCGGTGCCTTCGGCAATGTCCAGCACGCTGACGTCTTCGCCGCCGAATGCGGCGAACCCGGGCCTCGACACCGTCGCGCGCCCGGGTGTCGGGTTGAACTCGACCCAGCCGAGACCCGGGAAGTAGACCTCCGGCCAAGTCCACGAGTCCTCCTCGGTCAGCACGTACGCCCCCGTCTCCTCGTCGTAGAGCTGCGAGTCGACGAAGAAGCCGACGGCGACGCGGGCGGGGTAGCCGAGCGACCGCATCATGACCGCCATCGCCGAGGCATAGTGGTCGAAGTAGCCCTCGCCGGACTCGAAGAGGAAGTAGTCCACGGGGTCGGCGCGCGGGGGCTGGTCGTCGACCTTGAGGCTGAAGCGGTAGTTGTTCGGGTTACGCAGGTAGTTCTCGATCTGGAACGCCGCGAGGTAGGCGGAGTTCGCGTCACCCGCGATGTCCAGGGCCAGCTCGCGCACGCGCTCCGGCAGGCTGTCCGGGAGCTGCAGGTAGCGCTCCGTGACCCACGCGGGGTACTCCGTGCCCACGCCGAGGAGGACCTCGGGGTTGGCCGCCGAGATCGTCCCGACGGTCACGTAGCGGTCGCCTGCACGGACGCGCTCATCGGGCTGCAGCGCCGCGAGGTCGATACCGGCCGGGCCGGTGACCAGCTCTGCCTCGATGTCGGTCGCGAGGGGATCGCCGACAGACAGGAGACGGCGGTCGGAGAGCGGTTCGATCACCTCGATCTCCGTGACGACGGGACGGCGCAGCTGCGTGCGCGTCTCCGGCGTGCCGAAGCTCGCGGCCTCGATGGTCGTGCCGGGGAGCGCGTCGCGCTCCGTCCCGGAGAGCTTCCAGCCGGCGCGCGTGTACTCGTCAAAGGCCGTGGAGCGGAGCTGGAGGAACTCCTCGCCGCGAAGTTCGTCGTCGGCCGCCAGCGTGACCGCGTACATCGGCTCGTCCTCGAGCTTGACGCGGCCCTGCAACGGCAGCGCGTTGTCGAAGTGGTGGATGAGGTTGCCTCGCTTCGAGTCGATGCCGAGGAAGACCTGCCCGAAGCGGTCGACGCGGTCCGTCACGGGCTGGGTGACGCGCTCCCACCCCGCCGAGACGCGGTCGAGCTCCCCGCCGGTCGGGACGATCCATGACGCCAGGATGAGCAGGACGGCCACCCACGCGCCCGCGTGCAGCACCTCGATCGACAGGAGCTGCGGGAGCTCGGCCCGCTGGCCCTGCCAGCGCATGATGGTGCGCAGCAGCTGGAGCCGCGTGAAGAGCAGGATCGCGGCGAACAGGAAGAGGATGAACGCGATCGAGGGTTGCCCCGGCAGATACGAGATGTTCGTGAGGATCCCCACGCCCGCGGGCACGAGCGCCAGCCACGGGTTGCGCCAGCGGAACACCGCCCAGCCCGCGAGGTACGGCACGATCCACGTGACGAAGACCATCAGCAGCACGAACGGCATGGGGTCGGATGAGACCCCGCCGAAGATCAGTGCAGCGCCCCAGTCCTTGAGGCGCGCCCACAGCTCCGACCAACGCGCCTCGATGCCCATCGCGAAGGGGTCGGCGAGCTCCATCGTGTGCATGACCATGGCGACGGACACCGCGGCCCCGAGTGCGAGCCCGGCGGGGAAGAGCCACCATGCTGACCAACGCACACGGGAGAGCAACGCGCTCCGTGCCGGGTCGTAGGCGAACCAGCCCGCCGACGTGTGGAGCCGCGCGAGCAGAACGCCCACGAGCATCCCGGCCCAGGCTGCGACCGTGAGGTCGGGCATCTCGTCGACCCAGTCCGCGTTCGCGATCGAGAGCGCAAAGGCGGTCTGGCTCGCGGCCAGCAGGACGAAGGTGAGCAGGTCTTCCCAGTAGGTGAGACCGACGAGGCGGTCCCCCTCGGCGAAGAGGTCGGGGAAGCCGCGCTGCCGCCGGCCCTCGTCGGCGGGCACGCCGGCGGCGGTCACAGCGGCGCCACCGGGCCGGTGGGCGCGCCGGTCTCAGGGTTCGGGGATCCCGCCGAGGCGCTGAGCACGTGCACCAGGTCGTCGCCGTGCTTGACGGTGTAGGTGTAGACGCCGCCGGCCGTAAGCGTCCCGTACACGTCGAGCGAGCTGCGCTCGCTGCCGAAGGTCTCGGCCTCGAGCAGCACGGCGGCCACCTTCACGCCGCGCGACGCCAGCGACATCAACGCCAGCGCCCACGCGTCGTTGGCCGACGGCGTGATCGCCACAACGGTGGTGTGTCGCCCGAAGTTGCGCTGCTCCTCGAGCAGCAGGTGGTCGAGCGGCACCTCGCCGACGGACCGCGCCAGCGCGAGCGTCTCGAGGATGCGCGTGTAGTGGTTCGCGCCCCGCTCGGGCTCGTCGACGCGCAGGTCGTCGCCGTAGGCGATGAGGCCGACCGAGCGGTTGGCGGCGACGAAGTAGCGCGCGATCGAGGCGGCGACCATGACCGCCGTCTCCTCGGTGCCGTCGTCGTCCTCGCCGACGTGGACGTCCTCCTGCAGGTCGAGGAGGACCCACACGTCGGAGGCGGGGTCGAGCTCGAAGAGCTTGACCATGAGGTTGCCGGTGCGCGCCGTGGCCGGCCAGTGGACGCGGCTGAACGAGTCGCCGGGCTCGTAGGCGCGGATGCCGGCGACGTTCGGCGTGACGTTGTGCGTGCGACGCCGGAAGCGGCCGTCACCCGGCAGGCTCGCGGGCGGCAGGTAGAGGCCCGGTAGCTCGGGCGCGTTCGGGTAGACGAGCACCTCGACCTCCTCGCCGAAGGTGCGCGACATCCGGAAAAAGCCGAACGGGTCAGCCGAGGTGACCGTGACGGGGCCCATCGTGTAGAGCCCGCGGCGCAGCGTGGGCGTCTCGTAGCGCCACACGTCGACCCCGCGCGAGCCGAGCGTGACGACGCGGTTCGTGACGTGGCCGGCGAGGTTCGAGGCGTCCTCGACCTCCAACCAGATCTTGGGCAGGCGCGAGCCGGAGCGGATGAGCACACGGCCTTCGAGGTTGCTGCCGCGCGTCACGCGTCGGTCCCGGCGCAGCACGTCCACCTCGATGTTGCGGATCATCGAGCGGTTCCACAGGTAGAGGATCGGGACACCGATCAGGATCACGTAGGAGAGGCGGAAGAGCAGCCAGAATCCCGTGGCCACGCCCATCGCGAGGCAGAGCAGCGCAACCCCGATGGCGATCGTGATGTTGGGGCGGCGAAGTGGCGCGGCGGCGAGCCACGCAAGCCAGCGCACGGCCGGCTCAGGCGCCGCCGCGGGCGCGCGCTCCCGGTACCGGGACGCGCTCGATGCACTCGTCGATGATCTCGGCGGTCTCGACGTTCCTCACGCGCGCGGCCGCGCTGACGATGACACGGTGCCCGAGCGCGGGGAACGCGAGGAGCTTGATGTCGTCCGGCTGGACGAAGTCGCGACCCTCCAGCATGGCGAACGCCTGCGCGCAGCGCATCAGCGCCAGCGACCCGCGCGGCGAGGCGCCCAGGTAGACCGCCTCGTGGTCCCGTGTCGCGTTCACCAGCGTGACGATGTACTGCTTGATCAGCGGGTCGATGTAGATCTCGCGCACGGCGGTCTGCAGCTCGACAACCTCGCCCGCCGTGGTGACCTGCTCCAGCGAGTCGATGGGGTGCGTGGCCTGCTGGGCGTCCATCACGAGCACCTCGTCGGTGGGGCTCGGGTACCCGAGCCGCACGCGCATGAGGAAGCGGTCGAGCTGCGCCTCGGGCAGCGGGAACGTGCCTTCGTACTCGATGGGGTTCTGCGTCGCCATCACCATGAACGGCTCGGGCAGGCTGCGCGTGACGCCGTCGACGGTGACCTGGCGCTCCTCCATCGCCTCCAGCAGCGATGACTGCGTCTTGGGCGTGGCGCGGTTGATCTCGTCCGTGAGCACGATCTGCGCCATCACCGGGCCGGAGCGGAACTCGAACTCCCGGGACGCCGGGTTGAAGACGGAGACGCCCGTCACGTCCGAGGGCAGCAGGTCCGGGGTGAACTGGATGCGCTGGAAGTCACACCCCGTCGAGCGGGCCAGCGCCCGCGCGAGCATGGTCTTGCCCACCCCGGGCACGTCCTCGATGAGGAGGTGGCCGCGACAGAGCAGGGTGACGAGCGCGAGCCGCGCTTCCTGGGTCTTGCCGATGATGACCCGCTCGACGTTGTCGAGGAGGCGCTCGGAGATGATGCGAGGGTCTTCCAACGCGCACTCCTGTAACGCGATGCGGTGGGGCGGGCTGCAAGGAGCAAGTATAGCAACTCGCTGCGCTGACAAGGCTACGTCAGGCTCGGGCGGTGACCACGCCCCACTCGCCGTCGAACTCGCTCGAAACCGCGCCCAGGCCGGCCGCCCGCACGGCCGCCTCCACCTCAGGCACCGCGTCGGCGAGGAACCCGCTCGCCACGAGGGCTCCACCCGGCCGGAGCGCGTCAGCCGCGTCCGGCAGCAGCTCGGTCACGACGACGAGCGCGATGTTCATCACCACGCGGTCGTAGGCTCCCCTCGCCTCGCGCTCCCACGGCCACGCGGCGCCCAGCGAGCCTCCGGCGACCCTGATGTGGTTGTCGAGGCCGTTGCGCGCAGCGTTCTCGCGCGTGGCTGCGACGGCTACCGGGTCGGTGTCGAGCGCGTCCACACGGGCCGCGCCAAGCCGCGCGGCGGCGAGGGCGAGAATGCCCGACCCGGTCCCCACGTCGAGCACCGCATCGCCGGGGCGCACGAGCCGGTCGAGCGCGGCGAGGCAGAGCCGCGTCGTCTCGTGCTGGCCGGTGCCGAACGCACGGCCCGGGTCGAGCGTGACGACCAGGTCCTCGGGGCCGGCATCCCCCGCTTCCTCCCACGATGGCTGCACCAGCAGCCGTCCGACGCGCATCGGGTGGTAGAAGCGCTTCCATTCCTCGGCCCAGTCGGACTCGTCCACCTCGGAGTAGCGCAGGCGCGGCAGGGGCACGCCGAGCGGCAGGGCCGTGAGCCGGCGACGGACCGCGCGGCGCTCCGCCGTCGCCAGTGGTGCGAGAAAGAACGCTCGTACCGTCGCTTCGTCGCCGGTGAGCTCCAGGCCGAAGCGCTCAGGCTCGACGTTGCGGAACGGGGCGTCGACGGACGCGCCGCCGGGTGCCAGCGTCGCCAGCACGTCGGCGACGATCTCCGCGTCGGCTGCGGGGAGGCGCAGTGAGAGCTCGATCCACGTGTCGCCGGAAGGTGGTGCGTCTCCGGGTGGGGACGGCGGCATGGGCGGCTAGGTGAACGCCTCCCGCACGCGGTCGAAGAAGCCTCGCTCCTCGTCCGGCATCGAGGGCGTCCCCAGGGACTCGGCGAGCTGCTCCAGCAGCTCGCGCTGCTCCTCGGTGAGCTTCGTGGGCGTCACCACGTGGGTGTGCACCAGCAGGTCGCCGCGGCCGTTCCCGCGCAGGTGCGGCACGCCGTGGCCGCGCACCGTGAAGATGTGGCCTGGCTGCGTGCCCGGGGGCACCTCGAGGGATACGGGTTCCCCGTCGATCGTCGGCACCTCGAGGCTCGCGCCGAGCGCTGCCTGCGCGGGGTTGAGCGGGAGCTCGTAGATCAGGTGGCTGCGCTGGCGCGCGAAGTGGTCGTGCGGCTCCACCTCGATGTCCAGGTAGACGTTGCCGGATGGGCCGCGGCGCTGCCCGGCGTCGCCTTCGCCGCTCAGGCGGATCTGGTGCTCCTCGTCGACACCGGCCGGGACGTTGACCATGCGCGACACGTGCTCCCGCCGGACGCCGCGACCGCGACAGTCGACGCAGGGCTCGGAGACTATCTCGCCGTCGCCGTCGCAGCGCGCGCAGAGCGCGGCGTTCACGAAGCGGCCGAACAGCGACTCCTGGACACGGCGCACCTCACCCTGCCCGTTGCACTCCGGGCAGGTGATGGGCGTGGTGCCCGGCGCGCCGCCTGAGCCGCGGCATTCCTCGCAACGCGCGACGCGGTCGAACTCGATCTCCTGCTCGCCGCCGAAGACCGCCTCCTCCAGCGAGATGTGCAGGGTCGCGCGCCGGTCGGCGCCGCGCTGCGGGCCCGGCCGGCGAGTAGCCGTGCCGTTGAAGAAGGCGTCGAAGATGTCGCCGAACCCGCCGAAGCCCTCGAATCCCGAGAAGCCATGCTGGCCGCCGCCGTTGAGGCCGTTGATGCCGAAGCGGTCGTAGGTGCGTCGTTTCTCGTCATCGGAGAGGACGTCGTACGCGGCGGAGATCTCCTTGAAGCGGTCCTCGGCCCCTTCGCTCTTGTTGCGGTCGGGGTGGTACTCCATCGCGAGCTTGCGGAAAGCCCGCTTGATCTCCTCCTGCGAGGCTTCGCGGGAGACCCCGAGCGCGGCGTAGAGGTCGGCGTTGGCGTTCATCGATCAGTCAGTTTACGTCCTGCCACCCGTGAACGCGCAGCGCCCTTACCTGCGTGGCGCGCTCGGTGCTGCATTGCAGCCCATGTCGGCTGCGTTTCGGCAGCTAGACCTCCCGGAACTCACCCTCCACCGTGCTCGCCGCCTCGCCCTCGTCGTCCCCGTCGGCCGGCGCGGCGTCGCCATTCGGTCCGGGAGCGCCCTCACCCGCGCCGTACGCGGCCTGGCCGATCTCCTGCAGCGCCAGTGACAGCGCCTCGCTCGACGACTGGATACGCTCCGTGTCATCGGCCTCGAGGGCCGAGCGGACGTCGGCCACAGCCGACTCGACGCGGGCCTTGATGTCGTCGGAGACGTTCTCGGCCTGCTCGCTGAGCGTGCGCTCGGCGGAGTAGGCGAGGGTGTCCGCGGCGTTGCGCAGCTCCACCCCCTCGCGGCGTGCCTGGTCCTCGGCCGCGTGCTCCTCGGCTTCGCGCGTGAGGCGCTCGACCTCGTCATCCGTGAGGCCCGAGGCCGGCTGGATCGTGACGTGCTGCTCCTTGCCGGTGGCCTTGTCGCGCGCCGCGACGGTGACGATCCCGTTCACGTCGATGCTGAACTCGACCTCGATCTGCGGGACGCCGCGCGGCGCCGGCAGGATGCCGTCGAGGATGAAGCGGGCGAGCGACTTGTTGTCCCCGGCCATCTGACGCTCGCCCTGCAGCACGTGGATCTCGACCGACGGCTGGTTGTCGGCGGCCGTCGAGAACGTCTGCTGGCGGTCGGTCGGGATGATCGTGTTGCGCTCGATCAGCGAGGTCATCACGCCGCCGAGTGTCTCGATGCCCAGCGTGAGCGGGGTCACGTCGAAGAGCGCGACGTCCTGGACGTCGCCCTTGAGGATGCCCGCCTGGATGGCGGCGCCGATTGCGACGACCTCGTCCGGGTTGACGCCCTTGTGGGGCTCCTTGCCGAAGTACTCCTGCACGCGCTGCTGCACCAGCGGCATGCGCGTCATCCCGCCGACGAGCACCGCCTCGTTGACGGCGCCGGGCTGCAGCCCCGCGTCGTCGAGCGCGGACTTGACCGGCCCGAGCGAGCGCTGCACGAGGTCGCCGACGAGCTGCTCGAAGCTGGCCCGCGTGAGCGTGAGCTGCATGTGCTTGGGCCCGCTCTGGTCGGCCGTGATGAATGGCAGGTTGATGTCCGTCTGCTGCGCGCTGGACAGCTCGATCTTGGCGCGCTCCGCCGCCTCCTTGAGGCGCTGGAGGGCCATGCGGTCCTCGGACAGGTCGATGCCTTGCTCACGGCGGAACTCCGCGACCAGGTGGTCGATGAGCAGGTTGTCGAAGTCGTCGCCGCCGAGGAAGGTGTCGCCGTTGGTGGCCTGGACGTGGAACGTCCCGTCGCCGAGGTCGAGGATCGAGATGTCGAAGGTGCCGCCGCCCAGGTCGTAGACCGCGATGACCTCGTCCTCTTCCTTCTCGAGGCCGTATGCGAGAGATGCGGCTGTGGGCTCGTTGATGATGCGCAGCACCTCGAGCCCGGCGATGCGTCCGGCGTCGCGTGTGGCCTGGCGCTGCGAGTCGTTGAAGTAGGCCGGCACGGTGATGACGGCCTCGTTGACATCGTCGCCGAGGTACGCCTCGGCGTCGGCCTTGAGCTTCTGCAGGATCATCGCCGAGATCTCGGGCGGCGAGTAGTCGCGGTCGCCCATCTTCACCAGGGCGTCGCCGTTGGGGGCCTTCGTGATCTCGAAGGGCGCGATGTCGCGCAGGTGCGCGACCTCGGCGTCGTCGAACTTGCGGCCCATGAGGCGCTTGACCGAGAAGATGGTGTCGCTGGGGTTCGTGACCGCCTGGCGCTTCGCGACCGTGCCGACCAGGCGCTCGCCCTGCCCGCTCACCGCGACCATCGAGGGGGTCGTCCGTCCACCCTCGGCGTTCGGGATGATCTCCGGCTCGCCGGCCTCCATGACGGCCATGGCGCTGTTGGTGGTACCGAGGTCGATGCCGATGACTCTGGCCATGTGTCTCTCCTTGATGCGTCGGTAGCTGTTCGATGCGCCGCCGGGCCATGCCCTTCGTCGCGGCGCGGCTATGCCTCCTGTGTTGCCTGCGTATTCACTGAGCCATCGCCCACCACCACCTGCGCGGGGCGGACGACGTAGTCCTGCATGGTGTAGCCGGAGCGGACCGCCGCCACGACGCGACCGTCCGGTCCGGGCGCGTACGAGATCGCCTCGTGGACACGCGGGTCGAACTCGGCGTCCTTGGTCGCGATCGCCTCGACGCCCGCCGTGGCGAGGGTCTCGACGAACTTCTGGCGGACCAGGCGGATGCCCTCGACCCACTGGTGCCCGTCCAGATCGGCGTCGACGTTGCCGAGGGCGAGGTCGATGTCGTCGAGCAGCGGGATGTAGCGCCGCACGGTGTCGGCGAGCGTCGCGCGGGCGCGCTCGGCCCAGCGCTGCTCGGAGCGGCGACGGTAGTTGAGGAGGTCGGCCTGCGCGCGCGCGTGCGCGTCCTTCAACTCCGCGACCTCCGCCTCGAGGCGTGCGATGCGCTCCGCGTCGTCGAGCGGCTCGTCCTGCGCGGTGTCGTCCTCGCCGCCGACCGCTC
This sequence comes from Chloroflexota bacterium, assembly GCA_009837285.1. Classification (GTDB taxonomy): domain Bacteria; phylum Chloroflexota; class Dehalococcoidia; order UBA2979; family UBA2979; genus VXMT01. Next base: position 1,788 of record VXTU01000123.1, on the reverse strand, counting down.
CGACGGCGGCGGCGTCGACGGCTGCGATGGGCTGTTCGGCGTCGTCGGGGGGCAGTGTCGTGACCTTTCGTACGTGGCGCTGGGCGGGAGCGGCTAGCTCTCGACCTCCTGCAGGAGGTCCGAGATGAGCGAAGAGAAGTAGCGGACGCGCGGGATGGTGCGCCCGTAGCGCATGCGCGTCGGGCCGAGCACGGCGACCGTGCCGCTCGCGCCCTCGGGGCCATCGAAGGCCGAGACCACGACGGTCCACTCCTGCAGCCACTCGTCCAGGTTTTCGTCGCCGATGAGGATGCGCGCGCCGTCGTTGGGCGTCTCCGTCGCGCGCAGCGCCCCTCGGAGGTGGTACGCCTCAAGGTGCTGCACCGCGTCCAGGATGCGCTCCGTGGAGTCGAATTCCGGCTGCTCGAGCGTCGGGCGGACGCCGGCGATATAGAGCTCGGTGTCCTCGTCGTGCTCGGCGAGCAGCTCGGCGATGTCGAGCGTGAGGGTGCGGTCGTGCTCGTCGTCGAGCTCCGCAGCCGTGTCGCGCAGGGCCACCACGCCGGCGTTCGCGCAGCGTCCGTTCAGGCGCTCCGCGCGCTCGGTGAGGCGCTCCTGGGTGTCGGCCTCCGGAACGCCCACGATGCGCTGGCGCACGCTGCCGTCATCCAGGACGGCCACCAGCAGCGCGGCGCCGGCTCGCAGGTGCACGAGCTGCGCGTGGCGCAGCGCCGGCAGCGAGCGTTGCGGTCGCGACACGACCGCGACGTTGCCGACGGCCGCCGCGAGGATCGACGCAGCGAGCCGCAGCCAGTCGTCGTAGCCGGGCGCGGCCTGGTGAAACTGGTGCTCGATCATGCGCTGCTCGGCCAGCGTCACAGGCTCCTCGGCCATCAGCCGCTCGACGTAGAAGCGGTAGCCGACGTTGGACGGCACGCGGCCGGCGGAGGTGTAGGGGTGCGTGATGTACCCCTCCTCCTCAAGCCGTGCCAACTCGTTGCGAATCGTCGCGGTGGAGAACTCGAGGTGATGTCGGTCGACGAGCGCGCGCGAGCTGACGGGCACGGCGGTATCGATGTACTCATCGACCACGAGGTTCAGAATGCCGGCACGGCGCTCGCTGAGCACGCGCTCCTCCGGGCGGGGATGTGTTGACCTGGTGTGGATTAGCACTCTCCCGCCGAGAGTGCTAACTGTTACGATTGTAGCCACCGGGCGGCAGCCCGGTCAACGCTCCGAAGCCCCCTCGAGCGAGGGCTCCGAAGGCAACCGCGGGGATGGTGTCCGAGGCGTGGAACAGACCACGACAGTGACGGATGCAGGCGCGTCAGAACGCCACGACGAACGTGATGACGACGCGTTCTCGGCGCTCTACGAGGCCCACGCCGACCGCGTCTACCGCTATCTGCTCAGCCGCACGCCGAGCGTCGCGGACGCCGAGGAACTGACCTCGCGCACCTTCCTCAACGCATTCACGAACCTCGGCGGCTTCCGCGGGCGCGGCTCGTTCGAGGCGTGGCTGATGACCATCGCCCACAACCTGCTCGCGAACTGGTATCGCGACCGTGGCAGGCGCCCGCCGACGGCGCCGCTGGACGAGGCGATGAGCATCGCCTCGGACGTGCCGGGGCCGGACTCCGAGCTGGAGACGCAGGAGCTCGCCCGCAGTATCCGCGAGGCCACGGCCGAGCTCGCACCCGACCGGCGTCAGCTCATCGCACTCAAGTACGTCGACGGCCTGACGAACGCGGAGATCGGACGGCGCATGGGCCGCAGCGAGGGCGCGATCAAGGCGCTGCACCATCGCAC
>VXTU01000061.1 GCA_009837285.1 Chloroflexota bacterium | reverse complement strand
CGCCGCCCCACCCGCCCACCCCCCCCGGGGCCGCGCCCCTGCGCGCGCGGCCGCTTCTTTGTTCGGGAACGGCGGAAGCGTCGCTTCTAGCTCACGCTCGCGTCGAGCCAGTCCGTCACCCAATCCGCCATCCCGGGTACGACTCGGCGGTTGAGCACGAGCCCCCAGTGCGACGCCTCCGGTACCTCGATGTAGTCGGCGGGCAGTCGCATACCGTCGTACGCCGACCGCGGCCAGTCCACGTCCTCGCTCCCGGTGACCACGAGGAGTGGACACGGCAGCGACTCGATGACGATGCCGGCCTTGCGGTCGTCCCGCGCGGTCCTCGATTCCGGTGACAACGACTCGAGGGCGATCGCCCGCTCCTCGAGGTCGAGGTCGCGCATGGTCGGCTGGTCGGCCGGGTCATCGCTCGTGATGCCGTACTCCTCGGCGCCAAAGACGCCTCGGCGAATCTCGACGCTCTCGTCGCGTCGGTCCGCCGGCACGCTCGGCGCGAGTGCTACACATGCGCGAGCGTGCCCGCGTGCGGCGACCATGAGCGCGACGAGGCCGCCCATGCTCCATCCCATCAGCACCGGCGTCTCCGGGAGCGTCTCGACGAACGCCGCGACGTCGTCGGCGTAGTCGGACATCGTCGCGCCGTCGACCGAGCCCTCGCTCCTGCCGTGGCCGCGCAGGTCGAGCGCGTGGCTGCCCCACCCGCGCTCGACCAGCGCCTCCTGCCAGTGCCGCCACACCGCCGACGAGTTCGCGGCGCCGTGCATGAGCACGACGGGCGGACGGTTCGGGGACGCTTGCGACGAGGTCGCGTGGAGCAGGGCCATGGCGGGAGTGTTGGAGACACCGCCGGTACTTCGCAAGGGCGCCGGGCCGCGACGGGCGCCTCGCTGTCACCGCACGCTCAAGTGGTCAGCCATCACGTGTAGACTCGGCCTGTCCGGGGGGAGCAGGAGGTACCGATGATTGACTGGCTGGGCATCGACCACCTCTTCGAGCTGTCGCGGACGGAGGCCATTGCGGGGTTCTTCACCCCGCTGGCGATCTTCGTCGTCTTCGCCATCGCGCAGCTGATCCTGCCGGCGCGGCGGGTGCCCGGCTACGTCATCAATCCCGCCACGGGTGAGCCCCGGAGCTACCGGCTCAACGGCCTGATCGTCTTCCTGATCGCGCTCGCGGTGTGGGCGTTCGAGGTTGGCGGGATGCCGCGCGACTGGTTCTACCGGTCGACGGTCTACGCGGTCGCCGGCGGCACGGTCTTCACCGTCATCTTCACCCTCATCGCAACCTTCACGCAGCCGCCGCGTCCCGGCGAGCGCCTGATCTGGGACCTGTGGACGGGCCGGGCCCAGGAGCTGTCGTTCTTGAACGAGCGCTTCGACGTGAAGATGTGGTTCTACGTCGTCGGCGGGACGATGCTGTCGCTCAACGCCCTTTCGGGCGCCGCGTGGCACTACGACCAGTTCGGCGACGACTTCAATCCCGGCGTGTTCCTGTACGCGGCGTTCTTCACCTTCTACGTGCTCGACTACTTCATCTTCGAGCGCGTCCAGCTCTACACCTACGACCTGATCCACGAGGGCGTCGGCTTCAAGCTGTTCTGGGGCGGCCTCGTCGTGTACGGGTGGCTCTTCATCGTCCCGCTGTGGGGCATGGCGGCATACCCCGACCCTGGATTCGGCACGACGTGGACCTACGTCTGGCTGATCGGCGTCGGCTCGCTGTTCCTCCTCGGGTGGAGCATCTCGCGCGGCGCCAACCTGCAGAAGTACACGTTCAAACGGTGGCCGGAGCGCAAGTTCCTCGGGTTCATCGAGCCGAGGTACATCGAAGCGGGCGACCGCAAGATCCTCACGAGCGGCCTCTGGGGCGTGGCGCGCCACTTCAACTACATGGGCGAGGGCTTCCTGTCGCTCTCGATCGCCCTCGTGTTCGGCCACCTCGCGAACCCGTGGGCGTGGACCTACTTCGTCTTCATCGTCACGTTGTTCACGTGGCGCCAGCGCAGCGACGACGCGTTCTGCGCCGAGAAGTACGGCGAGGAGAAGTGGGCCGAGTACCAAGAGCGCGTCCCCTACCGGATCATGCCCGGCGTCTATTGAGCGTACGCCCGCCGGCTCGCCGAGCCGGCGGGGGGCCTGCGCCGCTATCTGCTGCCTCCAGCGATTGCTTCGACACCCGTCGGGCGGTGTCGCGCGGCGACGGCTGCTTTCCGCGAGCCGCGGGAACGATGACTGCCCGGCGTAGTCAGGCCGGGCAGCACGACCGGGAAGCCGGGGTAAGCCATGGGCAGTGCGCTATTAGCGGTAGGAGTCCTCGCCGCGATCGTGGTGCTGTTCGTGGTCGACCCGGGCGGTGTCATCGCCGAGAGCGGCTTTCCCGACTATCGCGGGATGGACCGCGGGCAACTGGCGGCGTGGGGCTTCCGAACGCTCGGCGTCGGTGTGGCACAGCTGATCATCATCGCGCTGTGGTTGTGGCCCGGGTACCGGCCGCCGAGGCCAATCCCATCGGCGGCCCCCCAGCCCGGCTCGATGCCCGCGGCGGCGGTCTCCGCGCTGGAAGGCCACATGATCTGGCGCCCGACGATCCTGGCCTCCATCGTCGAGATGTGCCAGCGCGGCACCCTGCACATCGAGGCCGTCAGGACCAGGGCCGGCTTCATGTACCGCCTGACCCGGCAGGGCCCAACCGAGTTCGAGTGGGAGCGGACGATATGCGACACCCTGCCCTCGCGCCCCACGACGATTGATGCGCTGCACGACGGGATAGCCCGGCACTGGGACACCATCGGCGACCAGATCGGCGACTACCTCCAGCAACGCGGCCTGTTCGACGGCAATCCGGTACGGGTCCGGCGAGAAGACGACGGAGACCACGCCAAATGGCGCCTGCTGGCCGCCGCCCTGATGGGCGTCGGGACCGGCCTCTGGACGGCGCTCTGGCTCGACCAATGGTGGTGGCACGGCGTGCTCGTGTTCCTCGTCTACCTGGGGATACCGACACCCGTACGCACGGGGATGCTCACGCCGACGCCCGCCGGGGCAAACGAAATGGGCCGGTGGGTTGGTTGGATGGAGTCCATAGCGGAATCCGAGCAGATTGACGCTCGGGACCAGGCCGATCCGATGCTGCCATACGCCATCGCGCTGGGCGTGGCCGAGCCGTGGCTCGACGTCACGACCTCGGCGCCCTCGTGGTTCGGATCGGGTGGCGCAGCCCCCTTACATGGCGCTGACCTGGACGCGGCCTACCACGCCTTCATGCACTCGCTGTGGTGGGACGTGCCCGGACGGTCGGACGATGCGGCGAAGGGGGCTGCCGAGGGGCCAATCGAGGAGGCGAGAGGCGCCGGGCGCCTCCGCGGGTGCGTCGTACGGATCGTCGGGATCACTGGCGCAGGAGTTCTCGTCATGGTCGTCCTGTTCAGCCTCGACGTGGTCTCGCCGCGTGCCAAGCCGTGCCCGCTGGACTCTCCCCCGATCCCCACGGCTCCGCAGATCGCGGTAGCGGGCGACCTGTTCCGCGACGAGTGCGTGCGGGTCCGAGGCACGCTCGTGTCCCAGGGCGCCGACGAGTTGGTGCTAGAGATAGACCGGGGAGACTACGTACAGCCGGTGCGCGTCCGCGATTCGTCCCAAGTCCTCGGAGCGGTCCGCCTCGGCCGCGTCGTGACGCTGGCCGGGTGGCTCAGGGTGGAGCAGGGCGGGACATACACGGTCGAGTTCATCCCCGATCGTGGGTCGGATCGGGAGTGGTGGCGGGACCTTCGCGAGAACCTCGAAGCGTTGTTCTAGGTACCTGCGAGGGCGGCAGACCCGCGCCGGCTCCCCAACGGCGCAGGCCGATCCGGACGCGTTCCAGTTGTACGGCACGTAGGTGTGAGTTGGTGGGCCTACACGTACCGTACTGCGAACTTTCAGGTGGCCGGTCTCAATCTAG
>VXTU01000048.1 GCA_009837285.1 Chloroflexota bacterium | reverse complement strand
GGTCGGACTCTGATCCCCTCGCCCCCGGCGGGGGGAGAGGGCGAGGGTGAGGGGGGTCTGCGGGGTGCGCGTGGCCATCGAGGAGCCCGCCGGACCCCTCACCCAACCCTCTCCCGCGGGGAGAGGGGGCCAGACCGTCGCTACCACGCGGGCGAGGGACCGGCGGGTGCCGGTTACGCCTTCGGCCGCCCCAACCGCCGCGACGTGATCGCCTGGGCGATGCGGCCGAGGGGGTGGACGATGTGGCGGGCGGGGCCGCCGGCGGCGACGACGTCGAGGTAGGTCTCCTCGCCTCGCTCCAGGCGGGTGCAGTGCGTCCACACGCGCTTCGAGTGCTGGAGCCAGCGCACGAACGGCGTCGGCCAGAGGTAAAACACCTCCATCAGCCCGTGCGAGACCTCCAGCTCCGGCAGCAGCTCGCGCTCCAGCACGCGCTGGTACCCCGTCATCGTGTCGACGCGGCCGCGCACGTAGTCCTCGGTCACCGGGGCGACGGCGATGCCGGAGGCGATCGCGCCGTAGATGCCCTCGCCGGACAGGGGGTCGAGCAGTCCCGCGGCGTCGCCGATCAGCGCAGAGCCGCGCGCCGCGATGTCGGCGCCGTGGCGCAGCATCGGCAGGTGGTGGCCGCGGACGCCCTCGAGGTCTCGCGGGTCCATGTCGAAGCCGCGGCACAGCGACTCGAGCTCCGGGCGCAGGTCCGCGCCCGCGGCGGCCTTCCAGCCGCCGACGCCGACGTTCACGTGGTCGCCCTTGGGGAAGATCCAGCCGTAGCCGCCGCGCATCGCGCCGAGCCGCAGCACGACGCGGCCGCGCAGCCAGGCGGGAATGCCGTCCGGGAACGGCACGTTCGCTTCCAGGGCGACGCCGCTCTCCTCGAAGTGCTCGTAGCCGAGGTAGGTGCGCACGACGCCGTTCGCGCCGTCGGCGCCGATCACGGCGCGGGCGTGGATGACGTCGCCGTTATCGCGGCTGCCGTTCGGCGTGCCGTTGGCGACGCGCACCTCGAAGCCGTCGGGGGTCTGCTCGATATGCTCGACGCGGCGGCCGTCCTGGAACTCGGCGCCCTCGGCCTGTGCCTGCTCGACGAGGAAGCGGTCGAGGTGGCGGCGCTGGGTCATGTACGTGAGGGGCGCGTCAGCGTCGCGCGTGACGGCTTTGCCGTCGCGCAGCTGGATCACCGCGCCGCTGACGACGTCCTCGATGACCGGGTCGAGCGAGAACGGGAGCAGGTTGTCGCAGCGGATGGTGACGCCGCCGCCGCACGGCTTGTCGCGCGGGAACTTCGCGCGCTCCAGCAGCAGCACGTCGACGCCGCGCGAGGCCAGCTCGCGCGCGGCGGTGCTGCCCGCCGGCCCCGCTCCGACGATGACGACTTCGGTCTCCACGTGGTGCTCCTCGCGTCGATGGTAGGTGCGGGCGCGCTTGCCGTCAGGCCGCGCGCGATCCTCGACCCGGGGCTCAGCCGATGGCGATCGCCGTCGCCGCGATGAAGATGGCCTGCAGGAACGCCGCGACGCCGAGCACGAGCCGCGACGCCATCCGCTCCCAGCGGTGCAGCACCACGGCAGCGATGAGGCCGGTGACCAGGAGCGCGGTCGCGGCCTGCGGCACCTCGAGGATGCTCGACGGCCCGGCAAGCTCCCCGATCGGGGCGTCCCCTCCGGGCGGGAAGTATGCGTGGAATGTCTCGGGCAGCGAGCCGTAGCGGACCGCCATCTGCACCCACACCGCCGTCCCGGTGGCCACCGCAAGCGCCGCGAGCCAGATGGCGACGCGGTCGCCGATGATGCTGAGCAGGTCGAACTCGATGTGCCGCGCGTGGTGTTCCACCTCGGTGGTGGGTCCGAGCTGCTGCCGGATCACGACCTGCCGGGCGAAGTTGGCGGGGTCCTCGACGGTGAGCGCGTAGGTGCGCTGCCCGGTGACGACGTACAGCACCTGGTCCGGCACCTGTGCGGTCGAGAAGACCAGGACCTGCCCGAACGCCTCCGTCTCCGCGCGCCCGACGTGGCAGCCCCACCATGTGACGCCGCGCACGGCTGCCTCCTCCACCTCGGTGCCCGGTACGAGCCGCTCGATGGCGTCGAGGGGGATGACCTGCTGCGCGAGGCCCCAGGTCACGACGAGCGCGTTGCGGTCCAGCTCGTACGCGAGCGTCCAGAGCGCGTAGCTCCAGTACCCGAACATCGCGGCGAGTACCGCAGCTCCCGCGGCCCCGGCGTACGCGAGAAAGCCGAGGATCCCGATGCCGGACTGCACGCCGAAGTCGAACAGCAGGATCGCGACACCCGCCGCCCACAGCGTGAGCACGCTCCCAACGAGCAGCCCGAGCGCGCGCGAGGGGCGGTACAGCATGGGACTACCGGGCGTTCACCGGGGAGTGCGGCGCGGCGTGGCCGCGGACGTCACGCCCCGACCGGCGCCTTCGCGTAGACGGGCGTCAGCCAGTCGGCGTATTGCGGCATGCGGCCGGTGATGGCGTTGAAGTAGCGCGACTGCAACTGCTTCGTGATCGGCCCCGGCTGCCCGTCGCCGATGGGCAGCCGGTCGACCTCGGTCACCGGGGTGACGTGGGCGGCGGTGCCGGTCATGAAGACCTCGGTGGCGATGTACAGCTCCGTGCGGTCGATGGTGCGGACCTGCACCTCGAGGCCGAGGTCCTCCTGCGCCATCTGCAGCACGGTGTCGAGCGTGATGCCTTCGAGGATGTTGTCCTGCGGGCCGGGCGTGATGAGCGTGCCGTTGCGGATGATGACGATGTTCTCGCCGGAGCCCTCGGAGACGTGGCCGTCGGGGTTGAGCAGGATCGCCTCGTCGAAGCCGGAGAGCTGGGCCTCCGTCTTGGCCATCGCGTTGTTGACGTACAGCCCGTTCACCTTCGCGCGCGCCGGGATCGAGGTGTCGTCCACGCGACGCCACGAGGAGGTGACGCAGCGCGCGCCGGCGTCGGGGTCCAGGTACGCGCCGAACGGCGCGATGTAGAGCAGGAAGTCGTCCTCGAGGTCGTGCAGGCGCACGCCGATCGCCTCGGAGGACTTGTAGACGATGGGACGAATGTAGACGTCTTCCTCGTAGCCGGACTGCTCGGCGAGCTGCTCGATGAACGAGACGACCTCGTCGTCGGAGTAGTGCAGCTGCATGCGCATGATCTTGGCGCTCTGGCGGAGGCGCTCGACATGTTCGCGGACGCGGAAGAGGAAGAGCTGGCGCTCGTCGTCGTTCCAGTTGCCGCGAACCCCTTCGAATACGGCGGTGCCGTAGTTGAAGGCGTGCGTCATCACGTTGATCCGGGCCTCGGCAAGCGGCACGAACTCGCCGCGCAGGAACGCCAAAGGTGTCGCCACGAGCGTCTTCCATTCCCCGGCGCGGGCCGCGCCGGCACATCCTCGATGATATTGCTGGCCCGATCGAGGCGGCAACCGGGCCCATTGACCACGGCTGAGCAGCTGCCGCGCGCTATGCTGGGCGCTCGATCGGCCAGGACACGGCCGCGAGGGGGATTCCATGTCACGACTGAGCGAGAGCTTCACCATCGGCGGCCTCGACATCGCCGCGCTGAGCGACGGCGCTCCGGACCGCGAGTTGAGCGGCTTTTTCCACGAGGTCGACCCGGACGAGTGGACGCGGGCGGTCGGGATCACCTCGCCCGACGACCCGGTGCCGTTCAACTTCGGCTCGTTCCTGATCCGCGGCGACGGCCACTACACGCTGGTCGACACGGGCTATGGCCCGCCCGCGCGCGAGATGGAGATCCCGGGTGGCGCGGAGCTGCCGGACCGTATCCGCGAGCTCGGCGTCTCGCCCGAGGACATCGACATCGTGATCCACACGCACCTGCACATGGACCACACCGGCTGGAACGTCGACGACGATCGGAACGACGCGCTGACGTTCCCGAACGCCACCTTCTACGTCGCACAGGCCGAGCTGGACTACTGGACCAGCCCGGCCGCGGACGACAACCCGCTGGCCGAGGCCGCGCGCCACCGCATCGGCCCCGTCGTGGAGGCCGGGCTCATCGAGACGACCGACGGCGAGCACGATGTGAGCGAGCACGTCACGCTCATTCCGACGCCGGGCCACACACCCGGGCACGTCAGCGTGATGGTCGCCTCGCAGGGCGAGCACCTCGTGATCCTCGGCGATGCAGCGCACCACCCCGTCCACCTCGAACGCCACGACTGGGTGCCGGGCGTCGACCTGGACATGGCGGAGACCAGTCGCTCGCGCACGAAGCTCGCACGCCTCGCCGTGGAGCGCGACGCGATCGTGAGCGGCGGGCATTTCCCGATCCTGAGCCTCGGCAAGGTCCGCGAGGTCGAGGGCGGGTACCGCTGGGAAGCCCTCTAACCCGCCGCCCCCGGGGCGCGCGGCGCGGCTGTGCCGATGGAGGAATACCTGCGGGCCGCGCTCTTCGGCGTCATCCAGGCGCTGACCGAGTTCCTGCCGATCTCCTCCTCGGGCCACCTCGTACTGGCCGCCGAGCTCGTCGGCGACGAGGTCAACGACCTCACGTTCGACGTGGGCCTGCATGTCGGCACGACGGCGGCGGTGCTCGCCTACTTCTGGCGCGACTGGTGGCTGATCGGCGCTGCGGCGCGTCGTGACCTCGGCGCGCACGGGCTTGCCGTCGCGCGCTGGCGACCGCGCGCGCGGCTGGGGCTGTTGCTCGCGCTGGGCACCGTGCCCGCCGTTGTTGCGGGTGTGGCGCTGCAGCTCACCATCGAGGACGGCCTGCGCGACCCGCTCGTGGTGGGCGTCATGCTCATCGCCGTCGCGGCGGTGATGTGGGCCGTGGACACGCGGGCGCGCGCGGACCGCCCGATGCGCCATGTCGGTGTGCGCGGTGCGCTGCTCGTCGGCGCGGCGCAGGCGCTGGCCCTCATCCCCGGCACGTCGCGCTCCGGCGCCACGATCACGGCGGGTCGCGTGCTCGGCATGAGCCGCTATGCGGCGGCGCGCTTCTCCTTCCTGCTCTCCGCGCCCGTCACGCTCGGCGCCTCCTCGGTGGTGGTGCGCGACGCGGTGCAGCAGCCCGATGCCGTCGAGTGGGGACCGATGGCGGTGGGTGCGCTGGTCGCCGCGAGCGTTGGCATGCTGGTGATCCGCGGGCTGCTGCGCTTCCTGCGCCGTCACGGTCTGACGGTGTTCGTGTGGTACCGGTTCGCCCTCGGTGCGGCCGTGCTCGTGGGCGTGGCCACGGGCGCGCTGTAGCGCGCCCGGTACGATGGACGCGTGATGGAGCCACGATGACCAACGGCGACTCGCAGCCCTCCGACGCCCCGCTTGCCGGCCGCAAGGCGCTCGTCGTCGGCGTCGAGACCCCCACGGGCGGCGCGATCGCCGCGGCGCTCGGCGCGGCGGGCGCGGACGTGGCGCTCGCCGTCATGCGGCCCGACGAGGGCGTGCTGACGGCGCGGCGGCTCCAGCGAGAGCTGCGCGAGCTCGGCCGCAACGCGATGACCTACGCCCTGGACGTGACGCTCGGTCAGAACGCCCGCGTCACCACGCGGCAGGTCGCGAAGGAGCTGGGCGGCCTCGACATCGTCGTGAGCGCGCCCGATGAGCCGATGCCGCAGGCGATGGCCGAGACCTCCGAGGTGCAGCTCACGCACGCGATGACGATGAACTGCTACGCCCACGCCTACGTCGCGCGAGCCGCGTTCGGCGAGTTCCGCCGGGGCGATCGAGGCAACCTGCTGATCGTCACCCACGCGCTCGGCGACCGGCCGACCGCCGGCGCGGGCGTCTACGCCCTCGCGTGCGCCGCCACGCTCGGCCTCGCGCGCACGCTGGTGACCGAGCACGACGAACCGGGCGTCGCCATCACCACGCTGCTGCGTGGCGGCGCAGCGCTCGACGCGGCTGCAGGCAACCTGGCGGCCGCGATCGCCGACGCAGACGAGGCCGAAGCGGACGACCTCGCGCGACTCGCGGTGCGCGTTGCGGCGAGCCCCGCCGGGGACGTCACTGGGCGCGTGCTCTCGGCGGCCGACGCACCGTGAGCGCCCTTGAGGGGCGACATGTCCTCGTCGCCGGGGTGCGCGAGCCGGACGGGCGCGCGCTCGCCGTCGCCCTCGCCGAGGCCGGCGCCGCCGTGAGCGTGACCACGCGCACCGCCGAGCTGGCCGAGGAGGTCATCGCCAACTCGATCCTCAACGAGTGCTGGACGTTCGGCCGCGAGGGCCGCGCGCTCACCCTCGACCTCACCGAGCCGGCCGCGGTCGCCGATGCACTCGACAACCTCGAAGCCGACATCGCGCCGCTCGACGCCGTCGTGACACCGCTCCCGCCGGCCAATGCTGTCGAGGTGCTCGCGTCGGCGACCGCGGAGCGCATGGCGGCGCGCGGCTCGGGCGTGGTCGTGCTGCCGGGGCCGCTCGAAGGGGCGGAGGCGCTGCGGGCGGAATGGGGCGATCGAGGCGTGGTCGTCGTGAGTACGGGTGCGCCCGAAGACATCGTCGCCACACTGACGGAGGCGCTGGCGACCCAGCGATTCTGATCCCCCGCCGTCCCGATCCCCTCGTGTGCGCACCGAGGCGATCTCAGTCCTCGGAGGGTTCCCGCAGCCACGACGAGATGCCCCGTGCCGTGTGCAGGACCCGCCAGACATCGACGTCCGCCTCGCGCTCCACGTAGCACACGATGTACGGAGACCCGGTCACCAGTCGTGAACGCAGGCCCGGGAGGTCGAGTTCGCGCGCGTAGCGAGGCGACCCTGCGGCGGGGTGCTCCCCTACCAGACGGAACGCCGCCTCCAGGGCGTCGACGAAATCCAGCGCCACCGCCGCCGACGCCTCGGCCAGGTAGTGCTCGACGGCCTCTTCGATGTCACGCTGCGCCCGCTCCCGCAGGACGACGGGCCGAGTCGTCACCGCTCGTCGGCTCCTCGGATCCTCGCGCGCAGCCCGCCGAAGTAGTCGGCGTCGGCGGTCGCCGCTGGCGGCGACGCCGCGCCCTCGAGCAGCAGGCCGCGCAGGAGCTGCCGGTCCTGGTCCTTGCGGATCAGCTCCCGGACGTACTCGCTCGACGAGCTGTAGCCGCGGGCGCCGACCTGCTGATCCACGAAGGACTTGAGGCGCTCGGGCAGCGAAATGTTCATCGTGCTCATGGGGTCAGGCTAGACCTGCCTGGCAAAGATTGGCAACACCCTCCGTCGCCACAACTCGACGCACTGACTACACACCTGCGAGACCCTGATCGCGGGGATACCCGCGCGTCGTCTAGCGCTGGGTCTCCCACGGCAACGCACGCGGCTGCAGCACCTGCCGCACTGAGCCGTCGGCGACCAGGGCGACGAGGTCGGTGCCGCCGTACGCGGTCGGGCTCATCCCGCGCAGCGACGCCGTCACCAGCTCCTCGCCGATGTGTGCGAGGGGCACGCCGATAAGCACGACGGTCATCTCCACCTCCTCGCCCGCCGTGCGGGCGGCCTCTCGCTGCTCGTCGCCGCGGCGGAGCTGGCGCCGCAGCTCCCGGCGTACCGTCGCGCCATCCGAGGGGTCGAAGTCGGGCGCGGCGCCGAACACGGTCGCGCCCCGTGGCTCGTCGAGCGGGAGGCGGGAGACGAGCCAGTAGTCGTGCACCTCGGCGGGCGCGACCTCCTCGACGTTGAGCGCGCCGGCGAGATCGCGGATGCGCGTGAGCACGATGTCGAACTCGGCGCGCTCCTCCGGCAGGCGCCGCATCGCGCGGGCGTCGAGGTGATATGCGCCCTGGATGCCCTCGGAGATCGTGGTCCACTCGGCCGCGAGCGGGCCGGTGACGGAGACGTAGAAGCCCTCGTCGTCGACCTTCGCGAGGGCCAGCGTGACAGGTAGCCGCAGCTCGCGGCGCTGCGCCGGCTCGAGCCCGCCGAACCCGCGGGTGGTCGTGAGCCGTAGCGACGACAGCCCCGGCTCGCCGTCGGGCAGTTCGCCGCCGGGCGGCACCCACAGCGCGTAGGCGGCAGGGTCGTCCTCGAGGTCCGCGTTGAGCTGCGACTCCAGCTCGGGTGCGTTGGGTGCAGGGTCGCCACCCCAGAGGAGGCCGAGCGTCACGCCGATGCGGGCATCGCGCCGCGCGATGAGGGCGTCGAAGGCGGTCGGCTCGTCCAGGCGGGGGCGGAAAGTGCGGAACCAGCGCTCGCTCATCCAGCCCGCGAGCATGGAGAGGGCGACGTGCTGTTGCCGGGAGGCGGTGGGTGCGCCGGATTCGAGCGCCCCGGGCATGCGGTGTCCGCTAGTCGCTGGCGCGGCGCGCGTCGAAGCGCTCCACGATTGGCCAGATGCCATTCACGAGGATCTGCCAGAGCACGGCGATGTTGAGGCCGACGAAGCCGATGACGCCCAGCCACTTGAGCGCTGTGGCGATCCTCGTGCCGTCGTTGCCGCTCTGCTGCGCCCAGTAGACCGACGCGACGGAGATGAGGATCACGCCGACGAAGGCGAGCGGCCAGTCCCACTTGCGGATGAAGCGCGCGAACACCGCCGCGAGCCCCACTGCGACGCCGATGTTCGAGCCCATGGCGCCCATGAGCGGAGTGCCGTGATGGCCCCACGTCTCGAACGCCGCCAGGAAGAGCAGCATCAGCAGCGGACCGGCGATGCCCGCGATCAGGATGCCCGGCAGATCGGCGCGAGTGAACCGCATCGCTTCCTCCCAGTGACCGTCCGAACTCTACCGCGCCGCGGCTAGATGTTCGACCTCGACTGTCCGCCGTCGACGTTGACCGTCGCGCCGAGCACCCACGAGGCGCGGGGCGAGGCGAGGAATAGCACCACCGCCGCCACCTCCTCGGGGCGGCCGAAGCGGCCTCCGGGGATCTCCCGCTCGATGAAGCGCGCCATCCCGTCCGGGTCGTCGCGCAGGCGGCGGCCCCACGAGCCACCCTCGAAGGCGATCGAGCCTGGCGCGACGCTGTTGACGCGGATGCCGTCGGTGATCCAGTCCAGCGCGAGCGCCTTCGAGATCGCGATCTGCGCGGCCTTGCCGGCGTTGTACGCGACGCCGCCGCCGCTCTCGCGACCGTAGATCGAGGAGATGTTGACGATCGCCCCGCCGTTCTCGGCTGCGGCGAGGTGCGGGCGAGCCAGCTCGGCGAGCCGGAACGCGGTCACGGCGTTGACCTCGATGGTGCCGCGCAGCACGTTCTCCGCCGAGCCGTCGCCGGCACGGCCGCCCGCGTTGTTCACGAGCGCGTCGATGCCGCCGTAGGCGTCGACCGCCGCGTCGACGACGCGCACGCAGTCGTCCTCGGCCATGATGTCGGCCTGCACAGCGACGACCTCGGCGCCGCTCTCGGCGAGGCGCGCCCGGGCGGACTCGAGGCCCTCGGCGCCACGCGCGCAGATGGTCAGGCGCGCGCCCTCGGCCGCGAACGCCTCGGCGATCGACAGGCCGATGCCACGGCTGGCGCCGGTGACGATGACCGAACGTCCGGCAAGCTCAAGGTCCATGGTTGCTCCGTCCGGCGGCGATCCTCGCAGCGATAGCCTGCCGCGTCCAGCGACCATGCCCGTGGAGCGTTGCTCGCGGTACTGGCTCGCCGCGTGCGTTGACGCCCTCGATCCGGCGTCCGTACGATCCTCGATGCATGTCCGTGACGCTCGACGCCGCAGGCCCCATCGCCGCGCTCGCCGTTGACCCCCCGGCCGACGGCTACGATCGCGCGCTCACCGAGGGCCTGACGGCAGCCGCCGCCGAGCTGACCGCGCGCCACCCGGAGGTGCGCGTGGTCGTGGTCGGCACGGCCGGCGCGGGCTTCGGGCGCGGCTGGAGTCCCGCGGCGATCGAGGACGACGCGATGCTGCGTGACATCCTCGGGCCCATCGGCGCGGGCTTCGACGCGCTGGCCGGGGTGCCCCAGCCGACGGTCGCGGCGATCCGCGGGGCAGCGCACTCGGCCGGGCTCGAGCTCGCGCTGGCGTGCGATATTCGCGTTGCGGCCGACGATGCGACGTTCGCGATGCCGGAGACCGGGGCCGGCCTGGTGCCGCGCGGCGGGGGCACGCAGCGGCTGCCGCGCGCCGTGGGCCGCGCGCAGGCATTGCGCTTGCTGCTCACCGGTGAGGAGATCGACGCTGCCGAGGCGCTGCGCATTGGGCTCGTCTCGGAGGTGGTCGCGGACGGAGACCTCGACGCGGCCGCCAGTGCCGTGGCCGAGGCGATCGCGTCGCGCGGGCCGCTCGCGACACGGTTCGCGAAGGAGGCGATCATGCGCGGCGTCGAGGCGCCGCTGGCGGAGGCGCTGCGGCTCGAACTGGAGCTGACGGTGCTGCTGCAGACGACCGCGGACCGCGCCGAGGGCGTGAACGCGTTCGTCGAGCGGCGAGATCCGGAGTTCACGGGCGAGTAGCCCGGCAACGAGACACCAGGAGCGGCCGGAGCGCCGCGAGGAGCCATCGGAGGCAGTCAGCATGGGACAGGCAGGTGATCGCCGATGAACGTCATCCTCAACCCCGGGGAGGTCAACGCCGTGCTCGGCCTGGTGACCTCGCGCATGCTCGACAGCATCGAGCTGAGCGAGGAGGGCCAGGAGGCCGTGCGCACGTGGCGGAGTGACCGTGGACCGGGTACGGACGAGCTCGAGGACTTCGCGGACCGGTTCAACAACGAGCTGATGGACTTCATCGACGAGTCCACGCGCCGCCGGACGATGCGTGCCGGGCGCTTCGAGCGCGAGACGGCCAGGGAGCGGTGGGGCTAGCCATGAAGGTTGAATTTACGATCGACGAAGTGCTCGCGATGGCCAACTCGGTCCTCGACGGGCTGAGCGAAGGGGACTTCAGCAGCGGCGACGCGGCTGCGATCCGGCGCTGGCGCAACGAGCACCTCACCCCGCGCTCCGACGAGATGGCGCGGCTGACCGAGAAGGTCAACGAAGAGGTGCAGCGCACCCACGACCACAGCATGAAGAGCGGCATCCAGAAGCCGGACTGGGTCTAGGCGGCAAGCGCCGTGCCCGAGCCGTTCGTCATCGCGGAGCGTCGAGGCGACGCCGTCTGGCTGACGCTCAACCGCCCCGAGCGGCTCAACGCCGTGCACCTGGAGATGCGCGACCAGCTGTGGATGCACCTCGAGCTCCTGCGCGACGACCCCACCGTGCGGGTCGCCGTGCTGCGCGGTGCGGGCGACCGCGCCTTCTCGGCCGGCGCCGACATCACTGAGTTCGGCACCGCCCCCTCGTTCGTCGAGGCGCGTGACGCACGCGTACGCCGCGACCTGTGGGGCGTGATGTCGACGCTCGAGATCCCGCTCATCGCCGCCGTGCATGGATTCGCGTACGGCGCAGGCCTGGAGATGTCGCTGTACTGCGACCTGCGCGTGGCCGCCGAGGACGCACTGTTCGCCATTCCCGAGGTGACGCTGGGGTATATCCCGTCGGCGGGGGGAACGCAGACCGTGCCCCGCCACGTGCCGCTGGGCCAGGCGCTGCGCATGGCGACCACCGGCGACCCGATCCCCGCGCAACGCGCCCACGAGCTCGGCTTCGTGCAGCGCGTGGTCCCGCGCGCTCAACTCGACGATGCCGCGGCGGAGTGGGCGGACCTGCTCGCGTCGCGCGATCCCCGCGCCACGCGTGCGACGAAGCGTGCGGTCGTGCGCGGGCTCGACCTGTCCCTCGCCGACGGCATCGCGCTCGAGCGGCGGCTCGCCGCGGGCGTTGCGGCGGCGGCATGAGCGCGCGGAGCGGGCCGCCGCGCCGCGGGTGGCCGATCGGCCTCGTGGCGCTGCTGTTCGTCATCGTCGCGGGGATCGGCGCGATCTTCTACGGCGCGGCCAACCGCCCGGACTTCAATGTCTTCCACTTCGACGCCGGGCCTATCGAGGAGTACGAGGTGGCCGAGCCGCGCTGGTTCCCGCAGGCGCGGATCTTCGTCATTGCCCTCGACGAGGCCGAGGGCGCGAAGAACCTGCGCGCCATCGACGCGATCGCGCCGGTCGGCACCGGCTGCGTCGTCGAACTCGACCCCGAGGACGAGCGCGGCTCGGCGCGGAACCCGCTCGGCCGGCCCGGCTCATTCAAGGACACGTGCTCGCAGGCGGTGTGGTACCTCACCGGCGACGCGCTGGAGCGGACGAGCCAGCCACTGCGCACCTTCCACATCACACGCCCGCCGCCAACCAACGCCGAGGGCCAACGGATCGTCGAGGTCGAGGTGATCGGACGCCCAAACCTCGCCGAAGCGGAGCGCGAACGCTAGCGGCATCGGCGGGTCGTCTTTATATTGAGCGCGCCTCGGTGCGCACCGGGAGGGGCTCCCGTGCGCCGCACACGGGGTGGGCGGGGAACAGGACAGCCTCGCGCGCAACAAGCGTAGCAGCGGGTGCGGCGTGGCCGCGCCCCGGAAACCAGCCCGGACGGCGTGCCGACGCCGGCCGCGGAAGGGAGTGCAGGCATGAACACTGCGGACATTCTTACGATCGCCGGCTCGATGGTGCCGGACCGCGTCGCCGTCAGCGACCCCGACGACACCCTCTCCTACATGGAGCTGCAGTCGCGGGTGAATAAGCTGGCG
Organism: Chloroflexota bacterium; assembly: GCA_009837285.1. GTDB lineage: Bacteria > Chloroflexota > Dehalococcoidia > UBA2979 > UBA2979 > VXMT01. The sequence continues at coordinate 10,772 of VXTU01000048.1, read as the reverse complement.
CACGCGCTGGCTTCGATCGGTGTGGGCAAGGGCGCCAACGTCGGCATCATGTCGGTCAACTCCTGCAACTTCGTCGAGCTCTACTACGCGACCGCCGCGGTCGGCGCCACCTTCGTGCCGCTGAACTTCCGCGCGAAGACCGACGAGCTGCAGTACATGGCGGACGCCTCGGACGTGAACGTCTTCTTCGTCTCCGAGCGCTACTACCCCATCCTCCAGGAGATCCGCTCGCAGCTGCCCAAGGTCGAGCACGTCTACACGGTCGGCTTCGAGGCCGACGGCGAGCAGACGATCGAGCAGCTCCGCGAGACCGGCGAGGACGTGCCGTTCTTCACCGAGGTCGACGACGACGACGCCGCGATGGTGATCTACACCTCGGGCACGACCGCGCTGCCCAAGGGCGTGGTGCTGACGCACAAGACGCTGACGGCTTACGTCGTGAACACCCAGAACCCCGTCGACCCGACGACGGACCCCGACGTGACGATGGTCGCCGTGCCGTTCTTCCATGTCGCGGGCGCGACGACGATGCTCGGCTCGCTGTGGGCCGGCCGGAAGCTCGCCATCCTGCCGCAGTTCGACCCCTCGGCCTGGCTCGACACCGTCGAGCGCGAGGGCGTCACGCACGCCTTCGTGGTGCCGACGATGCTCAAGCGCGTCATGGAGGCGGACGACTTCGACAACTACGACATCTCAACGCTGCAGCTCATCACCTACGGCGCAGCGCCGATGCCGTTCGAGGTCGTGCGCCAGGCCATCGACGTCTTCGACTGCGGGCTGATGAACGCCTACGGCCAGACCGAGTCGACCTCGACGATGAGCTACCTGGGCCCGGACGATCACCGCCTGGACGGTACGGCCGAGGAGAACGAGCTCAAGATCAAGCGCCTCCGCTCCGTCGGCCGGCCGATGCCGGACATCGAGATCGGCATCCTCAAGGTGGACGGCTCCATGCAGGAGCCGGGCGAAGAGGGTGAGATCTGCATCCGGGGCGACCGCATCATGCGCGAGTACCAGAAGCGCGAGGAGGAGACCGCCTCGGCAGTCGTCGACGGGTGGCTGCACACCGGCGACGCGGGTTACCTGGACCCCGACAACTACCTGTTCATCACCGGGCGCCTGAAGGACCTCATCATCCGCGGCGGCGAGAACATCTCGCCCGGCGAGGTGGAGAGCATCCTCGAGGAGCACCCGAGCATCGAGGACGTGGCCGTGATCGGCGTGCCCGACATCGAATGGGGCGAGATCGTGAAGGCCGTGGTCGTCGGTGGCGACACCGAGAAGCCCTCGGACGAGGACCTCACGGCGTTCGTGAAGAGCCGGCTGGCGTCCTACAAGGCGCCGTCCCAGTACGAGTGGATCTCGGAGCCGCTGCCGCGTAACCACCTCGGCAAGCTGCTCAAGAACGACATCCGCGATCGCTGGGGCGCGCAGACCCCGTCCGCTTCGTAAGACCGGACGCGTGGAGGGAAGCCCGCAAAGCGCACCGGTGATACGCTCGCGCGCGACCGCGAGGGGAACCGTATGAGCGTATCCGAGCGCGAGAGCAGTCCCGGGTCGCCCGCCTCTGACGGCGGGCGACCGAAGCGCGTCCGCCTGGTGGGCGCGTGGTGGGGCCCCACCGTCGGCCTGACGGGCCTCGGCCTCATCTCCGCGATCGAGCTGGGGCGGACCGACGCCAGCCGCGAGGTGTTCTTCAACGTCGCCCAGCCGTGGGCGGTGTACGTCATGCTCGCCGCCCTGGTCGGGCTCCTCGTCTACGGCTTCGGCCGCCACGCGACGCTCTGGGCAATCGGCCAGCCGACGCCGGGCATCCTGCGCGAGATCCCGATGCGGGTCCGCAACGCGGTGCGGCTCGGCATCGGCCAGGAGAAGGTCCGCCGTGACCCGTACGCGGGGATCATGCACTTCTGCATCTTCTCCTCGATCATCGTCCTCACCCTCGTTACCGCGCAGGTGGCCATCGAGGACGACACGCCGCTCAGCTTCCTGAACGGCTGGTACTACCTGTTCTTCTCCTTCTACGGCGACCTGTTCGGGCTGATTGGCCTGATCGGCGTCGGGATGGCGCTGTACCGCCGCTACTTCAGCGACTTCCACCGCATCCGCTGGGACGAGCGCATCGAGGACCACGCCATCATCGTGGGCCTCGGGCTCATCCTCGTGACCGGGTTCATGGTGGAGTCGTTCCGCATCTACACCACGGAGCTGCACGGCTTCGTGCTGGAGGACGGCACGCAGCTCGAGGCGCATCCGGACTGGGCGCGCTGGTCGTTCGTGTCGTACGTGATCGCGGAGTTCCTGGACATCTTCAGCCCCACGCAGGGCCACATGCTCGCGGCTCACACGTGGTCGTGGTGGGGTCACGTGGTGCTGGCCTTCGGCTGGCTGGGGCTGCTGGTCTTCACGCGGCTCGACCACATGATCTTCGCGCCGGTGAACGCCTTCTTCCTCCGCACCGACGCCCCCGGCCGCCTCGCCACCATCGAGAACATCGAGGAGCAGGAGGTGTTCGGCGTCGGGCAGATCCAGGACTTCACCTGGAAGCAGCTCTTCGAGCTGGACGCCTGCGTGCGCTGCGGACGCTGTACCGAGGTCTGTCCCGCCGACGTCTCGGGCCAGCCGCTCTCGCCGATGCACCTCATCCAGGATCTGAAGGCGCACCTCGCCTCGGTCGGTCCGGACCTGCAGAACGCCGGCCACACCAACGGCGATGTCCGGTCCGTGTCGCCCATCGAGATGGTGGGGGACGTGATCAAGGACGAGACGCTGTGGGCGTGCCGCACCTGCGGCGCCTGCATGCAGGAGTGCCCGGTGATGATCGAGCACGTCCCGACCATCGTCGACATGCGCCGCTACCTGGTCATGAACGAGGCGCGCGTGCCGGCGGCGGCGCAGGGCGCCCTCGAAAACATCGAGATGCGCGGCCACCCCTGGCGCGGCACCACGCTCACGCGCGAGTCGTGGATGGAGGACTTCGACGACGTCCCGATCTTCGACGGGTCGCAGGAGTACCTCTACTGGGTGGGGTGCTCGGGCTCGCTGGTGGAGCGCAACATGCCGATCACGCAGTCCGTGTTCCGGCTGCTGCGCGAGTCCGGCGCGAGCTTCGGGGTGCTGGGGCAGGAGGAGACCTGCAACGGCGACCCGGCGCGACGCCTGGGCAACGAGTACCTGTACCAGATCCTCGCGATGCAGCTGGTGGAGACGTTCAAGGCGAAGAACGTGCAGAAGGTCATCACCAACTGCCCGCATTGCTTCAATACGTTCCGTAACGAGTACCCGCAGTTCGACGGCCACTTCGAGGTGCTGCACCACACCGAGTTCCTGCAGCAGGCCCTCGAAGACGGCGACCTGACGCCGCGCCACAGCGTCGGGACCAGCGTGACCTACCACGACTCGTGTTACCTCGGCCGCATGAACGGCGTGTACGATGCGCCCCGTCAGATCATCGAGGTGCTGCCGGGTGTCGACCTGACGGAGATGCGACGCAGCCAGAGCCGGGGGCTCTGCTGCGGCGCCGGCGGCGGCAACATGTGGCAAGAAGAGATCGGTGAGCGCCGCGTCAACCACGTGCGCACCGAGGAAGCCGTAGGCACGGGTGCGGACGAGGTCATCTCGAACTGCCCGTTCTGCATCCAGATGTTCGAAGACGGCGCGCCGGCCATCCAGCCCGACGAGGAGGGGCGGATCCGCCCCTTCGACGTGGCGGAGCTGCTGGAGCGCTCCGTCCTCGGTACGGAGAACGGCAGCTAGGCAGGCAGTCCGAAGCCCGGACAGAGGAGGCGACCACAGGAGCAACGCAGTCCGGCGGGACGGCGGTCGTGTGCCGCCCGGCCCGCTCTGGCATCGTGAGTAAATCGCGGCCCGGCAGGGCCACGGAGTGAAATCAGGATCGGCCCACGGAGGGCCGGAGGTGGGGGAGCAGATATGCATCTCGTCGTCTGCGCGAAGCAGATCCCGGACCCGGAGACGCCGCCCGCGGCGTTCCGCATCGATGAAGCCAACAACGAGGTGATCCCGGCGCAGGGTATCCCGCCGGTGCTCAGCCAGTTCGACGGCATGGCCGCCGAAGCGGCGCTGCGCATCGTCGAGGCTGCCGGCGAGGGCAAGATCACCGTGATCTCGCTGGGCCAGGAGAGCGCACAGGCTGCCATCAAGCAGGTGCTCGCCATGGGCGCCGACGAGGGCATCCTGCTGGAGGACGAGGCCCTGCAGGGCGGCGACTCCTACACGACGGCGCGCACGCTGGCCGCGGCCATCGAGCACCTCGGCGACGTGGACGCGGTGTTCTGCGGCCGCCAGGCCGCCGACTGGGACATGGGCCAGGTCGGCCTCGGCATCGCCGAGCTGCTGGGGTGGCCGTCGGCCATCATCGGCAAGGACGCCAAGGTCGAGGACGGCAGCATGGTCGTCGAGCGCGTGACGGGAGACGGCTTCGAGACGGTCTCGATGCCGATGCCGGCCGTGGTGACGATCTCCAACGAGATCGGCGACCCGCGCTACCCGAAGCTGCAGCAGATCATGCAGGCGGCTCGGAAGACCGTGACGCGCCTCGACGCCGGTGAGCTCGGGCTCGACCCGTCCACCGTCGGCGACGCCGGAGCGCGCCTGAAGCTCGAGCGGCTGTTCATCCCGGTCGTCGAGGGCGAGGTCGAGCTCATGGAGGGCGAGACCGCCGAAGAGCAGGCGCAGGCGCTGGCCGCCGCGCTTCGCGAAGCCAAGATCCTGTAGGCGAGGGAGATACCGAACATGGCACGCAACATCCTGGTGGTCGGCGAGCTGGAGGGCGGCGAGCTCTCCAGCACCACCGCCGAACTGCTCGCGCTGGGCACGCGGCTCGTCGACGGCGGGCAGGTCAGTGTCACGCTGCTGGGGAGCGGCGCCGGCGATGCCGCCGGTGCGGCCTTCGCGGCCGGCGCCGACAACGCGTACGTCAGCTCTGACGCCGGCTACGATGACTTCCGCTCCGACCAGTGGGTCGGGGCCATCGAGGAGGCCATGGGCCAGTCCTCGCCGGACGCGGTCTTCATCGCGCAGTCGATGGCCGGCCGCGACCTCGGTCCGCGGCTCGCGTTCCGCAATGACACGGCGGTCGCGATGGACTGCGTCTCCGTCGAGGACGACGGCGGCGAGCTGAAGGCCACGCGCTCCTGCTACGGCGGCAGCGCGCAGGCCACGTACAGCTTTGCCACCTCGCCCGCGGTCGCGACCATCCGCGCGAAGTCGCAGGACCCGCTCGAGGCCCCCAGTGACGGCGGCGGGAACACCGTCGAGCTGTCCGGCGCGGGCGACAGCCGGTCCGAGATTGTCGGCCGCGAGGCGGCCGTGGCAGAGGGCCTCCAGATCCAGGACGCGCCGGTCGTCGTATCCGGCGGCCGCGGCCTCGGTGACCCTGAAGCCTTCAGGGTGGTCGAGGAGCTGGCCTCCGCGATCGGCGACGACAAGGCGGCCGTGGGCGCTTCGCGCGCCGCGGTGGACCTCGGCTGGTACCCGACGTCGCAGCAGGTGGGGCTGACCGGCAAGGTCGTGACGCCCGACCTGTACGTGGCGATCGCGATCTCCGGCGCCAGCCAGCACATGGCCGGTTGCAGCGGATCGAAGACGATCGTCGCCATCAACCGCGACCCGGAGGCGAACATCTTCACCGCTGCTCGCTACGGCATCGTGGGCGACTACAAGGAAGTGGTCCCCGCGCTCATCGAGGCGGTCAAGAACCTCGACTAGGGCAACCGCAACGCAAGACGGCGCCGCGCCCCGCGCCCGGAGCCGTCTTGCGTGCCCTTCGGGGCAAACCTAGAATCGATTTTCGGCGTGCGGCGCGTGCGGGAGTATGCGGCGCGCCGGCCACCTCGCAGGAGTCATCATGAGAGTCCTGGGTCTCACCGGAGGAATCGCCTCCGGCAAGTCCACCGCTGCCGAGCGGTTTAAGGAGTTGGGCGCGATCGTGCTCGACGCCGACCGCTACGGCCACCGCGCATACGACAGGGACTCGGAGGGCTTCCACGCCGTCGTCAACGAGTTCGGCCACGACATCGTCGGCGAGGACGGCGAAATCGACCGCCGCATCCTCGGCGGCAAGGTCTTCGGCGACCCCACGCAGCTCAAGCGTCTCACCGACATCGTGTGGCCGGTCATCCGGCAGTTCGCGACGGCCGAGATCGGGGAGCTGCGCGAGAGCGACCCTGAAACGGTGATCGTGCTCGAGGCCGCCGTGCTCATCGAGGCCGAGTGGCAGGACCTGGCCGATGAGGTCTGGGTCGTGCACGTCGACCCCGAGGAGGCCAAGAAGCGCCTCATGGACCGCAACAACCTGGACGCCGATGCCGCTCAGGCGCGCATCGACTCCCAGATCACGAACGAGGAACGGCTCGAGCACGCCGACGTGGACATTGCCAACGCCGGCTCGCTCGACGACTTCGTCGCTGCCATCGACGGCGAATGGCAGAACCTCCAGGACCGGATCAGCAGCGGGAGCGGAAACTAGAAGTGACAACGACAACCGCGCCAGCCGACAGCCAGACTGCATACAGGTCGATCGAGGTCCAGGAGTTCCGGCTCACCGAGGAGCCGTTCTACCTTCCCGTCGAGGACGAGGTGGAGCTCTTCGAGACCGCCTACGAGCAGCAGATCCCGGTCCTGCTCAAGGGCCCGACCGGCTGCGGCAAGACGCGGTTCGTCGAGTACATGTCGTGGCGGCTGCACCAGCACCTGGGCGATGAAACCCAGGGCGTACCGCTCATCACCGTCGCCTGCCACGAGGACCTGAGCGCGTCCGACCTCGTCGGCCGCTACCTCCTCGAGGGCGACGACACGGTCTGGATCGACGGGCCGATCACCCGCGCGGTCAAGGTTGGGGCGATCTGCTACCTGGACGAGATCGTCGAGGCGCGCAAGGACACGACGGTCCTCATCCACCCCCTCACCGACTACCGGCGGCTGCTGCCCATCGACAAGCGCGGCGAGCTGCTGGAGGCGGCCGAGGGCTTCCTGCTGGTGCTGTCCTACAACCCGGGCTACCAGTCCGCGCTCAAGGACCTCAAGCACTCCACGCGCCAGCGTTTCATCGCCATCGAGTTCGACTACCCGCCACGGGAGAAGGAAGCGGAGATCATCCGCAACGAGTCCGGCTGCACCGCCGAGGACGCGCTGGAGCTGGCGAAGCTGGGCGAGAAGGTCCGAAACCTCAAGGAGCACGGCCTCGGCGAGGGCGTCTCCACCCGACTACTGGTCTACGCGGGCCGGCTGATCGCCCGCGGCATCCCGGCACTCCGGGCCTGCCAGACCGCCGTCGTGTGGGGCCTCACCGACGACACCGAGGTGCAGCGCTCGATCGAGGAGGTCGTGACCTCGATCTTCCCCGAATAGGCAGCACGTATTGCGCCTGGGCCTGATCTCGGACATCCACTGCAGCGCACGCGCGCTCATGCAGGAGTTCGGCGAGTCCGGCGCGGACTACGTGGTCGACGGTCACACGCACTACGAGCTCGTGCACCACGTGAACAGCGCGGTGGTGATCAACCCGGGCTCGGCGGGCGAGCCGCGAAACCCGCGCAACGGCTTCCGCGTCCCATACGCGATACTCGACACCCAGAGCGGCGAGGTCACGATGGGGTCGTGCGACGACCCCTCGCGGCCCGTGGCGCCGCAGCCCGCGGGCGCGGGCAACACGCAGTGAGGCAGCCGGCAGGCAGCCAGTAGGGACACGCAGATGAGCGCAGCCGACGATGTCCTGACCCGTTACGCGGACGAACTGCGAGGGTTCGGGCCCTCGCTCCCCGACGACCTCGCCGGCGGCGCACGCGCGCTGGAGCGAAGGCTCAGCGAGGAGGACCTGGACCGCTGGGCCGCGGCCGGCGTCGCGCTGGCGCGCCACTCGCTGCGCTCGTGGGAGGCCGCGGGCGAGTACTTCCGCGTCTCCCCGCGCCTCTTCCCCGCCTTCTCGTTCGAGGAGCTGCTGGACTGGCAGGAGGTCGCGCTCGACCTGGCCGAAAGCTCCTCGATGATCGCCGCCGCGTTCGTGCGCGCGACGCCGGAGGTGCTGCAGCCGCTGCAGGGCGCCGACACCCGCGACCTCGGCATTATGGGCGAGTGGATCGGCCGTCCCGGCGAGCAGGTCCGCCCCTGGGCCGCGCTCGGCAAGCGCCTGGCGCACGGCAACTGGAAGTCCGTCGCGCTCGCCGCCTCCTTCTTCGAGCAGAGCCCTGCGCTGCTGCACGCCCTGCCGCTCGAGGCGGTGGGCGAGCTGATCGACGTCGTCGACCGGCTCTCGGACCGCTCGTACCAGCTCGCCGCGAGCTGCCTGGAGCGCTCGGGCGAGCTGTTCGCCGACCTCGCGCCGCCGGACCGGCGGCCCTTCCTGGAGTTCGCGGACGCGGTGGCCCAGGCTTCGTGGGCCGATACGCGCCTCTACTTCGAGCGCGGCCCCGCGCTGATCGCAAACATCGACCGCGACGAGCGGGCGGCATTCCTCCAGCTCGCAGCGGACGTGACCGAGAAGGTGGGACGACAGGGCTACCCGCTGTTCATCGAGGCGGCCGAGTCACTCGCGCAGGTGGAGCCGACGTACCACGAGACGCTGGTCGACCTCGCCCGGCGGCTCGCCGTGGGCAGCCCGGCCGCGGCCATGTCGTTCCTCCGCTCCTCGCCCACGGTGCTCACGCGCCTGACAGCGGACCAGCTGGAGCGCTGGCTGCAGGGCGGCTGGGACCTGCTCTTCGAGGCGGGGAACATCGAGGGCGCCGAGGCGTACTTCCGCCTGGAGTCGCAGCGCGCCGAGGAGATGCTGGAGACGCTCTCCGCCCGCATCGAGCTGCGCAACGTCAGCAACACGCTGCGCCTCTACGCGAAGGCGCTCACCGGTGAGCAGATCGCGATCCGCTCGACCGAGGACCTCGTCGACGCCGGCATCGGGTGGGTGCAGGAGTCGGTCGCCACGACCGAGGGCTCGGCGATCTACCTGCCGCCCTACGTGAGCACGTTCAACGAGCAGCGGCAGAACTTCCTGAGCTACAAGGTGTATGCCACGCACCAGAGCGGGCGCATGGAGTTCGGCTCCTTCCTGTTCGACTTCGAGGCCGAGGGCGCGCATACCCCCTCGACGCTCATCGAGCGCGAGGAGACGAAGCTGTCCAGCAACGGCCACGAGGCCGTCGCCGTGACCACGCCGATGGAGCGCTACTTCGACCTGTTCGAGGACCGCGAGCTCATCTCCGGGCTGTTCACGATCGTCGAGGACGCGCGGATCGACGCGCACATCTCGCGCGAGTACGGCGGGATCCGCCCCGCGCTGCGCGAGCTGCAGGCGCACGAGGCGGCGAACCGCACCAACATCTCGCGCATGGCGCTGCGCGAGGCCTACCTCGAGAACCTGCTGCGCGCTTCGCTGAAGCAGCCGCAGACCATGCGCTGGCCGCGCGACCTCATGCCGCTCATGGCGCGGGGCATCGACCAGCTCAAGATCGTCGACGAGCGCGGTGCGGACGTGCAGGACTCAGCCGAGGTGGCCGCCACGATCTACGCGATCGTCGAGAGCATCCCAAACGTCGCCGGCGCCTACGCCGAGATCGACTGGGACGAGATCGACGAGGACATGATCCAGTTCACCACCGAGGCCGGCGGCGCCGACGGTCCCGAGATGCCGTCGGGTGAGGAGGCGGACTTCTCAGCCCCGGACCAGCCGGAGTTCCGCGGGGACTTCAAGCCCGAGATCGTCCAGCTGATGATGAAGCTCAAGCAGCAGTCCGAGGGCGAGGAGCCCATGGGCGGCCAGCTCACGCAGGAGCAGCTGGAAGCGCTGCTGGAGAAGTCCGTCGAGATCGTCATCTCCGACATCGCCGAAGGTGACATCGCATCCTCGATGGGCATGTTCCTCACCAACCTCGAACGCGAGGCGTTGGACGCCAAGCAGGGCCCGCCCGGCCAGACGCCGGACGGCGCCGACGCCGGCGACTCGTCGAGCGGCTCGGGCGCATCGGAGCTGCCGATCGAGGTCAACTGGTCCTACTACGACGAGTGGGACTTCCGCGCCGGCGACTACCGCCCGCGCTGGTGCCGCGTCGGCGAGCGCCCCTCCGAGGAGGGCGAGCTCGACTACTACGAGGAGACGCTGAAGACCCACCACGGCCTCGTCACGGAGACCCGCCGCCAGTTCGAGCTGCTGCGGCCGGAGCACTTCCGTCGCATCAAGCGCCTCGAGGACGGCGAGGACGTCGACCTGGACCAGGCCATCGAGTTCATCGTGGACAAGCGCGCGGGCGTGGGCCCCCTCGGGCGCGTCTACTGGAGGCGCAACAAGGTGGAGCGCGACGTCGCCGTCGCGTTCCTCCTCGACATGTCGGCGTCGACTGACGAGGAGATCGAGAAGACGCAGTCGAACTACCAGCCGTCCGACGACGACTTCGACGACGACCCGCGCAAGTACTTCCAGTGGCTCACGCAGCGTCGCGCGCGGTTCACCGCCGCCCCGCCGAAGCGCATCATCGACCTCGAGAAGGAGTCGCTGGTGCTCATCGTCGAGGCGCTCGAGGCGATCGGCGACACGTACGGCATCTACGGCTTCTCCGGCTACGGCCGCGACAACGTCGAGTTCCACGTGATCAAGGACCTCAACGAGATGTTCGGCGACCGCACGCGGCGTCGCATCGACAAGATCACCCCCATCCGCTCGACGCGCATGGGCCCGGCGATCCGACATACGGTGGCGAAGCTGGACGCGTACGACGCGAAGGTGAAGCTGCTGATCCTCGTCTCCGACGGCCGCCCGCAGGACC
>VXTU01000026.1 GCA_009837285.1 Chloroflexota bacterium | reverse complement strand
CGGCTTCTCCGTGCTCGCCGCCGACACCATCGCCCGCGCCGGGCTCGACCTCCCGCCGCTCGACGACGAGACGAGCGCGCGGCTGCGCGAGCTCATGCCGGTGGCCGGCAACTCGATCCGCAACCCCATCGACGCCTCGCACCTCGCAGGCGACCGCGCCGAGGCGTACCGGACCCTGCTCGAGATCGGCGCGCACGCGCGCGACCTCGACCTACTGCTCGTGATGGCCGGCGGCCCGCCGGACTTTGCCCCGCGGTCGAAGGAGGAGCAGGCCGACCCGGACTACGCCCGAGAGCGCGAGGAGCGCCGCCGACGCCGCGACCGCGAGGCGATCGAGCAACTGGTCGAGCTGCAGGAGTCCAGCCACCACCCGGTGGTGGCGCTGCGCCGCGCACGGACGGGATCCTCGGAGCAGATCGACGACGACGTGCTGTCCGACGCCTACGCGCACGGCCTCGGCGTCTTCCCCACCGTCGGGCGCGCCGCCCGCACGGTCGCGCAGCTGCTGGAGTGGCGGAAGCAGCGCGAGGGCCTGCCCGAGCTGTTCTAGCGCCGCCCCGGACCCCGGCGGCTCACTCGCAGAACGGCAGCCCGAGCTCTTCGAAGTCGTTCAGCGGCGCCGCACGCCAGGCCGCCGGTATGCACCCCGAGAAGTCGTTGCCCTGCAGACGGATGGTGACCAGCTGTGTGAGGCTGCCGAGCTCAGGCGGGATCGGCCCGTACAGGTGGTTCGACGGGAGAGCGAGGAGCACGAGGGCCTGCAGCCGCCCCAGCTCCGGCGGCAGGGGTCCGGTCAGCAGGTTCGCGCCCAGAGCCAGGCGCTGGAGCCGCGTCAGGCGTCCGAGCTCGGACGGGATGTGTCCCGTTAGTGCATTGCCGCCCAGATCCAGCACCAGCAGCGCATGCAGGCTGCCGAGTGCAGGCGGTATCTCGCCCCGCAGGCCCTCCCCGGGCAGGGTGAGGTGCGTCACTCGCCCGTCGCGGTCGGTGGCGACGCCGTGCCACTCCCCAACAGGCCGACCGCTCAGCCAGTTCGTTGCGCGCGCCCAGCCCGTCCCGCCGGTCGCGTGGTAGAAGGCGACCAGCGCCTCCCTGTCCGGTGACGGGGGCGTCGCCTGCGCGGGCGTGGCCACGGCGACCGCGACGGGCCGCGCTGTACCGTCCCGGTCACGTGCATCCCACACTGCGATCGCGACGATCACCACGACACTGAACGCCGCGAGGAGCGTGGCTGCACCGAGGAGTCGAGTGGACATCGGCGTGATGGTACCCGGCGGGCGGCCGCTCAGCGCCGGCCGAAGGAGCGGCGCACCTGCTCGCTGCTGAGCCGCAGCGGCGTCGGCCGCCCGTGCGGGCACGTCTGCGGGTGCTCGCAGGCCTCGAGCTGCCGCAGCAGCTCCCGCTGCAGGAGTCCAGCCGCCACCCGGTGGTGGCGCTGCGCAGCGCACGCACGGGATCCTCGGAACAGATCGACGACGACGTGCTGTCCGACGCCTACGCGCACGGCCTCGGCGTCTTCCCCACCGTCGGGCGCGCCGCCCGCACGGTCGCGAAGCTCCTGGAGTGGCGGGACCAGCGCGAGGGCCTGCCCGAGCCGTTCTGAGTGGCGGCTGCCCGTAGCGCCTAGCGCGAGCGTCGTGAGCGCGCGGCGAAGACCACCACCAGCGCTACCGCGGCGACACCCACCAGTACGGCCACCAAGCCCATGTCGTTCCCGCCCCCGGACGCGGGCCGGCTGGCCGCGCTGAGCGTGCGGGGCTCGGTGCTCGTCCAGTCGATCTCCCACACCAGCAGGTCGCCCTCGATCCGGTCGGCGTCGTGCTCGGTGACCTCACCCGGCAGCGCGACGCGGATCCGGAAGAAGGCGTCCTCGCCGAGCAGGCCGGTGAGGTCCAGGTCGTCGCCCTCTCCCATGAGCTCCTCACCCGACGGCACCGTCGTCGTGAACCGCCAGCCGTCGCCCTCGCGTGTGAACCTGAACTCCTCGGCGGAGTCGGTGACCGCCTCTGCGTCCCCCAGGAACTCGTCGATCCGCGTCATGTCGGGCACGGGCACGGTCACGAGCTGCCCGACGAATCCATCTGCCTCGTACACCTCGGGGGGCGCGCCCCCCGGCTGGGCGGCGGCCGCGCCGAGGACGTCCTCGGCCGACTCGCCGGTGAGCGACAGCAGTGCCTCGTCCACGGCCATCAGCATGCCGACCGTGCCGGAGCCGTCGTCGTGCACGGTGAACGTCAATTGGACGCGGATGCACCCGGTGAGCGCGAGGGCAAACGCCGCAAGCAGCAGCGCGGTCCAGCGTGAGCGTCCGCGGAAGACGTGCGTCATGGCCCGACTATAGCGCATCGCGAAATGACGGCGTACGTGAGCCCTCAGCGCCGCCCGAAGGAGCGCCGCACCTGCTCGCTGCTGAGCCGCACCAGCGTCGGCCGCCCGTGCGGGCACGTCTGCGGGTGCTCGCACGCCTCGAGCTGCCGCAGCAGCTCGCGCTGCTGCTCCCCGGCCAGCCGGTCGCCGGCGCGTACCGCCGAGTGGCACGCGAGGCTCGCGGCCGCGCGCTCCGGCCCCGACACGCGCTCCTCGGCCTCCATCTTGTCGAGCAGGTCGCGCAGCGCCTGCGCGGGGTCACGCCCCGCCAGCGACGCCGGCACCGCCCGCACGATCAGCGCAGACCCGTCGGTCGGCTCCAGCACGAAGCCGAGCGCCGCCAGGGCCTCCGCCTCCTCGGCGGCGAGCGCCGCCTGCGCGGCCCCGAGCGTCGCCAGCTCCGCCTCCAGCAGCGGCTGCGACGCAACCTCGCCGCGCACCAGCCGCGCCCGCACCTCCTCGTAGCGCACGCGCTCGTGCGCCGCGTGCTGGTCCACCAGGTAGAGCCCGTCGGGCGCCTCGGCCACCAGGAACGCCTCGTCGAACTGCCCGAGCGGCCGCAGCGCGGGCAGCCGCTCCGCCAGCGGCAGCGCCACCTCGCCACGCGCCTCCCCGACCGCCGGGCCCCACCGCGACGCACCCGTGAGCGGCGACGCCGGACGCGCCCCGGCCAGCACCGCGCGCGCACCGCCAGCGGCTGGCGAGGCGCCGGGTGCGGCGGCCGGCGTCAGTACCGGCGGCGCGAACGCGGGCGCGGCCGCGCCCGCCAGCGCGCCCCGTACCGCGGCCGTCACCGCAGACGCGACCGCGCGCGGCTCGCGGAACCGCACCTCGGCCTTCGCCGGGTGCACGTTGACGTCGACCGCCGCAGGGTCGACCTCGATGCGCACGAGCCCCACGGGGTGCCGCGCGCCGGGCAGCAGCCCCTCGTAGGCGCGCTCGACCGCGAACGCGAGCTGGCGGTCGCTCACGGCGCGCCCGTTCACCACGAGGTGCAGCGCCGTCCGGTTGCCGCGGTGCCGCTCCGGCGGCCCCACGAGCCCCCGCACCGCGACCGCCCCATGCTCGCCCCTCGCCTCGTACGCCACGTCGATGAGCACCGCGGCGAGGTCGTCGTCGTACACCGCCGCCCACGCCGCGCGCTCGCCGCCCGCACCGGGCGAGGACAGCGCAACTCGCCCCTCGCTTTCGAGCCGGAACGCCACCTCCGGCCGCGCCAGCGCGTAGTCCGCCACCACCTGCGTCACCGCGCGCGCCTCCGCGCGGGCGCTGCGCAGGAAGCGCCGCCGCGCCGGCAAAGCTCCGAACAGCGCGCGCACCTCGAAGGTCGTCCCCGGCGCGGCCGCCGCCGAACCCTGCGGCAGGGGCCGGCCGTCCGCGAAGCGCGCCACCGCCGCGGCCGACTCCCCCGCCACGCGGGTCGTGCAGGTCACCTCGCCCGCCGCGACGATCGCCGCCAGCGCCTCGCCGCGGAAGCCCAGCGTGCGCACCGCGAACAGCTCCTCGGCGGCGCGCAGCTTCGACGTCGCGTGCCGCTCGAAGGCGTCGGCCAGCTGCCCGGGCTCGATCCCGCGCCCGTCGTCGCGCACGCGGATGCGCTCCGTCCCGCCCGCCTCGATCGCCACCTCGAC
>VXTU01000036.1 GCA_009837285.1 Chloroflexota bacterium | reverse complement strand
TTGAGCCGCCAGCGGTTGCCGGGCGACTCGGAGTGCACCGAGTTGTAGAAGTAGTTGTCGCCGTCGAAGCCGACCGTCAGCCAGCCGGACGTCGTCGACTCCTCGAGCTTCGCCGGCACCCACGCCGAGTTGAACTCGGTGTAGTCGACCGAGCGCGAGTTGAGCTCGATGCCGACCTGGCGGAACTGTTCCGTCGTGATCTCGGTGAGTTCGGCGAAGTAGTCCGCGTAGCGGTAGTAGATGCCGTCGATCTTGAGGCCATCGGCCCCGGCGGCGGTGAGCAGCTTGCGCGCCTCGTCGGGGTCGTAGCGGCCGAACCACGGGCCGAGCGACGGGTCGCCGATCTTCGGCTCCTCGTCGAGGACGAAGGGCCACGGCTGCAGCGGCAGCGTCTTGGCGAGGTTGTCGTAGACGACCTCCTCCATGAACGCCGTGTCCATGGCGAGCGTCATCGCCTGGCGGATCCGCTCGTCCTGGAACTTCGGGTGCGAGAGGTTCATGCCGAACGGGATACCGCCGTTGACCACCGGCGAGAGGTTGATCTGCGTGTCCGGGTTGGTCTCCAGCAGCTTGCGGAGGTCCGGCAGCGTCCCGGCGATCGAGTATGCGTAGTCGAGCTGGCCGACGCGGTACGCGGCGACGCGGGCCGTCTGGTCCGTCATCAGGCGCACGTCGTGGCCGTCCAGGAGCACCTCGCGCTCCCAGTAGTCGGGGTTCTTGTCGAACGACAGGTGCGAGCCGTCGACGGCCTCGGTGAGGATCATCGGGCCGGTGCCGACCACGACCGTGTCGATGTTCCCGGCGTCGACTGTCTCGCGAGGGAAGATCGTCTGATAGCGGCTGGCCAGGGGCAGGATGAAGTCCGCGGTCACGGTCCCCATCGTCGCCTTGAACGTGGTGTCGTCCGGCGCCTCCATCGAGCTGATGTTGCGCCAGTACGACTGGTGGACGCCCTCCTGGCCGTAGCGGTCGAAGGCGAACCGGACGTCCTCGGCGACGAACTGGCGGCCGTTGAGAGGCGGCAGGTTCTGCCAGTTGATGTCGTCACGGATGTTGAACGTGAACGTGGTGCCGTCCGGGGTGCGCTCCCAGGAGCTCGCGAGCTCGGGCTCCAGCTCGATCAGGAACGGGTCCTTGTGCGCGCCGCCCTTCATTCCGAGCAGGCGGTTGTAGACGTAGTTCGGGACGGTGATCGTCCCACCCGCTGCCGACGTGGTCGGGTCGAAGTTCTGCACGCGGTACGTCGCTGCGACCTGCATGCGACCACCGGGCACCGGCTGCTTGTTCGGCTCGGGGAACTGGTACGGGTAGGGCAGACTCTCGTCGCGGACGAGCTTGCCGATCGCGTAGTCCTCGGCGTCCGAGGTGTCCTCGGCCGCGTCGTCCTCGTCGTCGCCACCGGTGGCCTGCGTCTGGCTGGCCTGCGTCGCCGAGCTCGCCGTCGTCGTGCCGGTCGAGCCCGAGCTGGCGGCTGTGGTCTGCGTCGTGCTGGTCGTGGTAGCGGCGCTGTCGTCGTCGTCATCGTCGCCGCCCCCGCAGCCGATGAGCGCGGCAGCAGCCAGGCCGGCGCCGCCGATCACACCGCCTCGCAACAGCGAGCGCCGGTTCAGTTCAACGGACCACCAACGGCCCTCTCGTTCGAGTTCACTCATGAGCGTCTCCTCATGCCCCGCCGTCATGCGGCTCCGGTGGACGTGCAGCGGCCCAAGCCGCGACATAGTGCGGGACTATGTCATACGTGTATAAGGGCGTACAACCACGAACCTTCACGGACACGTCAGGGTCGTTTGCAGGGCGGGCGGGCTGCCGCCGCGCTCGACCGTGGTCCACGAGGTAAGTGGAGACGCCGCACAGCAGGAGGGGCGGCCCGGAGGCCGCCCCTCGAGTCTCCGCGGTGGCGGAGGCGTTGCCCGGTACGGGTGGTACTAGGCGCGGCCTTCGATGTCCGGGTCGATCCACGCTGATGCGACTTGGTCGCCCCAGTCGTAGTACGAGCTGTTGGTGCCGAAGATGCCGCCGAAGCGGATCCCGCGCAGCCACGGCTGGTAGATCTGGAGCCCGAGGGCGGAAGGCACCGGCGGCCAGAACATCTTCTCGAGGAAGTAGTCCCACATCGTCCGGTGGATTTCCTTGCGGACATCCGGGTCGATCTCGGTCTGCTGCGCCTCGGCCCAGGCGTCCACCTGCGGATCGTTGAGCCGCCAGCGGTTGCCGGGCGACGCCGAGTGCACCGAGTTGAAGAAGTAGTTGTCGCCGTCGAAGCCGACCGTCAGCCAGCCGGACGTCGTCGCCTCTTCCAGCTTCGCGGGCACCCACGAAGAGTTGAACTCCGTGTAGTCGACCGAGCGCGAGTCGAGCTCGATGCCGACCTGGCGGAAGTGCTCCGTCGTGATGTCGCTGATCTCGGCGAAGTAGTCCGCGTAGCGGTAGTAGATCGAGTCGATCTTGAGGCCTTCGGCGCCCGCCGCGGCGAGGAGCTTGCGCGCCTCGTCGGGGTCGTAGCGGCCGAACCACGGACCGAGCGCCGGGTCGCCGACCTGCGGCTCCGCGTCGAGGACGAAGGGCCACGGCTGCAGCGGCAGCGTCTTGGCGAGGTTGTCGTAGACGACCTCCTCCATGAACGCCGTGTCCATGGCGAGCGTCATCGCCTGGCGGATCCGCTCGTCCTGGAACTTCGGGTGCGAGAGGTTCATGCCGAACGGGATACCGCCGTTGACGACCACGCGGTGGTTAATCTGGATGTCCGGGTTGGTCTCGAGCAGCTTCTCGAGGTCCCCGAGCGTACCGGCCACCGAGTAGCCGTAGTCCAGCTGACCCACGCGGAAGGCCGCGAGACGCGCCGACTGGTCGGTGACGAGCCGCACGTCGTGGCCGTCCAGGAGCACCTCGCGCTCCCAGTAGTCCGGGTTCTTGTCGAACGCCAGGTGCGAGCCGTCGACGGCCTCCGTGAGGACCATCGGGCCGGTGCCGACCACGACCGTGTCGATGTTCCCGGCGTCCACGGTCTCGCGCGGGAAGATCGTCTGGTAGCGGCTGGCCAGCGGCAGGATGAAGTCCGCGGTCACGGTCCCCATCGTGATCTTGAAAGTGGAGTCGTCCGGCGCCTCGGTCGAGCTGATGTTGCGCCAGTAGGACTGGTGCACGCCCTCTACGGCGTAGCGGTCGAACGCGAACTTCGCGTCCTCCGCGACGAACTGGCGGCCGTTGAGCGGCGCGATGTTCTGCCAGTAGACGTCGTCACGGATGCCGAAGGTGAAGACCTGGCCGTCCGGCGTGCGCTCCCACGAGCTTGCGAGCTCGGGCTCCAGCTCGATCAGGAACGGGTCCTTGTGCGGGCCGCCCTTCATCCCGAGCAGCCGGTTGTAGACGTAGTTCGGGACGGTGATCGTCCCGCCCGCCGCCGACGTGGTCGGGTCGAAGTTCTGCACGCGGTACGTCGCGGCCACCTGCATGCGGCCACCGGGCACCGGCTTCTTGTTCGGCTCGGGGAACTGGTACGGGTACGGCAGGCTGTCGTCGGCGACGAGCTTGCCGATCGTGTAGTCCTCGGCCGGCGTGTCGTCCTCGGCGTCGGCCGCGTCGTCGGCGTCGTCGTCGCCACCGGAGGCCTGCGTCTGGCTGGCCTGCGTCGCGCTGGTGACGCTCGTTGTACCGGTCGAGCCCGAGCTCGTGCCGGACTGCGTCGTGGCGGTCGTGCCGCTGTCGTCGTCGTCGTCATCGTCGCCGCCGCAACCGATGAGCGCTGCGGCAGCCAGGCCGGCCCCGCCGATCACGCCGCCACGCAGCAGCGTGCGCCGGTTCAGCTCAACGGACCACCAGCGGCTCTCGCGTTCGATCTCACTCATGCACGTCTCCTCATGGCCCGCCACTCAGCGGCACCGATCGCAATGCGGCGGCCCGCGCCGACCGCATAGCAGCGCACTCTGGCAGGTCGGGTCGTAAGGGACAACCAGCCCAGCCGCGTCGGGAATTATATAGGGTAGTACCCGCGCTCAGTCGCGCGCGTCCGGCGGTATCGGA
>VXTU01000119.1 GCA_009837285.1 Chloroflexota bacterium | reverse complement strand
CAGAGCGGGTTGCCGACCGGGTCGGTGAAGTAGGCGCTGCGCTCACCCCACACCCGCTGCGGGAAACCCCACCCCACGTCGTCGTCCTCGAGGAACTGCGCGCCGGCCTCGACCGCCCGGTCGAGGGCTGCCTCGAGGTCGGGAACGGCGAGGTAGACGAGGTCGGGATTCGCGCGGAACGCGCGGCCGTGCCCCGAGGGGTCCACCAGCGCGAGGATCACGCCGTCGCAGTCGAAGTAATGGCGCCTGGGCGTGACCTCCTCGGGTTCGACAGCCAGCACGCGTGCATAGAAGGCGTCGGCCGCCGCCATGTCCGGAACGGGCACGATCACGCGGAAGAGACGAGGCATATGGCCTCCGATCGACTGTGAAGATACCCGTACCGCGTCGGGCCCGCTCGCGCACCGCAAGGCCCCGATGTAGCCTCGAATGATGGACGAGGACAGCGCGACGACTCCACCCTCCGACGGCGAGGACAAGCTCTGGGGCGGCCGCTTCGAGGGTGCCACCGACAGGCTCGTCGAGGCGTACAGCGCCTCGATCGCCTTCGACCGGCGCCTGTACCGCGAGGACATCGCGGGGTCGGGCGCGCACGCGCGGATGCTCGCGGCGCAGGGCATCATCTCCGAGGCCGACCGCGACGCAATCCTGGCCGGGCTGAGCCAGATCGAGCGGGAGATCACCGCCGGCGAGTTCGACTTCCGCGAGGACCGCGAGGACATCCACCTCAACATCGAGGCCGCGCTCGCCGAGCGTATCGGCGAGCCCGCGCGGCGTCTGCACACCGCGCGCTCGCGCAACGACCAGGTCGCCACGGACCTGCGCATGTGGGTGCGCGCCGCCTGCGACGAGGCCTCCGATGGCCTGGCGGCGCTGCGGCGAGCGCTCCTCGACCTCGCGGAGCGCGAGGCCGAGACGGTGATCTCCGGGTACACGCACCTCCAGCGCGCCCAGCCGGTGCTGCTGGCGCACCACCTGCTGGCGTACGAGGAGATGCTGACTCGGGACGCCGCACGCTTCGTCGCCGCGCGCAAGACAGCGAACGTGCTGCCGCTCGGCTCGGGCGCGCTTGCCGGGGTCGGCTACCCGATCGACCGTGAGTTCGTCGCGCGCGACCTGCGGTTCGACGCCATCGCCGCGAACTCGCTCGACGCGGTGTCGGACCGCGACTTCGTCGTGGAGTTCCACGCCGCCGCTGCGCTCACGATGGTGCACATCTCGCGATTCGCCGAGGAGATCGTGCTGTGGGCGTCGGCCGAGTTCGGCCTCGTGCGTCTCGACGACGCCTTCTCGACGGGGTCGAGCATCATGCCGCAGAAGCGCAACCCGGACGTGGCCGAGCTGGCGCGGGGCAAGAGCGCGCGGACCATCGGTAACCTCGTGCAGGCGCTGACGCTGCTCAAGGCGCAGCCGCTCGCCTACAACCGCGACCTGCAGGAGGACAAGCAGCCCTTGTTCGACACCGTCGACACCCTGCTCGACACCCTCGAGGTGGTCGCGGCGATGGTGCCGACGCTACGGTTCGACGCCGCGCGCGGACGGGAGGCCGCCGGCGGCGACTTCGCGCTCGCAACGGACCTCGCCGACCACCTCGTGCAGCGCGGCGTGCCGTTCCGCGAGGCGCACGAGGCCGTCGGTAGCCTCGTCGCCGAGTGCGAGCGCACGGACCGGACGTTCGAGGACCTCACGATCGACGACTACCGGGCCGCCCACCCCGCGTTCGGCGAGGAGGTGCTGTCGCTGGACGTCGAGGCGTCGCTGGCTGCCCGGAGTGCTGTGGGCGGGACGGCGCCCGAACGCGTCGCGGAGCAGCGCGAGGCGGCGCGGGCGCGGTTGCGGGCGGAGCCCGAGTGACCGGCGCGAAGCGGGTGCTGATCGCCCCGTCGATCCTCACTGCGGACTTCGGCCGCCTGGCCGACGATGTCGCGGCGGCCGAGGCCGGCGGCGCCGACGTGATGCACCTCGACATGATGGACGGGCACTTCGTGCCGCAGGTCAGCTTCGGGCCGTTGGTGCTGGAGGCGGTGCGGCGCGCGACCTCGCTGCCCGTCGAGATACACATGATGGTCGCCAACCCGCTCGACCAGCTCCCCTCGCTTGCCGAAGCGGGTGCGGACCGGCTGATCTTCCACCTCGAAGCCGCGCCCGACCCGCGCGCCGGGATCGAACGCACACGCGAGTTGGGCTGCGAGGTGGGCCTGGCCATCAGCCCGCCGACGCCCGCGTCGAGCCTCGAGCCGTGGCTCGCCGCGCTCGACATGGTGACCGTGATGCTCGTGCACCCCGGGCGTGGCGGCCAGGAGCTGCTCGTCGATCAGCTCCCGAAGGTTGGAGAGCTGCGGCGCATGGCCGAGGCGACCGGCACGTCGCTCGTGATCGAGGTGGACGGGGGGGTCAAGGCCCACAACGCCTCGATGTGCGTCGAGGCCGGGGCCACGCTGCTGGTCGCGGGGTCGGCGGTCTACAACAACCAGGAGACGCCGGCCGAGGCGATCGCGGGGCTGCGCGAGGCGATCGGGCGGGCCTCGTAGGCGACTGTCGGTATGGTGTGACGCGCGGGGCGGCTACGCGTCCGCGAGTGCGCCTTCGGGGATAGCTGGCTTGCCCTCGGCCATGCGCTTGAGCTGCGTGCGGAGGCAGCGCGTGCAGACGTTGACGCGGCGCATGCGGCCGTCGATGAAGAGGCGCTTGCTCTGGACGTTCGGTCGGAACTCGCGGTTCGTGCGAGGGGCCTTGCGCTCCCAGCGCCCCGAGTGCTTGTGGCGGATGTTGCGCCCGAACTTCGTGCGCTTCGGGCAGAGGTCGCACTTGCCGGAGGCCATCGCCCACCATCCTCGTTACGAACGTGGTCGCTCGTTGTCCGCGATCGGGGTTAAGAGCGTAGCATTGGGCCCGATGAGACGCTATTGCAGATATGGAGCGGCGAGGCGATGACCCCACCACAACGCCTGCACACAGATTCGTTCCGCGACGCCCTCGATGTCGCGCTCCAGTGGTTCGAACTGAACCGCGATGCCATCAACGCGATCAACGTGTACCCCGTCCCCGACGGGGATACCGGGACGAACATGCTCCTCACCCTCCGCGCCGCGCGCCGCGCGGCCGACGAGGGGGAGAGCACGGGCGTGGACGCCTTCACGCAGGCGATGGCGCAGGGCGCGCTCCTCGGGGCGCGCGGGAACAGTGGCGTCATCCTCTCCCAGATGGTCCGCGGGCTGGCCGAAGGGCTCGAGGGTAGCGCCGACGTCGGCCCGTCGGAGATGCTTGCCGCACTCGAGTCGGCCGCGAGCGCGGCCTACTCCGCGGTGGCGACGCCCGTCGAGGGCACGATGCTGACCGTCATGCGCGAGGCAGCCGAGGGCGCGACCGCGGACGACACCGCCGACCCCTCGCTTGGCTCGGTGCTCGATGCGACCGTCGCCGCGGCCCGCGTGAGCGTCGAGCGCACGCCGGAGCTGTTGCCGCAGCTGAAGGATGCGGGCGTCGTCGACGCCGGCGGCGAGGGCGTCGCGGTGCTCCTCGAAGGTCTGCGCTTCGGCGTCGTGGGTGAGGACCTGCCGCCGCCACCCCCGGCTCCGGTCGGCATGGTCCAGCTCGAGGGGGTCGGTCACGAGGGGCACGGCTTCTGCGTCGAGTACCTCGTCAGCGGCGAGGCTCTCGACCGCGACGCGCTGGCGAACATGCTGACCGAGTTGGGAGGCAACTCGCTGCTCGTCGTGGGGGACACGAGCACGCTGCACGTCCACGTGCACATGGACTCGCCGGGGCCGGCCACAGCGGCCGGCGCCAACTTCGGCGAAGTCCAGAACGTCAAAGTCGAAGACATGCAGGCCCAGCACGACGAGTGGGCCGCGGGCCACGAAGGCGCGGCGGGCGAGGCCCCTCCCGTGGGCCTCGTCGCCGTCGTGCAAGGCGACGGCCTGCGGATCGCGTTCCGCGACCTCGGCGCGACGGGCATCGTCGACGGTGGCGCGACGAACAACCCGAGCGCCGGCGACGTGCTCGAGGCGGCATTGCGCGCCGGGACCGAGCACACCTTCATCCTCCCCAACGACTCGAACGTCGTGATGACGGCGCAGCAGGCCGCGACGCAGGAACCGGACCGGATCACCGTGGTGCCCGCGAAGTCCGTCACAGCCGGGCTCGCCGCTGCCGTCGCGTTCGTGCCCGGCGACGACATCGAGAGCATCGCAGAGGACCTCACCGACGCGGCTACGGCAGTACGGAACGTCGAGGTCACCGAGGCGGTGCGGGACACCACCGTTGATGGCGTCGCTGTGCGGATCGGCGACTCGATCGTGCTCATCGACGGGACGCTCAAGGCGCGCACCGAGACGCCCGAGGAGGCGCTGATGATCGGCCTCGCCGAGGCCATCGGCGACGACGGCGAGATCGTGACGCTGATTCTCGGCGCCGACGCCCCCGACGAGGCGGCAGAGAGCCTGCCCGACCTCATCGAGGCGGCACACCCGGACGTCGAGGTCGAGGTGGTCATGGGCGGGCAGCCGCACTACCCTTATCTTGCCGGCGTCGAATGAACACGTGTGTAAGCGGATGGACTCGTAACTGTGAGTATCAGGATCGTCACCGACTCGACTGCCGACCTCAGCCCTGAGCTGGCGGCAGAACATAACATCACCGTCGTCCCGGCGAGCGTCCTCTTCGGCGACGAGGAACTCCTCGATGGCGTCGACATCCAGTCGCGGGACTTCTACGCGCGACTCGCGAGCGACCCCGTGCTGCCGACGACGTCGCAGCCGGCGCCCGGTGCGTTCCAGGCGGCATACCAGCAACTCGCCGACGAGGGCGCGACGGAGATTCTGTCGATCCACGTCTCGGAGAAGCTGAGCGGGACCATCGGATCGGCGCGGCAGGGCGCTGAGGGCGTCGAGGGCGTCCGCATCGAGCACGTCAACTCCGCGCTCGTCACGATGGCGATGGGCCTCGGCGTCATCGCCTCGGCGCGGGCCGCCGCGGCCGGCGCCAGCCTCGACGAGGTGCGTGCGCTCGCCGAAGCCCAGTTCGCCCGCACGCATTGCTACTTCCTGCTCGACACTCTCGAGTACCTGCAGCGCGGCGGACGCATCGGCCGGGCCGGTGCGGCTATCGGCACGCTGCTGCGGGTCAAGCCGCTGCTCACGATCCGGGACGGCGAGGTCGAGGCGGCGGGCCGCGTGCGCACGAGGAAGAAGGCCGTGGCCGACATGCTGCGTCGCGTATCCGAGGTCGGCCCGATCGAGCAGATGATGGCGGCACACGGCGCGAGCCCCGGCGATTCAGATGACCTGGTTCGCGAGCTCCGTGCCCTCGCGCCGGACGCCGAGCTCATCACGGGCGAGGTGGGGCCCGCGATCGGCGTCCACACCGGCCCCGGCATGCTCGCTTGCGCCGTCGTCACCGCCGAGGAGTCCTCCCCAGCCACCGCGACGTGACCGCCGACCTCAAGCTGCTCGGCGCCGTCCTCGAGCGGGAGCTCGACGGCGGCTGCGCCGACACGATCGTCGACGGCGGGCTCGACGAGATGCTGCGCCTGCAGGCGCGCGACGAGCCGCCCGGGTCGCCACTGCTGCGCATGGTCGGCGCGCTCCCCGCGGCCGGCTATCGTTCGCTCGGCCCCGAAGAGCGTCGTACGTGGCTACGGCGCGCCCGCGCGACGGTCGTGCATGCGCTCGCCGAGAACGCGAGCGGCGCCCGCGCGAAGTCGACGCGTAGGCGGACGCCCGCGCGCAAGCCGGCCGACACAAAGCGCGGCGCGTCGAGGGCTCCTCGCCGCGCGCCGGCGGTCCCGATCCCGCCCGGCCCCGAGGCGCTGGAGCTGCCGGTCGCGCAGGCGGGGACGAAGCTCGGCCGGGCGAACATCACGCGCCTCGAGAAGCTCGGGGTCGCCACCATCGCCGACGCGCTGCGGCACTACCCGTACCGTCACCACGACTTCACGAAGACGGTCCCGATCGCCCAGATCCGCGTCGGCCACGAGCAGACCATCCGCGGCACGGTCGACCGCGCGCGGGCGATCCGCATGGGTCGCGGCGGCCGGATGCAGGCCACCGAGGCGACGATCAGTGACGAGAGCGGTGCGCGCATCCGCGTCGTGTGGTTCAACCAGCCGTACCTCGCGAAGCAGCTCCCCGCCGGGACCGAGATCGCCATCGCCGGCAACGTCCGCGCGTACCGAGGTCGCCCGACGTTCGACAACCCCGCCTACGAGCGGATCACGGACGACCTCCGCCACACGGGCCGCCTCGTGCCCGTCTACCACCTCACGCAGGGCCTGCCGCAACGCGGGCTGCGCGAGGCCATCGCGAGTCTCCTCGAACGATTCGCCGACCGGCTTCCCGACCCGCTACCCGCCGAGCTCCGAGCGCGACGCGAGCTGCCCGGCATCGTCGAGGCGACGCGCCAGATCCACTACCCCGACGACCAGGCACAGCTTGAGCTCGCCCGTCAGCGCCTCGCCTTCGACGAGCTGCTCGCCGTGCAGCTCGGCGTCGTGCGCCGCAAGCGCGAGCGCGAGCAGCAGGGCGACGCCCCGGTGTTCGAGGGCCGCGCCACCGCCGAGGCGTTCCTCGGCACGCTGCCGTTCGCGCTGACCGCTGCGCAGCAGCGCACGCTTGACGACGTGCTCGCCGACCTCGGGCGCTCGCAGCCGATGGGCCGGCTGCTGCAAGGCGACGTGGGATCGGGCAAGACCGTGGTCGCGCTCGCGGCGATGCTCGCTGCGGTCGCCGCGGGCCACCAGGCCGTGCTCATGGCGCCGACCGAGGTGCTCGCGGAGCAGCACTTCCGCACCGTCTGCAAGCTGCTGTCCGGCGAGCCGGAGCCACCGCTCAACGGCGTCGTCGCGCTCCCGTTCCTCGACCAGCCGTTGCAGGTGGTCCTCCTCACCGGCTCGACGCGGGCGAAGGAGCGGCGGGCCGCCCTCGACGCCATCCGGCACGGGGGCGCGCAGATCGCCGTCGGCACGCACGCCCTGATCCAGGAGGGCGTCGACTTCGAGCGCCTCGGCCTCGCCGTCGTGGACGAGCAGCATCGCTTCGGCGTCATGCAGCGCGCCGCGCTGCGAGGCGGGCCCGACGAGAGCGAGGACGGCGAGGTCCAGGCACTCGAAGCGCCACGCAAGCCGACCCCGCACCTGCTCGTCATGACCGCGACGCCGATCCCGCGCTCGCTCGCGCTCACGCTCTACGGCGACCTCGATATCTCCACCATCGACGAGATGCCGCCGGGCCGGATGCCCATCGAGACACGCTGGCTCACGCCCATCGAGCGCCCCGCGGCCTTCGAGCACGTGCGCGCCGAGGTCGCCGCGGGCCGGCAGGCGTTCGTGATCTGCCCGCTTGTCGAGGGCTCGGACGCCGTGGTGTCCCGCGCCGCGACCGAGGAGTACGAGCGCCTCCGCCGCGAGCAGTTCCCTGAACTCGCCGACCGCATCGAGTTGCTGCACGGCCGCATGTCCGGACGCGACAAGGACGCGGTGATGCAGCGCTTCGCCTCCGGCGAGGCGGCCGTGCTCGTCTCGACCGCCGTCGTCGAGGTCGGCATCGACGTGCCGAATGCGACGGTGATGCTCATCGAGGGCGCCGACCGCTTCGGGCTCTCGCAGCTACACCAGTTCCGCGGCCGCGTCGGACGCGGCGAGCACGCCTCGACCTGCTTCCTGCTCGCCGACGACCCGTCGCCCGAGGCCGAGGAGCGCCTGTCGTTGGTCGCACGCACCTCGAACGGCTTCGACCTGGCGCAGGCCGACCTGGAGCTGCGCGGGCCGGGCGAGCTCTTCGGCACACGCCAGTCCGGCATCCCCTCGCTGCGCGTCGCCTCGCTGCTCGACGGCCGGCTCATCGACGCCACGCGGCGCGAGGCGGAGACGCTGCTCGATGCCGACCCGGAGCTTGAGGCGGACTCCCACGTGACGCTGCGCGCTCTCGTCGAACGCGCCGAGGCGGGCATCGTCGCCGAGGCACACTGACGTGATGACAGACCTCGACGCCGTCATGCGCGAGGTAGACGAACGCCTCGCCGCAGAGGCAGATCCCAAGCGAGCCGACCACGGCGAGGGCTACCACGCCACGTCGATGCGCATCCGGGGCGTCCGGACGCCCGTGCTGCGCAGCATCGCCGGCGACCTCGCGCGTCGGCTCAAGGCCGAGCCGGACGCGGCCGTCGAGCTCGCATCGAGACTCGTCGGGAGCGGCGGGTTCGACGAGCGGACGCTCGCCTACATCCTGCTGTCACGCCACCGCGCGGCGCTCGCCTCGCTCGATGCTGACGGCATCGAGGCGCTGGGCGTCGGCATGGACAACTGGGCGTCGGTCGACGCGTACTGCTCGCTCGTGTCGGGTCCGGCCTGGCTCGCGGGGCAGCTCGACGACGCGCGCATCGAGGGATGGGCACGGTCGTCCGACCGCTGGTGGCGTCGTGCCGCGCTCGTCTCGACGACGGCGCTCAACAAGAAGGGCGCCCTGAATGAGAGGGGCGACGCTGCGCGCACCCTCCCGATCTGCGCGCTGCTTGCCGCCGACCGCGACGACATGGTGGTGAAGGCGGTCTCGTGGGCGCTGCGCACCCTCGCCGCCCGCGACCCCGAAGCCGTACGCGGCTTCCTCGATGCACACGAAGACGTCCTCGCCGCGCGCGTGCAGCGCGAGGTGCGTCACAAGCTGGAGACCGGCGTGAAGAACCCTCGACGCGAGTAGCCTTGGAGTCGGCCACTCTGAGCGCCCCTCGTCGCGGGCTCGCGAGGCGATGCGCCGGTATGCTGGGAGCATGTACCAACAGCAGGAGCAGGCGCCGGGTGGATGCCGGGAGACGCTGCTGCTCACGCGTCTCGCCTTCCAGATCCTGCTGCCGGGCATCGTCGCCCTGGCGGGCGTGCTGCTCCTCGTACTGTTCTTCTTCTACGCGCTCGCGACGTACCCCCCGCTCGCGCTAATTCCGGTCGGCATCCTCGCCGCGGCGCTGTACGGCATGTACCTCTACGACAAGCGCCGCCACCGCGACCAGGTCGATGAGATGGACGACGACATCTTCGGCGGGCTGCCGTAGCCGTCCCCCGGCAGTTGCACGCAGAAGAAGCACCCTCCCTCCGGGCCCGCCCCCCCTTCCCCGAACGGCGGCCGCAGCAGCGGATTTAAGGCGCCGCGTCTGGCGGCGGCCATGCCGGGGGCGTAGCCTTGAAGCATGACCACAACCGCAGCCACCGTCGCCACGCGCCTCGAGGTCGTCCGCGATCACATCGCGGCGGCATGCGAGCGCGCCGGGCGCGACCCCGGCGAGATCACCATCGTGGGGGTCACCAAGACCCACCCCGTCGACGCCGTCGAGGAGGCGCTCGCCGCCGGGCAGGCCGACCTCGGGGAGAACCGTGCGCAGGAGCTCGAGCCGAAGGCCGAGGAGGCCGCGGACATGGGCCTCGCGCCGCGCTGGCACTTCATCGGGGGCTTGCAGCGCAACAAGGTGCGGCAGGTCCTGCCGCACATCGCCGTGCTGCACTCCCTCGACTCCCTGCGACTCGCCGCCGAGATCGAGAAGCGCGCCGAGCAGGGCCGCTCGCCCAACCCCGATGTCCCACTGCCGTGCTACCTCGAGGTCAACGTCGGGGGCGAGGCGTCCAAGCAGGGCGTCGTGGCCACTGAGGTCGGCGAGCTGCTGACCGGCGTGGCCGACATGCGGCACGTCGACGTGATCGGGCTGATGACCGTCGCGCCACAGGTTGACGACCCGGAGCAGGTGCGGCCCGTCTTCCGCGAGCTGCGCGAGCTGGCGCACGCGCACGGCTTGGAGGGCCTCTCGATGGGCATGACCGAGGACTACGAGGTCGCCATCGAGGAGGGCGCGACGGTGGTGCGGCTCGGGCGGGTCATCTTCGGCCCGCGACGCTCCTAGGAAGAGACACCCTATGCGCATCGGCATCATCGGCGGCGGCTTCATGGGCGAAGCCTTCCTGCGCGGCATCCTGCGCGCCGAGGTCGCCTCGCCCACCGAGATCGCGGTCGCCGAGGTCGTCGAGGCCCGTCGCACCGAGCTGAGCGAGCACGGCGTCCGGGTGACCGACGACCCGCAGAGCGCGTGCATCGGCGCCGACGTGGTGCTGCTCGCCGTGAAGCCCGACGTCGTGCCCGAGGTGTGCGAGAGCATCGCCGGCGCGATTGGCTCGGACGCGGTGCTCGTCTCGATCGCCGCGGGCGTGGCGCTGGCCGACATCCAGCACCACAGCCGGCACGCCGCGTCGGTGCGCGTGATGCCGAACCTCCCCGCCGCCGTCGGCGAGGGCGCCGCCGCCTACCTCCTCGGCGATGCCGTCACGGCCGACCAGCGCGCGCGGGTCGAGCAGCTGCTCGGCGGCGTCGCGGCCGCCGTGGTCGAGGTCTCCGACGACGACGCCGTCGACCTCGCGACGGCGCTGCACGGCTCCGGACCGGCGTACGTCTACCTGGTGATCGAGTCGATGATCGACTCGGCGGTGCGGCTGGGGATGAAACGCCCCGACGCGACCGGGCTGGTGCTGGCGACCGTAGCGGGTTCCGCGCGATACGCTATCGAGACCGGGCATCACCCGGCGGCGCTGCGCAACGCCGTGACCTCGCCGGGCGGGACGACCGCAGCGGCGCTCGGCGAGCTGGAAGCTGCCGGATTGCGAGCTGCCTTCGATGACGCTATCGAGGCCGCGTACGGCCGGGCGCAGGACCTGAGGGAGCCGGAATGACGCTGCTCGTCGAGATTATCCTGCTGTTCCTGCAGATCATGTGGTTCGCCATCTTCGCCCGCGCGATCATCAGCTGGTTCCCCATCGACCAGAACGGCGCGGTCGTACGTGCGCTGGACTCCATCACGGAGCCGCTCCTGGAGCCGTTGCGACGCGTCGTACCGCGCGTCGGCATGATCGACATCACGCCGATGGTGGCCATCATCCTGATCTTCGTGATCTCCGCCATGCTGCGGTCGAGCCTGGCGAGCGGCGTCTAGCCTGAGTCGCCTCCGAGGCGGCTGCGTACCTCCGCCTCCTCCAGCCCGTCGATCTCGACGACCTTGCGGCGGTTTGTCCCCCCCGACACGACCTGCACCGCCGACGGGCGCAGGTCGAGTCGCCTTGCGAGGAGCCGTTCGAGGGCTCGGTTCGCGCGATCGCGCGCGGGCGGGGCCGTGACGCGTACGCGCAGGGCGTCCTCCTCGAAGCCGAGAATCTCCTCGCTCGAGGCGCGAGGGGTCACCTGAACCGTGATGCGCGCGGTGGGCATGGGGCAGGCCTCCAGTGTCCGGTGTGGTGGTGCTACTCCGTGACCGTCGACACGGAGTCGTCGAGCATGATGGTGATGTGCGACATCGGCGAGCCGGTGTCGGCGGCTCCGTGCCAGTGGTCCTCGCCGGCGGGGATGTGGACGAAGTCACCGGCGCTGATCACGTGCTCCTCGCCGCCCGCGCCGACCTTGCCGATGCCCGCCACGACGTAGAGCAGCTGGTCCGAGGTGTGGCGGTGCAGCTTCGTGCGCGCGCCCGCGGCGAACTGCACGATGCCGAACGACATCTGGTCGCCGCGGCCGGTGTCGCCGCCCGCGATGCGGCGCGCCCAGACGTGGCCGCCCTGGAAGATGTCGGCGGCGCTGCTCTCGACGGTCTCGCCCTCGGCGGCCTGTACGACTTCCATCTGCTCGCACCTCCTGGCTGCCTGCGTATCCTCGCTCGCGTTCGCGATGCGCACCACCGCCGCGGGCCCGGGGCAGGCTACCTCGAGCCCGCGTACAGCTCGGTCTCCGGGAAGAAGGCGTACCACCCGAACCAGAACGCGAGGTGCCCGCTGATGCG
Source organism: Chloroflexota bacterium (assembly GCA_009837285.1). Classification (GTDB taxonomy): domain Bacteria; phylum Chloroflexota; class Dehalococcoidia; order UBA2979; family UBA2979; genus VXMT01. Next base: position 11,733 of record VXTU01000119.1, on the reverse strand, counting down.
CTCCAGCCGCTCGCCGTTCGGGCCGACGAGTGCGTCCTCCGTGACGGTCCACTCCGCACCGGTGGCGTCGACGACCGTGCCATCCTCGGGGCCCGGGTAGAACCTGCGCTCGCCGCGTTCGAAGGCGCGCACCTCACCGCCCGAGGGATAGAGCACCGGCCCCACCCGGCTGATGCCGAAGGTGTCGATCGTCTGCTCGGTCACGAGCACGATGGGCTGGTCGTTGAACACGTCGTTCACCACCCGCTCCTCGGCGAGCACGTCGACGGGGTATGCCTTGCGCGCGCCGCCCATGCGCAGTCCGTAGACGTACTGCTTGAGGTAGAGGTCGTCGCTGCGCAGCCACACCGGGAACATCGTGTCTGGCTCGGAGAAGTAGTGGCCGTACGCCGCGCCGGGGTGGTACAGCCGCGCGTACCCGGTGTTGATGTCGAGCACTGTCGTGTCGGGGTGCCGCGCCAGCCAGTCCGAGTACGTCGAGAGCACGACTGGGAGCAGGTTGAGGCGCAGCGGGTTGCCCTCGAGGTCCAGCTTGCCCACCAGCTCGCCGAGCACGGGCTCGCCGGTGAACTGGTTCCAGAGCGTGCGCGTGTTGCGGTCGTACATGAGCTTGTTGCTGCGGTACAGGAAGCCCGACGTGCCGAAGTTGTAGGTCACGCCGTCCGGGCCGCGGTCGTCGTAGGCGATCGCAGCGCCGCAGAGCGTGCAGTACGCCAGCGAGATCGGCACCCCGCCGACCTCGATGTTCGCCATCTCGTGCCAGTCGAGGATGCGGAGCGGGTAGGCGTGGGCCTCGCCGTTGATGGCGATGCCGAACACCGCCTCGTCCGGTTCGAGGTAGTCGACGTCCTCCGGGTCGAGCATGTCCGGGAACTCGAGCGGCGGGATCGAGTCGACGAGGACCCCGCCCCACAGGATCTCCTCGACGCGGATCGCGGAGGCGTGCTCATCGGACAGGAACTCGCCGAACTGCTCGTCGATGATCGACAGGAGCCGGCCCTTCCAGCCCGTGAAGCCGGGCGGGGGCTCGAGGTCCGACTCGCCGTACCAGCGGATCCAGTAGTGGCGGTTCGGGCTGATGTCGGCGTCGGTGATGTCCTTGAGCGCGTCGTAGTACTCGAGGTAGTCGAGGCCGTCGCGGAGGATGCGCGTGTCGCGCGCCCACAGCAGCTCGATGAGCACCGCGGCGAACCGGTCGTCATCGGCGTGGACGATGCGCGCGAGCGCGAGCCGCCACGCCTCCTCGCCCGCTTCGAGGTCCGTCAGCGTGTCCATCAGCTCGAGCGCCTCGGCGTCGCCGATGGGCGCCGAGGAGGCCTCGGGCCACACGCGTGGCTCGCGAGTGGGCGACGGGCTGGGGGTGGGCGTCTCCGTCGGTGGCGTCGTCGCCTCGGCGGTCGGCGACGGCTGAGTCTGCGTGGCTGGCGCCACGGTGGTGGCAGGCTCCGGAGCCGCCTCGTCGTCCGTGCAGGCGGCCGCAAGCGCCGCCAGTACGGCCAGGGCGGCGAGGGCAGTGCGCGCGAGCACGCGAGGCATCAGCAGGTACGGTCGTGACATTGGGTCTCCCATGGCGGTGGGAACGGGCCCATCCAGCGTACCGCGACTCACCACGGATGTGGAATCTTTGACTCCAGCACAGGCCCGAAGATGAGCGAGAGCTACGCCCGCGCGCCGATCCGGAGCGACGAGAGCAGCCGCCGCGTGGAGTCGGCGACCTCGTCTACGGCAGCGTCGAAGACCTCGGTGTTCGCGCGCGAGGGGCTGCGGAAGCCGCTCACCTTGCGGATGAACTGCAGCGCGGCGGCCTCGATCTCCTCGTCGGTCGCGGGCGTGGCGCCCTGGCGCAGAACCTTGATGCTGCGGCACATGTGACAGTCCTCGTGTCGGTCCGGCTACGCCGGGCGGACGGCGGTGACGTTGGCGCTGGTGATACCGGGGCGCGTCTCCTCGGCGCAGTCGGCGCGCACGTCGCTGAAGCCGGCCGCGCGGATGTGGCTGAGGTACTCCTCCACCGGCAGCGCGCCGGCGACGCAGCCCGCCCATGCCTCGAGGTCCGCGCGCTCGTCGGTCGGCAGCTCTGCGGTGAGCACCATGTCGGAGACGCGCAGCCGGCCGCCCGGCTTGAGCACGCGGAACGCTTCGCGGAAGACCTGGGGCTTGTCCGTCGAGAGGTTGATCACGCAGTTCGAGATGATCACGTCGAACGTGTCCTCCGCGAACGGGATGTCCTCGATCTCACCCAGCCGGAACCGCACGTTGTCAGCGCCGACAGCTTCGGCGTTGTGGCGGGCGAGCTGGACCATGTCCGGGGTCATGTCCACGCCCCAGACCTCGCCCCCCGGCCCCACCTGCTTCGCGGCGAGGAAGCAGTCGATGCCCCCGCCGGAACCGAGGTCGAGTACCGCCTCGCCGGCGCTCAGCTCGGCGATAGCGGTCGGGTTGCCGCACCCCGCTGCGGCCAGCTGCGCGGCGTCCGGTACGTCTGAGAGCTGGTCGGAGTCGTAGAGCGCCGAGCCCCACACCCCGTCGTCCTCGGTCGCATCGACGGGCGCGTCAACAGGCGCACAGGCGCCGTCGACGCTGCACGCCTGCCCTTCGGGCGTGCCGAGCTGGAGCAATTGGAGCGCCATCGGCTGCGGGCCGTCCGCGTCGGCGGCGCAGCAGGCGTCCGCCGTCGCGGCGGCCTGCTCGCCGAGGGCGGCGCGTGCGCGGGCGCCGTAGCGCTCGGTGACGGCCTGGCGGATGTCGCGGTCGGACGGGTGCTCATTGGTCATGCGTGGGTCTCCTTCGGCCCGGACATGGTATCGCGGCGGGCGCTTCGACGCCTCGGCCGTGCGCTCAGGGCTGCTCGCTGCCCAGCAGCACGACGTCGGTGAAGAGCGCGCCCGCGCCACCGTTGCTCACCATGGCCACGCTCGCGCCGTCCACCTGACGAGGCCCCTCGGTGCCTCGGAGCTGCTTCGTCCCGGCGATGACCTTCTGCAGCAACTGTGCCGTGCCGGGGTGGCTGAACGACATCGTGCCGCCGTCCGTGCAGACCGGGAATTCGCCGCCGACGCGGACGCGGCCGTCCATGACGAACGGGCCGCCCTCGCCCGCACCGCAGAACCCGTACGCCTCGAACTGGCGGATGACCTCGAACGAGAACGGGTCGTAGAACTCGCACACGTCGACGTCCGCGGGCCCGAGCCCGCACGCCGCGAACGCCTGCTCCGCCGCGAAACGCCCGACGTCGCCCGCCACGTCCCAGAGCGGCGCCATCACGTACGAGGGGCCGCGCCGGTCTAGCCCGCCACCGAGCACGTACACCGGCTGTACGTCCAGGTCGCGCGCGCGCTCGACCGTGGTCAGCACCAGGCCCGCGCCGCCCTCGCCGGTCATCGCACAGTCGAGCAGCCGGAAGGGGTCGGCGATCATGGGCGAGTTGAGCACGTCGTCGGGCGTGATCACACGGTTCGAGTAGACGGCCTCGGGGTTCATGCCGCCGTGGGTGCGCACCGCCGACGCGACCTCGGCGAGGTGCTCGGGCTTCGTGCCGTAGAGGTGCATGTGGCGCTGCGCGATCAGCGCGAACTCGGCCGCCGTGTAGAGCCCCCAGCACTCGACGAACTCGTTGCTGGGCCGCGTCCACGGCGCCGTCGAGGCGCGCTCTGTGTAGGCGCCGGCCTGCCCGTTGGCGAGCACGACCGTGTGGCAGTAGCCCGCCGCAATCGCCGACGCGGCTTCGAGGACGGCGGGGATCCCGGTCGACTGCGTCCCCATCCACATCGGGCGTCCGCCGAACTGGTGCACCCAGTCCCGCTGGTTCTGCGAACCCGCGCCCGTGCCGGTGGTGATGTTGAGCCCGTCCACCTCGGCCGCCTCGATGCCGGCGTCAGCGAGGGCGCCGCGTACGGCATCGAGGGTGATGGAGAACGAGGTCTCGTCCGGGAGGTGCCGCGCCTGGACGGTGTTGTGCGCGCCGACAATGGCTACCTGGTGGAGGTCCCGCGTGGCCATGGCGCCTCGATGCCCACTGCATGGATGCGCCGGCGTTGAGCGCCGGCTCGGCCCATCGTAGCGGGCGGGGTGCGGGTGGCTCTACTCGTGTGCGAGTAGCCGGTAGCCGACCTGGCGCACCGTCTGCAGGTAGTCCGCGCCGTGGCCGAGCTTGGAGCGGATGCGCGAGATCAGGACGGCGAGGCGGCGACGATGGTCGTCGCCCGCGTCCTCCCACAGCCCCGCCGCGAGCGCCCCGTACGACGCGACGCGCCCGTCCTCGGCGGCGATGAGGTACAGCGCCTCGAACTCCATGTACGTGAGGTCGGCGACGCGCTCCCCGATGGTGACGAGGTAGCGCTCGCGGTCGATGACCAGGTCACCGACCGCGATGCGCGCCCCCGGCGTTACCGCTGCAGTCGTCGTCTGTGCGTTCACGGAGACACTCCCGGGGGAAGCTGTCCGGTTTGCTCGGGAGAGCCGCCGACCGCGCCCCGGGTGGGGGGACTGGATTCCAGTCGCTCCGCACCCGGGAGCACGGCCATGGCGTTCTGCTCTCCGGTTCCCGGCGGCTAGAGGGCCGCCTCGCCGCTTTCTCCGGTGCGGATGCGAACCGCTCCGTTGACCGGGGTGACGAAGATCTTGCCGTCCCCGACCTCACCGGTGCGCGCCGCGTCCACGATGCGCTCGATGATGGGGTCGACGTCCTCGTCCTTGACCACGAGCTCGATCTTGACCTTCGTGAGGTACTCGACCGCGAAGCTCCGGCCACGCCATTGCTCGGTCACGCCCCGCTGCTTGCCGTGTCCGCGGACCTCGGTGAGCGTCATACCGGCGTGGTCGAGCTCCTCGAGTGCGGTCTTCACGATTTCCAGCTTCTCGGGGCGAATGATCGCTTCAACCCGTTGCATTGTGTCTCCCCCTTACCCGGCGTCCTGCGGAGGCATGGGAGCCCCACCGCTGATGGGTGCGCCGCTCGTCTGCAAGGCGGGAGCGCCGAAGTGCGGGCCGAACGGGTCGCGACCACCGGTGAACTCGGGGTACGCCTCCATCGCGTGCTCCGCCACGTCCAGGCCGCTCTCCTCCTCGGACTCGTCGACGCGCAGGCCGACCGTGTACTTGATGATGCCGAACAGGATGATCGAAGTCACCACGGTCCAGACACCCACGGCCGCCACGCCGATGGCCTGGTAGATGAGCTGGTCGATCCCGCCGCCGACCAGCAAGCCGTAGCTCGCCGAGTCAGCGTAGTTCGGTGCGAGGTTCGCCTGGGTCGTGAACAATCCGACCGCGAGCGTGCCCCAGATACCGTTGAACAGGTGCACGGGCACCGCACCCACCGGGTCGTCGATCTGGAACTTGTAGAGCAGTTCCACGCCGTAGACGATGATCACGCCGGCGACGATGCCGATGACCACCGCGCCCCACGGCTCCACCGTGGCGCAGCCCGCCGTGATGCCCACCAGCCCGCCGAGCACGCCGTTGAGCGTGAGCGACAGGTCCGAGTGACCGGTGCGGAGCCGCGAGATGACCATCGCCGTTGCCGCGCTGGCGCCCGCCGCGAGTGTCGTCGTGACCGCCACGCGTGCGGCGAGGTCGGCGAAGCCGCCGCTCAGGCCGAGCGTCGAACCGGCGTTGAAGCCGTACCAGCCGATCCACAGGATCATGACGCCGAGGAAGCCCAGCGGCATGGAATGACCGGGCAGCGCGTTGACGATGCCGCCCGGGCCGAACTTGCCGCGGCGCGCTCCGACCATGATCGCGCCCACCAGTGCGGCCCAGCCGCCCACGGAGTGGACGACGGTCGAGCCGGCGAAGTCGATCATGCCGTTGTCGCCGAACACGATGTCACCGGCGTAGGCGCTCAGGAAGCCCTCGCCCCACGCCCAGTGGGTGACCACCGGGTAGATCAAGGCGGTGATGACCACCGTGTAGACCAGGTACGCGGCGAACTTCGTCCGCTCCGCGACGGCGCCCGAGACGATGGTGGCTGCCGTGGCCGCGAACGCGAACTGGAAGAAGAACCCGGCGTAGTCGGCGTCCTCGCCTCCGTAAAAGAAGCTGCCGCCGCCGAAGAACTTGATGTCGATGAACTCGGTGGTGCCGTACGCGAGGCCCCATCCGACCGCCCAGTAGGCGATGGCGCCGAACGAGAGGTCCAGCGCGTTCTTCATCAGGATGTTGGTGACGTTCTTCGAGCGGATGAACCCCGACTCGACCAGGCCGAAGCCGGCCTGCATGAACAGCACCAGGATGCCGGCGATGAGCAGCCAGGCGATGTCGATCGCCCCGGCCAGGCTCTCGACCGTATCCTCGGCGGCTGCCACGCCGGTCCCTGCGACCAGCGCTGCCCCGCCGCCTATCACTACCGCTGCAGGGCCCAGATAGCGCACTCTCATACGTACGTGCCCCCCTTTCCAGCGCACACGCTAGGGAGCAGCGGTTTCGCGAGGGTGTCGCCTCGATGAAGACTGAGTGACGCATTTCTTGCCGTGACGTTGCGAGGATGTTTCGCTGGCGCGACCGCCCTCGCCGACTACGAGTGGCGGGGACCGCGCGGTAGAATGCAGGTAGCGCACCCGCTTCCCACCGCGAGTACCCGCCGGCCTCGGAGCGGCGAAAGCAGCCCACCCATGACCCGAACGCGATTCTGGAAGCACTGCGCGTGGTCGCTCGCGTTGCTCATCACGCTCATTGTCGGAACCGCCGCCGGTTGCCGGGGAGAGGACGCCCCGGACGCCCCCACCGCCACCCCGACCGTGTCCGAGGGCGGACTGACGACCACGACGCCAACCCCCACACCGACCCTCGACCCCGGGCTGCAGGGCGAGGACCGCGAGGTCGCGATCTGGGGGCAAAGCGTGTGCGAGCTGGCGCGTACCTTCGCCGTAGACTTCCTTGCCAGCGGCGACCCTCGCAACCCGCAGGAGCTGTCGCTCGAGGAGCGCAAGGAGCGCGCCGACTCGATATTCCCGGCGCAGTTCGCCGCCGTGGACGCTGCGCTGGACGGCCTGGGCGTGATCGCGCCTCCCGAGCGCACCGCCGCACTCCACGACCTGTTAAGGCAGACCTACGAGGGACTGCGCGAAGCGCTGCGTGACCAGGAAGTGATCATCGAGGCCGCCGATGACACCGAGGAGATCGCGTTCAGCAACATGACCGTGAACGAGTGGATCAGCCTCGCGTTCAGGCAGGCGGAGCTACTCCAGAACGCCGGCTACTGCCCGTAGGGCCCGGCAGCGCGCGCGCCGCGCAGTCGGCGCGCCCGTTGCACGTGCTCGCCGCCTCGCGTACATGAACCCGGACGGCGCGGCGCACCACTCTGAGCGCCGAGTGAAGCCGACGAGGCAGGGGAGGGTCGCACATGCCGGGTCCGCTGGATGGCATCAAGGTGTTCGAGGTCTCACAGATCGTGGCGGGGCCGTACTGCGGCGTGAACCTGGCCGACCTCGGGGCCGACGTGATCAAGGTTGAGCCGCCCGGCGGCGAAGGCAGCCGCCAGGCGGGCGGCTTCGTGCCCGGCGAGAGCAAGGGCTTCCACTCGCTCAACCGCGGCAAGCGCTCGCTCGTCGTCAACCTGCGGTCGCCCGACGCGCAGAAGATGGTGCACCGCATCATCCCGGGGTTCGACGTGTTCCTGATCAACGCCCGCCCCGGCGTGCCGGAGCGGCTGCGAGTCGACTACGAGACGCTGAGGCAGTTCCGCCCAGACCTTATCTACTTCGAGAACACGGGCTTTGGCCGCGGCGGCCCCAGCGAGTTCCGCTCAGGCTCGGACGCTGTCGCGCAGGCCTACTCCGGGCTCCTCGCGGGCGACGGCAAGGTGGGCGAGTTCGGCGAGCCCGAGATCATCACGGCGACCGCGCCGGCCGACTTCCAGGCGGGCCTCGCCGGCGCGATGGCGATCTCGGCCGCGCTCTTCCACCGTGAGCGGACCGGCCAGGGCCAGTTCGTCGAGACGTCACTGCTGCGCGCCGGCATCGCGCTGCAGGGCACGCGCATCGCGAAGCTCCCCGCGCTCGACGCGCAGACCACGGACGTCGCGCTGGCGCGCATGCGCGAGGTGCAGGCGGCCGGGGGGAGCTACCGCGAGCTACTGGAAGCGCGCGGCAACCTCTTCGACGTGATGGGGCGCGCCGCCGCGCGGCTCTACTACGGGGGCTACGCCGTGAAGGACGGCGGCGTCATCCTCGGGGCGCTCACCCCGCTCAATCGCGACCAGATGCGCCGCGCCATCGGCGTCGAGGACGACCCGACTGCGGACCCGGAGTTCGACTCGATCCCCGCGGAGAACCGAAAGCTCGTCGACGAGATGCTCGAGCGCATCCGCGGGATCATGATGACCAAGACGATGGACGAGTGGATCGAGATCTTCGACCGTGAAGGCGCGCCGATCTCGAAGGTCAACTGGCCCGAGGACATGGCCGACGACCCGCAGGTCGAGGCGATGGGCTATATGCTCGACCTCGAGCACGAGCTGACGGGCCCCGAGCGGATGGTGGGCCCGATCGTGTCGATGTCGGAGACGCCGACGGGCACCGACCGCCCCTCGCCGCCGCTGGGCCGGCACACGGACGAGGTGCTGCGCGAGCACGGCATCGACGACGCCGAGATCGCGCGCCTGCGCGAGGTCGGCGCCATCGCGTGACAGTCAAGCTCGGGGAGCCTCGCGGCAGCGCGGCATCCCCGAGCGAGGACTAGGGGCTGTTTATTGATGCGGGTCACCGGGCGCGAGCGTCAATGTCATGACGCTCGCGAAGGGGTTTCCGGCACCAGTAGGCGATAACGATTCAAGAGTCACTTCCAAGCCCACGAGCCGGAAGAACTCGGTCTCGTTGCCGTCTGTGCCCCACCAGAAATGGTAGCCGTACTGCGGCGTGAGGCCCTCCGCGACATCCTGACTTAAGTACGCCCACAGGTCGGCGGACGGCTCTTGGACGATCGCTCGGACGGGCTCCAGCGTGACCTCGTCGACAAAAACAGCACCTGGGACGATGACCGCAGAGGAGCGCTCGGCACGCGGGCAGATCGATAGCGCGTTCTTAGATTCGTCCAGCACGTATGCCATCTGGTGCCCCTATTGCAGGCGGCGTCGACAGCCTAGAGCGCACCCTAATGCGCTGAGTGGTCGACCCTCACATTTCGGGGGCGCTGAACTTCCCACCAGCCTATAGGCCGCCAGAAACAGGAGTGGTCAGCGCCAGCTTCGTCATGGAATGTTACTGCGACGTCGGGGATAGTTCCGTGCGTCCGAGATCCGTGCGCCAAAACGGTCAAGCGCGTCCCGTCAGCCATGACGACCTGATACGTCTTGCGGTCAGCCATAGATCAGTCCCTCGCTTCAGTGCGCTGGATGTGGCAATGTCGGGTGTGTTAGCGGCCCCCCCCCCGAGGGCGCCACCTCTTCGAGTCCTCGCTGTTCGGGCTCCTTCAGATTGTATCACGCACCCGCAGATGCACGGGCGCGTAAACATGTTGACCGATCCGTAAGCGCGTCTCTACTCTGCGCGTCAAGCAGGGGAATAGGGAACGCAGCCGTGGAGCGGCGACGTTCCAAGCGAGTCGCTGAGATCTGAACGGAGCCTCTCGGGACGGCTCCAAGAGTCCGGTCCCACCGAACACTGTTCGGTGGGGCGGACATGCCCGACGGGCGGACTCACAGATTGCCGCAATCCGCGGCGTGATGGAAGGGTGCTATCGATGACAGACTTGGACGACGTGGTGCGCGAACTGCGCCGCATCCGCGCGGAGCTAGAAAAGATGAACGACCGGCTCAGCTGGATCGAGTTGAACACCGGCAGCTAGCAGGGCGAGCCCCTTACTGGATTAGCCGCACGAGGGGGATTTCGAACAGGAACGCGATGTAGAAGGCCATCCCAGCGAACACGTACGAGATGAAGCGTGCGCCCTTCGCAGCGGTGTGGCAGCCACCGTTATGCCACGGCGCGTCAGCGTCTGGGCGAGTCCGCCCGCCAAAGTACCTGTGCGTCAACCGGAGGGGCCACCGCTCGCGGCTGTCGTCGCTCCATTTCACGATGAGCCAGGACAGAGCTAGGCCGTGTATCCGGTTGCTGGCATCGCGCGAGCCCGTTGGAACCAAGTTCTCGTCAGCGTACGCAACGAATGCGAACCAGCCGCCGACGAGCTGCATGAAAAGGCCTAAGCCCACGAGGACACGCACCGCCCACTCGGCCCACTCGACTTCGCACATAACAATCCACCTTCCAAGGGGCCGGGCGTCTCCGCCACGGCGGACTCTTCGGATAGCGCTTCGTTCTAGGCGAGATGGTTCGTTGGTGCCAGCCGCTACCAGCAGACGCAATCATGCATGGCCTATTACATACGGACACGGCAGCGGTTCGGCGGGTCAGTCCTACTTGCTCGGCCGAACGCAGGAGGCCGTCAGGGGGCCGGGTAGTCCGGTCCGCTGTACGCGCGCTCGGCGTTGCACATGATTCCGTCGCTGTTGCCATCGCGCATCCCCAGCGCAGCGAGCGCCGCATACAGGGTGGGGTGCGTCCGGCGGTCGACGCGCCGGCCGAACTCGCCGCACGTCCGGGCCGGCTGCGGGCCGTCGTAGGCCGCCTCGGGCGTGGCGGTTGGAACAGGCGTCGACGTGGCAGGGACCGTGGGTACGGGTACGCGGTCGCCGCAGTGCGAGGCCCACGAGCGCACGATGTAGTCGAGCTCCGCCCGGTCCGCAGTCATGCCTAGCTCGCGCTTCACCAAGACGTGGAGTGCGAGATAGCGACACCATCCCGGCAGGTCCGGCCGGTCCCACTCGGCAGGGTCTCGGTCAGCCTTCGAGGTGTTGAGAGCCGCCTGTGCCGGCCGCAGGTTCGGTGACCAGTTGCCCAGCGATGGCTCGCGGTACCCGGAGCACCACGCCTCCTTGAGGGCGACGACGTGCTCGACGTGGACGGCCTGGCCGGTGTTCGGCAGCCGTTCGTCCGTGTACCACCCCGTGATGATGCCGTCGGCCGCGCCGTCATCGGCGTCCCAACCGTCGCGCAGGGCCCTGGCGTTGTAGCTGGCGAAGTGGTCGCGGTCGTACCCCTCGCAGTCTTCGGCGGCGACGCCAATCCCTTCCAGGTTCAGCGTCGCCGCCGTCGTGCTTGGGGTCCGGGTCGCCACCGAGGTCGGTGCGGGGCTCGCTGTTGTCGCAGCCGGCGTCGGGCTGGCCGTCGGGGTCGGGGTCGACGCAGGAGCAGTCGTCGGGGAGGGAGTCGCCTGCGTCTGCGGCGCGGATGTCGCAGCAGGCGTGGACGCTCGAGCGGCCGCGGGGGTCGACGTAGCCGGGGGCGGGGCCGCTTCCCGGTCGGGCGCAGCGTCGTCCGGGGCGGGCGTGCAGCTCGCTGCGGCGACGGACAGCAGCGCCAGGAGGACGAGGAGAGCGAGTCGGCCGAAGCGACCGCGAGCCATGCGCACCTGCTGCCGGGACGGCGCCGGCACAGCACGTGCGCAAGCGGCGCATCACATCGTGGATGCGCCCATCATGTACGGGATATCACATACGCAAAATCACCAACGTGGTTTCGAGGCGCGTCAGGCGGTCGCGTTCTCGAGGTACACCGTCCCGATCACGTCGTCGTCGAGGAGCTGCTGGTACTCCTCTGCGCTGAGGCCGAGCACGCCGCACAGGATCTCCTCGTTGTGGCGGCCGAGGGTGGGCGCGGGGCGCGCCGGGAGCAGCGACGTGCGCTCGAACCGCGCCATGGGGCCGGGGAAGAAGTGCGTGCCCGCCTCGTGCTGCGT
>VXTU01000116.1 GCA_009837285.1 Chloroflexota bacterium | reverse complement strand
TGGGTGAACCGCGTGCTGCTGGAGGGCGACCCGCACGTCGTGATCGAAGGCATGCTGATCGCCGCGCACGCGACGGGCGCGATCCACGGCTTCATCTACATCCGCAACGAGTACCCGCTGGCGATCGAGCGTATGCGCGACGCCATCGCGGCCGCCGAGGAGGCGGGCGCGCTCGGCGAGAACATCTTCGGCAGCGACTTCTCGTGCACGCTCGAGGTGATCGCGGGGGCGGGGGCGTACGTCTGCGGCGAGGAGACGGGGCTCATTGCCTCGATCCAGGACGACCGCGGGATGCCGCGCATCAAGCCGCCGTTCCCCGCGCAGTCCGGCGTCTTCTACAAGCCGACCAACGTCAACAACGTCGAGACCTACGCGAGCGCGGCGCTCGTGCTGGAGCACGGCGCGGAGTGGTACCGCGAGCTGGGCACGCCGACGAACGCAGGGACGAAGATCTTCTCGTTCTCCGGCGACATCGCGCGCACGGGCTTCATGGAGCTGCCCTACGGCGTGGCGATGAACGACGTCGTCGACGCCCTCGGCGGGGCGACGACGCGCTCAGGCGCCCCGGGCGCGCTCAAGGCGATCCAGCCGGGCGGGCCGCTGGCTGGCTACCTGCCGGCCAGCCTGGCCGACTCGCTGACGCTGGAGCGCGAGGCGTTCGCGGAGCACGGCGCGCTGATCGGCGCGGGCGGCATCGTCTTCGTCGGCGAGGACGCCAACTCGATCGAGCTCAACCTGATGTTCGCGGAGTTCCTCGAGGACGAGTCGTGCGGGCGCTGCACCACCTGCCACCACGGCAACCAGCGCATGACCGAGGTGTTCCGGCGCGTGCTGGCAGGCGGGGGGCGGCCGGAGGACCGGCACAACCTCGAGATGGTGGGCGACGCGCTGCAGTACTCGAACTGCGTGCACGGATCGGCCAGCCCGACGATCATGCGCAACACGCTGCGCTTCTTCTCCGACGAGTTCGAGGCCCACGTGCAGGCCGCGGACACGCGGCTGGAGGGCCGGGGGTTCGTGCGCTACCGCGTGGCGGACCAGGACGACCCGCGACTGGAGTCGGCGCGGCTGATCTGTCCGGTCGACGCGATCCGGGGGTCGCCGCGCGGCGGCTACACGCTGGACGAGACCACGTGCGTGCGCTGCGGCGCCTGCCACGACCTCGCCCCGCGCGGGATCGCCCGCGACGACCTCGTGGCGGTGGCCGCGGCGCGGGCGGTAATCTAGCCCGCTTCCTCCTCCCCTCGTACCTTCCTCGGTTCCAGTCGCGCCCCCTGTGGACGGCGTGTGGACGGCGGCTTGGGAGCGGGGGAGGGGTGCGCTAGACTGGGGGCCTCCCCGGGAAGACGCGCGCCGCTCCGTGTCCACCCCCGTCCGCAGGCAGTACCTGGCGCTCAAGGCGCAGCACCCCGACGCGCTGCTGCTGTTCCGCATGGGCGACTTCTACGAGGCGTTCGACGACGACGCCGGGGTGCTGGCGGAGACGCTGGGGATCGCGCTGACCTCGCGGCCGCTCGGCAAGGCCGAGGGGCGCATCCCCATGGCCGGGGTGCCGCACCACGCGCTGGAACGCTACCTGGACCAGCTCATGCAGGCCGGCCACCGCGTCGCGCTGGCCGAGCAGACCTCGCAGCCCGACGGCCGGACGCTCGTCGAGCGTCGCGTGACGCGGGTGGTGACGCCGGGGACCGTCGAGGAGGGCGCGCTGCTCGCACGCGGCGGACATAACTGGCTGGTTGCGGTCGCGCCCGAGGCTAGGCCCGGCGCGGAGGGCGAGTCCTACTGGGGGCTCGCGGCGTGCGACGTCACCACGGGTGAGCTGGAGTGCATGGTCGTCGGGGCCTCCGCGCTGGCGGGGGAGCTGGCGCGGCGGGCGCCGCGGGAGCTGCTGGTGCCGGAGGCGGCGAACGGCGTGCAGGAAGCGCTGCCTGAGGGCGCGGGCGAGGCGGCGCGGCGGACCGGGCGGCCGGCGCGGCACTTCGCCGCGGCCGAGGCGGGACGGGTGCTCCGCGAGCACTACGGCGTCGCGGACGTCGAGGGCTTCGGGCTGCGCGGGATGGAGCCGGCCGTCGCGGCGGCAGGGGCGCTGCTGCGCTACCTGGAGGAGAGCTGGCCGCAGGCGCTGCGCCACCTGCGCGAGCCGCGCGTGATCGCCGCGCACGACCACCTGGAGCTGGACCCGCAGACGGTGCGCACGCTCGAGCTGTTCGAGTCGCCCGCGGGGCCCGACGCCTCGCTGGCGGCGGTGCTGGACCGCACGCGCACCGGTCCCGGCGGGCGGCTGCTGCGCGCCCGGCTGGCGCGCCCGGTGCGCGACGCCGCCGAGGCGACCTCGCGGCTCGACGAGGTGCAGGCGTGGGTGGAGGCGCCGCTGGAGCGTGCCGCGCTGAGGCGCGCGCTGCGCGGGCTGCCGGACCCGGAGCGGCTGCTCGGGCGCGTGCGCGCCGGCAGCGCCGGGCCGCGCCAGCTTGCGCAGCTGCGCGCGGCGCTGGGCGCGCTCCCGGAGGCGGCGGAGCAGGCGCGGGCGGCCGGGCTCGACACGCTCGCCGGCGACCTCGCCGGCGCTGCCGAGGCGCACGCGGCGCTGGCTGCGGGACTCGCGGAGGAGCCGCCGGCGGAGCCGGGCGACGGATCTTCGTTGCGCCCAGGCTTCGCGCCAGAGGTGGACGAGCTGCGTGCGCTGGCCGAGGACGCGCGCGGGGCGCTGACGGCGCTGGAGGCGGCCGAGCGCGAGCGCACGGGGCTGTCCGCGCTGAAGGTCGGCTACCACCGCGTGTTCGGGTACTACCTGGAGCTGCCGCGCTCGCAGGCGGAGCGCGCGCCGGAGGAGTACGAGCCACGGCAGACGCTGGCGGGCGCGCAGCGCTACCGCTACCCGCCGCTCTCGGAGCTGGAGGACCGCATCCTCGGCGCGCGCGACCGGCTGGCCGAGGCCGAGCGCGCCGCGCTGGAGCGGCTGTGCGCGCAGGTCGCGGCATGCGGGGCGGCGGTGGAGCGCGCGGCGTCAGCGCTGGCGCGGCTCGACGTCGCCGCGGCGCTGGCCGAGGTGGCTGCCGAGCACGGCTATGTGCGGCCCGTACTCCGGCCGGCGGGGCCGATCGCGATCGAGGGCGGGCGGCACCCGGTGCTCGAGCGGCGCATGGAGCCGGGGGCGTTCGTGCCCAACGACACCGAGCTGGGCGGAGGCGCGCCCGACGTGGTGGTGCTGACCGGCCCGAACATGGGCGGCAAGTCGACGTACCTGCGGCAGACGGCGCTGGTGGTGCTGATGGCGCAGGCGGGGAGCTTCGTCCCCGCGGACCGCGCCGAGATCGGGATGTGCGACCGCGTCTTCACGCGCGTCGGCGCCTCGGACGAGCTGGCGGCGGGGCGGTCGACGTTCATGCGCGAGATGGTCGAGACGGCGGAGATCCTCCGGCGCGCCACGGAGCGCTCCCTGGTGGTGCTCGACGAGGTCGGGCGGGGGACGTCGACGGGCGACGGGCTGGCGATCGCACGCGCGGTGGTGGAGGCGCTGCACCACCGCCCGGGCGGCACGCCGCGCACGCTGTTCGCGACGCACTACCGGGAGCTGACCGCGCTGGCCGGCGTGCTGCCGCGCGTCGCCAACCGCTCGGTCGCCGTGGCCGAGCGCTCGGGCGAGGTGGTGTTCCTGCACCGCATCACCGAGGGTGCCTCGGACCGCGCCTACGGCGTGCACGTCGCGGCGCTGGCGGGGCTGCCGCGCGCCGTGGTGGCGCGCGCGCGCGAGCTGCTCGCGCAGATCGAGTCGGGCGAAGCGCCGGAGGGCGGCGCGGCGTGGCCGGCCACCGGACCCGCGGAGGCGGGACCCGCGGATGCGGGTACCAGGGCCGCGGCACAGCTCGCGCTGCCAGTCGCGGCGGCGCCGGCCGAGCGCGCGCTGGCGGAGGCGGTCGCGGGCCTGGAGCCCGACGAGCTGAGTCCGCTGGAGGCGCTGCAGCGGCTCTACGAGCTGCGCGCCGAGGCGAGGCGCGGGCTGGGGCGCGAGGGCTAGCGTGACGACCACACCGACATCCGAAACGCGGGGATACCTCGCGGGCGCGGAGACGCG
>VXTU01000092.1 GCA_009837285.1 Chloroflexota bacterium | reverse complement strand
GAACGACCTCTGGCTCAACGAGAGCTTCGCCACCTACATGGCCTACCTCGCGCTCGTCGAGTCGACCCGCTTCCAGGCGGCGTGGATGGCGTTCAACTCCGGCATGAAGGCGTGGGCCTACCGCCAGGACCAGCTCGTCACCACCCACCCGATCGCCGGGCAGGTGCCGGACACCGACGCGACCTTCCTCAACTTCGACGGCATCACCTACGGCAAGGGCGCGGCCGTGCTCAAGCAGCTCGTCGCCGCAGTCGGCATGGAGGCCTTCCGCGACGGGATGCGGCGCTACTTCCAGCGCCACGCCTTCGGCAACACCACGCTCGCCGAGTTCCTCGACGCCATCGACGAGGGTGTCGAGCGCGACCTCCACGAGTGGGCCGCGCTGTGGCTGGAGACGCCTTCGCTCAACACCATCAGCGCCGACTGGAGCGCCGAGGGCGGCGAGATCGCCTCCTTCGCGCTCGACCAGACCGCGCCGGACGACTACCCGACGATCCGCCCACACCAGCTCGACGTGGCGCTGATCACCGAATCGAACGGCTCACTTGATGTCGCGGGCGTCCCTGTCTCGGTCGAGGGCGAGCGCACCGACGTGCCCGCCGCCGTCGGCAGCCCGGAGCCTGCGCTCGTCATGCCGAACCTCGGCGACCACGCGTTCGTGAAGGTCGCGCTCGACGACCGCTCGCTCGACTACGTGCGGGACCACCTCGAGCGCGTCGAGGACCCGCTGCTGCGGCAGCTGATCTGGCAGGCGCTGTGGAACATGGTCCGCGACCAGCAGCTCAAGTCGACCGACTACCTGCCGCTGGCCGCCTCGAAGGTGGCCGGCGAGACCGACATCGAGCTGATCGAGACGGTGCTCGCGAGCGTGAGCGGCACCATCGCGCGCTTCGTCCCGGACGACCAGCGTGACGAGCAGGCGCACCGATTCTCCGACCTCGCCTGGAGCGCCCTGTCCGAGGGCGCCCCGGGCGCCTCGACGGGAGACGGCCAGATCATCTGGGCGCGCACGCTCATCGGGCTGGCGATTACGCCCGAGGACATCGCCCGCGTGATCGCCCTCGCCGACGGCGACCTGAACGTCGACGGCCTCACCATCGACCAGGACATGCGCTGGGAGATCGCCATCCGCGCCGTCGCCCACGGCATCGACGGCGCCGCCGACCGCATCGCCGCCGAGCGCGAGCGCGACCCCTCGGACCGCGGGGAGCGCGCCGGTCTGCGCGCCGAAGTGGCCGTGCCCGACGCTGCGGTGAAGGCCGAGGCGTGGCGGCGCTTCCACGACGAGGGCTACGGATCGCTGCACCTCACCGCCGCGGCGATGGCCGGCTTCCACTGGCACGTCCAGCGCGAGATGCTCGAGCCATGGACGATGGAGTTCTTCGACCGCGTCGCGGACGTGTTCGAGACCGGCGAGAACCAGTTCACCCGCTCCTACTTCGCCAGCCTCTTCCCGCACGGGCGCGTCGAGGAACGCGTGCTGGAGCGCTCACGCGCGCTCCTCGGCCACCTCGGCGACGAGCGGCTCCCGCTGCTACAGCGCTCGCTGCGTGAAGCCAACGACGACCTGGAGCGAGCGATCCGCTGCCGCGCATTCGCAGCCTCGTGACGGGCCCCTCATGACAGGCGCCTTGTGAGCGGCGGGGCGTTTACACGCCCTACCGGGGTCTTCTACGGCTGGTGGATCGTCGGTGCGGGCTTCCTGACGCAGCTCATGCTCGGCATGCTGATGTTTCACTCGTTCGGGACGTACGTCGCGCTGATGCAGGCCGACTTCGGCTGGAGCCGCACCACGTTCTCCATCGCCTTCGCGATGCAGCGTGCCGAGAGCGGCATCCTCGGGCCGATCCAGGGCTGGGCAATCGACAACTACGGGCCGCGCATCATCATGTACGCGGGCATGGTGCTGTTCGCGATCGGCTTCATCATGCTCAGCTTCGTCCAGGAGATCTGGATCTTCTACATCTCCTTCATGCTGATCGCGATCGGCGCATCGCTCAGCAGCTTCCTCTCGCTCGTCGTCGCCGTCGTGAACTGGTTCCGCAGGCGGCGCTCGTTCGCCCTCGGGATGCTCTCGATGGGCTTCGCGGTCGGCGGCTTCGCAGCCACGCCGATCGCGCTCGTGATCGAGAGCATCGGCTGGCGCACCGCCGCCTTCGCCTCGGGCGTGCTGGTGCTCGTGATTGGCCTCCCGCTGGCTCGCGTCGTGCGCCACCGCCCCGAGGACCACGGGATGCTGCCCGACGGTGCAGCCTCGTACGCCGAACTCTCCGACGACCCCGACGACGAGGGCGATGAGTGGGGCATGAGCACGCGCGACGCGCTGCGCACGCCCGCCTTCTGGCTGATCTCGGTGGGCCAGGCGGCCGCGCTGCTCGTGATCGGCGCGCTGATGGTGCACCTCGTGATCTACATCCACGAGGACCTCGGCTACAGCCTCGCCCTCGCCGCGTTCGCGATCACCGTCCAGACGCTCGGGCAGATCGTGGGGCAGCTCGCGGGGGCGTACCTCGGCGACCGCTGGCCGAAGCGCCCGCTCATCGTGGCGGCGCTGCTGGGTCACGGGCTCGCGATCTTCATGCTGGCAATCGCGCCCGCGCTGCTGCTCGTCTACTTCGCGGTGTGGATCAACGGCACCGCGTGGGGCCTGCGCGCGCCGCTGCAGATGGCGATCCGCGCCGACTACTTCGGGCGACGGTCGTTCGGGACGATCATGGGCTTCTCATCGCTCGTGATCATGTCCGGGATGATCATCGGGCCGACGTTCGCCGGGATCATGTACGACCAGACCGGCAGCTACCGCGTGAGCTTCCTCGTGCTGGCCCTGTTCGCGTCGGCGGGCGCGCTCCTCTTCGCGTTCGCCGGCCCGCCGAAGGCGAGCCTGCGCACGCAGGCGCCCGCGACGGTCACCCACGCGCTCATGGGCACGGCCGACACGCGGGCCGCGTAGCTGGTGATGACCTCGGTTTCGAGGTAGTCGGCGCCTTCATGGCGCTGGGGGGTCGTGCTAACGACCGTGCCACCGTGCTACACTTCCTGAGGTAATGCAGCAGCAACGAATGTAATGCGTAAGGATCGATGTCATGGTGGAGTCGGGAGTCACTTCCAAGGGTCAGACGACGCTGCCGAAGGCCGTCCGCGAGGCACTCGGTGTCCAGCCCGGGGACCGGGTTCGATACATCATCGAGGGTGAGACGGTGCGGATCGTCGCGGTGCGTCCTATCCAACGGCTCTTCGGCGCTCTGCGTTACGACGGGCCGACTGTGTCGCTTGAGGAGATGGACCAGGCAATCGCCGACGGAGCACGCCGGGCGTGATAGCCGTCGACACCAACGTGCTCGTTCGATACCTCGTGCGGGACGACGCTGAACGCGCCGAATCCGCCCGGATCCTGCTGGAAGGTCTCACTTCTTCGGAGCCCGGCTACATCTGTCGGGAGGTCGCGATCGAACTCGTCTGGGTCCTCGAGCGATCGTATAAGTTCGGTCGTACGGACGTCGCGGACATTGTTGTCGAACTCATCGCGACGGACAGCCTCATCGTCGAGGTCGCTGACGAAGTGGCGGTCGTCGCGCATCGTTACCGCAGCGGCGGCTCCGACTTCGCCGACCTCATGATCCTCGCAGCGGCGCGTCGGGCGGGAGCGAGGCACCTACGCACCTTTGATCGCCGCCTCTCGATGGAGGACGGGGCCCTCTTCATCGAACCTTGATTGCGTTGCGCGGGACCGCCTACTCCTCCAACAGCCCGCGCAACACGTACTGCAGGATCCCGCCGTGGCGGTAGTACTCCGCCTCCACCGGCGTGTCGATGCGGCAGCGCGCCGTGAACGCGGTCTCCGTGCCGTCGGCCGCGACGGCGCGCACCGCGACGTCCTGGCCCGGCTCCACGCCACCCTCGACTCCCGTGATGTCGAACGACTCCTGGCCCGTGAGGCCCAGCGAGGCGGCCGACTCGCCCGAGGGGAACTCGAGCGGCAGGATGCCCATCCCGATCAGGTTGCTGCGGTGGATGCGCTCGTACGACTGCGCGATGGCGGCGCGCACGCCCAGCAGCGACGGCCCCTTCGCCGCCCAGTCGCGCGAGGACCCCGAGCCGTACTCGCGGCCCGCG
>VXTU01000050.1 GCA_009837285.1 Chloroflexota bacterium | reverse complement strand
CTCCCACGCCTACCACAACGCCCGCCCCCACGCCGACTCGCGTTGCAGGGAGCATCGACGGCAGCCCGTTCTCCCTCGAGGACTTCGAGTCGGCGCTGCCGTCGCCCGGTCTCGATCTGTCCGACGAGTTCGAGCCTGTGTGCCCCGGCGCCTCGGCGCAGCCGGTCGTCTTCACCGGGCCTGACGGAGCGTCGGGCGAGAAGCACGCCGTGTGGGTGCTGTGGGTCTACAGCGACCACGACGCCTTCGAGGCCGACTGGTCAGTCGGCGAGGATTTCCGCGTGCGCCCGCTCCTCGACGGCTGCGAGCCGCCGAACGGGTTCGTCTACTGGCACGAGAACCTCGTGCTGTGGTTCGCGGGGTTCTACGGCTCCGACGTTGCTCCGGGCTCGCTCCCTGCGACCGCCGACGAGATCCGTGAGCACCCCGTCGTACGTACTTTCCTCGAGTTGACGTGGCAGTAGAGCGCACCGGGGAGCGGCGGCCATGAGACGGCTGGCGTACACCGTCGTCACGGTGGTGGTGGTCCTCGGCGTCCTGGTGCTATTCAGCCGCGGAGGCGACGACGACGGGGACTCGGTGGCGGCGCCAACGCCGACGCCCGCCGCGGCGACGCCCGCTGCTCCCACCGCGACACCTACCGCGGCGCCTCCCACCCCAACGCCCGGAGCCGCCACGGCCACGCTGACGAGTACTCCGAGCCCGTCGCCGTCCCCCACACCCGTTACTCAGACGCCGACCCCCACTCCGACCCCGGACCGGATGCTCCCGCCATCCCTCGAACAGATCGCGGCCGCCCTCCCGGGCCCGGGGGTCACGCTCACGGATGCGTATGACCCGGTCTGCCCTGGCGCGGCGGTCGAGCCCGTCGTGTTCGCGGGGCCGGACTTCGAGGACGGCGACCGGTACGCGGTATGGGTGCTCTGGCCGTACCCGGACCGGGCGGCGTTCTGGGAGCAGTGGGTCATCAACGCGGAGCGCCGCGCCGAGCCGGTCCTCGACGGTTGCGAGCCGCCGAACGGGTTCATCTACTTCAACCAGGGCCTGCTGATATGGTTCGTCGGGTTCTACGGCTCCGAGGTGGAACCCGGTTCGCCGCCGGACACCCGAGCCGAGATCCGCGAGCATCCCGTGATCCGCGCCTTCCTGGAGTTGCCACGGTGACGACCACGCGTTTCCTCCTGCTCCGACACGCCGAGGCGACCGGGAACCTCGGCGGGCAGACGCAGGGGCGCATCGACAACCAGCTCACCGACCGCGGCCGCCTGCAGGCCACGACGGTCCCCTCCTCGCTCGCGCCGTACAGCCCGGTTGCGCTCTACGTCAGCCCCGCGTCGCGGGCGCGCGGCACCGCCGCCCCCATCGCCGAGGCGTATGACCTCGCTCCCGTCATCGATGAGCGGCTGCACGAGGTGGACCACGGCGACCTCGACGGCATGGGCTTCGACGAGATCCGCGAGCACTTCGCCGACTTCCTGGAGCAGTGGCGCGACGAGACGTTCGCCGACCTGCGTTTCCCCGGCGGCGAGTCGATGGGCGAGGCCCGCGTGCGGATGCTCGACGTGCTCGACGAGGCGGCTGAGCGGCACGGCGAGGCCGATGTCGTGGTGGTCTCGCACAACATGGCGCTGAAGTCGCTGCTCACCCACGCCCTCGGCGTGTCGATGGCGGCGCAGCGCCGCTTCCACCTCGGCCTCGCGTCGCTGTCGGTGGTCGAGCGCCGGCCGGGCGAGGATGGCGGACCGTCGCGGTGGTCGGTCGTCGGGCTCAACGAGCAGTGCCACCTGCCGGACGACTAGGCGGGCCGCCCGCCACTACGAGACTGGTCAGCAGGCGACCACGCGCGCATGTATGCCGGCTGTGTCCACGAGATGGCGCAGATCGTCGGGGTCGCTGGTCAGGATCTGGTCGCCGCCCTCCGCCACCAGAGCCACGGTCGCGTCGATCGGGTCGGTGGTGCCGGCCCGACCCAGGAGGACACCGGCGTCGCGCGCGAGCTGGTCGTCGACGGCTCGAATGTGCACGGCACGCAGCAGGCGCGCCAACCGCGCCTGGCGCCCGGCCGGATCCCGCCACACCTGAGCAAGGACGATCGCGGTCGAGCGAAGCCCGGTCCCTCCCTGCTCGGCGGCTTCCAGCCGCGCGATCATCGTGCGGTCCCCGCGCTCGACGGCGATGAGGGCGCCAGCGTCCAGCACGAGGGCGCTCACCGGGCGGGGGCGTCCACGGCAAGGCCCAACTCGACGCGGGCGCGATGCAGTTCCTCGGCGGTAATGGGGCCGTGCTCCTGCTCCCAGTCGTCGAGGAAGGCCCGCAGCGCCTCCGCCCGCAATTTCGCCTCAGCCGCTTCGGCGAGCCAGGCGGAGAGCGCCTTGTCGTCGCTTCGCGCGGCCTGGCGGACCGCGTCGCCGAGCCCGGCGTCGAACGAGATGCTGATCTTGTCCACTCCCATGGACGCATCCTACCACGGTATGAACGAGCGCCGTGACGGTACGCCGGGCGTTGTAGGCGCGGCGACGCGCTGCTACGGTGAGACACGGCGGGGCACTCTCGAGGACGGACGTGCCCACTCTCCCCAGACCACGTCTCCCGGCCTTCGGTCCGCTGCAGATGGTGATCGCCATCGCGCTGCTCCTGCTCGTGCTGTTCGCGTACGCCGGCGTGCAGACCGCCCGCCAGCAGCACCTCCTGGCTCAGCAGCAGCACGAGGTCGAGCTCGAGGTGGCCCGGCTCAACCAGCAGATCGCGGAGCTCGAGGGCCTGCGCGAGTACCTCGCGTCCGATGAGTACATCGAGGCCGTGGCGCGCAGCCGGTTCGGGCTCGTGCGGCCGGGCGAGACCGCGATCGTCGTCGAAGACCACACGACCGACGAGGAGCCGCTGGTGAGCGGCGTACCCGACCGCGAGCCCGGCGAGCGGTGGTGGGAGGCGCTCTTCGGGCGGTAACGCGCACGCCGACTCCCGGCCCCTACGCTACGCTGGGCGCATGACCGGGCCCTCCGATGTCTTTCCTCGACGCACCCGCTCGACGGCGGCGTTCGAGCGTCGCGTCGGGACGGCGCTGGGCGCGCATGTCGCGAGCGACTCGACGTTACTCGTCGCGTGCTCGGGCGGGCCCGACTCCGCCGCTGCCCTCGTCGCCGTCGCGCGGCTCCTCCAGGCCGCGGGCGGACAGGCGGTCGCGGCGCACTTCAACCACGGGATGCGCGCCGAGGCAGAGGCGGCGGCCGATCTCGCCTACGTTGAGTGGCTCGCGGACTGCCTCGGCGTGCGGGTGCTCTCGGGCCGAACGGCCGAGGACAGGTCGATGTCCGAGGCGGACGCGCGCGAGGCGCGGTACCGCTGGCTCGCCACCGCTGCGCGCGAGGCGGACTCGACGGCCTGCGTGACCGGCCACACGCTGGACGACCAGGCGGAGACCGTTCTGCTGCGCCTCGCGCGCGGCACCGGGCTCGCGGGCGCTGCCGGGATGGACCTCGATACGCCGTGGCCCGTTGCGTGCGATGCGGCCGGGGGCGATGCGCCGCTACGTGTGCTGCGCCCGCTGCTCGGGGTGGCGCGGCTGGACGTCGCCGTCTACCTCGAGGCGCTCGGGCTCACGGGCGAGGGGCGCGCGCCGCGGCATGACGCGTCGAACGACGACCTGTCGTTCAGCCGCAACCGGGTCCGGCACCGTGTGCTGCCCGAGTTGGATGCGCTGAACCATCGCGCCGCCGAGGCGCTGGCCCGCTTCGCCGGGCACGCCCGCCGCGACGACGCGGCGCTGGAGGCGTGGGCGGCCCGCGAGGCTGCCGCGCTGATGACCATCGAGGACGGCGCGGTCCGGATCGAGCGTCGGCAGCTGTCCGAGCTGCCGGAGGCCGTCGCGCTGCGGCTGGTGCGCCGCGCGGCGAAGGCGGCCGGGCTCAGCGTCGACGCCGTCCAGGCTGAAGGCGTGCTCGGCATCGCCGGCCGGCGCGGGGCGCGGCTGGACGTGGGTGGCGGATCAGTGTGGACGGACGCCGAGGCTGTCTGGTTCGGTGCGACGGGGCCTGATGGCCCACCGCAGGCCACATAACGCGCGATTGTTGACGCCGAGCGCGAATTGGTGGGGCAACATCCCGCCACCGCGGGTCGGGGATTATATCTTTTAGTACCCGGTTTGTGGTAGAATACGTTGTGTAGCAAGG
>VXTU01000047.1 GCA_009837285.1 Chloroflexota bacterium | reverse complement strand
GTGTCGCCGGTGGCGAAGGCGGCGCTGATGATCAGCGTCGAGAGCATCAGCCCGATGACGATGAGCGAGGTCTGCGTCCTGCGCCGGCCGATGTTGCGCAACCCCATGCGTACCAGCAGCGGCTGCCTGAGTGCGATGACGGCGAGCACACCGAAGATCGCGCCGAGCGCCAGCAGCAGCGCGACGAGGATGCTCGTCAGGGGGATCCCGAAGAGGCTATCCAACGAGCTGCTCCTCGCGCTCGATCAGCCCGTCGCGCATATGCACGATGCGGTGGCAGCGGTCGGCGATCTCGCGGCCGTGCGTGACGATCACGAAGGTCTGGTCCTGCTCCTGGTTGAGGCCGGTCAGCAGGTCCATGATCTGGCCCGCCGTGACGGAGTCGAGGTCGCCCGTCGGCTCGTCGGCCCACACGATCGTCGGGTCGTTGACGAGCGCGCGGGCGATCGTGACGCGCTGGCGCTGGCCGCCGGAAAGCTGGCCCGGCCGGTGCTCCGTCCACTCGCTGAGCCCAACGTGGTCGAGCTGGGCGAGGGCGAGCCTGCGCGCCTCGGCGGGCGCCGTGCCGGAGACGAGGAGCGGCAACTCGACGTTCTCGACGGCGCTGAGCACGGGTAGCAAGTTGTAGAACTGGAAGATGAAGCCCATCCGCGTCGCGCGGTAGGAGGTCTTGGTGTTGTCATCGAGGCTGCCGAGGTCGGTGCCCTCGATGGTGATGCTGCCCTCGGTCGGGTCGTCGAGGCCGGAGGCGGTGTTGAGCAGCGTCGTCTTGCCGCAGCCCGAGGGCCCCATGATGGCGACCATCTCGCCGCGTCCGACCGAGAGGTCGACCCCTCGCAGGGCCTGCACCTGGACCTCGCCGGTGTCGTAGGTCTTGACCAGGCTGTTGAGTTCAATGATCGCCTCGGGCATGGCGCCTCCGACCAGCACGTCGCGGTGTCCGCGATCGATGCTCCGTGATAGCCCCGTAAGGGGCTACCGAGCGTGCTCGTTGGTGGTGGGAGCGGCGCGCGCGTTGACCGGCGCGCGAGGTATCGTAGCAGGTGCAGGGGCGTTCGGGGATCGCACGGTCCGTGTGGACGTTTCTTCCCGGGGGAACCATGGCGTTCGGTGTGCTGCTCGTGATCGTCGGAGGGATCTTCCTCGCCGAGTCGCTCGGGCTCACCGAGTTCGGCATTCGCGAGCTCTGGCCGTTGCTCCTGATCGGGGGCGGCTGCGTCATCCTCTACGAGCGGGTGCGCCGCGCCTACCGCCGCCGATGAGGACCCCACCGATGACGAGCCGCGCCCGCGACGTCGTACCGCTCACCATCGGCCTGTACCTGATCGCGCTCGGCGCGGTCCTGCTGCTGGACAGCACCGACGTGCACACCATTGGCGTCGAAGGTGCGGTCGGCACAGCGTTCGGCCTTGCATTCGTCGCGCTGGGCGTGCTGGCGTTCCTCGCAGCGTGGCGGGTGCGCCGGTTCTCGCGAAAGATGCGCCGCGCCGTGGGCCACCTCCGCTCCGACGCGAGCGGCTGGACCGTCGAGGACGACGCCGTCATCTCCACCGTCGTCGGCGACATCGCGCTCGACCTGCGCGACGCGGACCTGCCCGAGGGCGAGACCGAGCTGGCGGTGCTCTGCTGGCTCGGCACCATCCAGGTACGCGTCCCGCGTGAATTCGGCATCGACGTCACCGCCCAGTCCATCGTCGGCAGCGTGGACGTGCTCGGCGAGCGCGAGGAGGGCGTCGTGCGCGACATCCACGTCCGCAGCGATGGCTACGAGGCCCAGACGCACCGCGTGCGCCTGCGCCTCTCGACGTTCGTCGGCGAGTTGCTGGTGGTGCAGGTCTAGCGCGGAGTGCCGTCCTCGCGGTGCGGGCAGCCGAGGCAGTCCGGCAGCCGCGGCGGCTTGGCGTCGACGCCAGCCCCGAGCAGCAGCCGACGCAGCGTCCACAGCGGCAGCCCGATCACCGCGCACCGGCACCCCTCGACCGCAGTTGCGGGCGCGAACTCCGGGTCCTGCACCGCGTACGCGCCGGCCTTGTCGAACGGCTCCCCCCGCGCGATGTAGCGCGTGACTTCGTCGTCCGAGTAGTCCCGCATCGTCACCGCCGTCGTCACGGCTTCCGTCGCCTCGGCACCGTCGGCAATCACGGCCACCCCCGTCACGACGTGGTGCGTGCGACCGCGCAGCGCTTCCAGCATCGCGCGCGCCTCGGCAGCGTCGGCGGGCTTGCCGAGCTGCCGGCCATCGAGGACCACGATGGTGTCGGCACCGATCACCGTGTCCGCCGGCCGGTCCGCGGCGACGACGAGCGCCTTGCGCCGGGCAAGATCGCGCGCGAGGCGTGCGGCATCCTCGTCCGCACCGGACTCGTCGATGTCAGCAGGGATCACCTCGAACGTCACGCCGAGCGCGGGTAGTAGCTCGCGGCGGCGCGGCGAGGCGGACGCGAGCACGAGGGCCACGGCTGTCTGCTGCCCGCTACTCGGCCCGGTCGAGCGTGGTGATGCACTCGATGTGTTGGGTGTGAGGGAACATGTCGATCGGCTGCATCTCCGCGATCGTGAACCCACCGACGACGAAACGCCGCAGGTCGCGCGCCAGCGTCGCTGGGTCGCACGAGACGTAGACCACGCGCCGCACGTCCGAGTCCACGACCGTCTCGATGATCGAGGCGTCGAGGCCGGCCCGCGGCGGGTCGACGACCACGACGTCGGGCTGAGGGTTCAGCGCGGGGAGCTGCTCCTCGACCGTCCCGGTGATGCGCCGCACGTTGTCGTAGGGTGCGAGGTTCACCTCGGCGTCGTCCCCGGCGGCGCTCGACGCCTCGATGGTCACGACGTCCGGCACCACCTGTGCGAGCGCGACGGCGAACGTGCCGACGCCCGAGTAGGCGTCGGCGACGAGCCGCGGCCCGACGGCGCGCGCCCGCGCGACGACCAGCTCGATCAGCCGCTCCGCCTGCCGCGAGTTGACCTGGAAGAACGCCGGCGAGGAGACCCGGTAGCGCGCCCCGCGCAGCAGCTCGTGGTAGTGCTGCTGGCCGCTGCGCACGTTGCCGCGGCGGCCGGGGCGCCAGCGCAGCTTCGGCTGCACCAGCGACTCGCCCGAGTGCTCGCCGACGCGCACGGTGAGCTGCTTCGTCTGCATCGTGCGGCCCTGCGCGTTGCGCAGCACGCGGTTGGCTTCGGGGTTGGCGATCTCGCAGTGGTCGACGCGCAGGAAGCGATGCGTGCCGTGCTCCATGAAGCCGATGTCGCCGTCGCGGCGCACGGTGAAGCGCATGTGGTTACGGTACGCCCACGGGTCGTTCATGCCGATCATCTCGCGCAGGATCTCGTCGACCTCGGCGTCCTCGAAGCGCCCGATGCGGCGCATTTGCTCGCGCACCACGCCGGTCTTGAGCCGCAGCTGCTCGCCGTAGGCGATGTGCTGCAGCTGGCAGCCGCCGCAGCGCCCGTAGTACTCGCACCGCGGCTCGACGCGCTCCGGCGACTCCTCCAGCACCATCGCGGTCCGCGCCTCGATGTACGAGGACTCCTCGGACGTGATCTCGGCGATCACGCGCTCGCCGGGGATGCCGAACTCGACGAACGCGATGCGCCCGTCCGGCGCGCGGCCCATCGCCACGCCGCCCGCCGCGAAGCCCGTGAGCTCGAGCTCGACGGGGGTACGAGGGCGGTCGACGAGGCGGCCTCGCTTGCGCCGGCGCCGCTTCTGCCGCTTGCGCGGCGGTCGCTCCGGGACGACTTCGGCGTGAGGGTCCGCTGCGGTGTCGAGGGTCATGCCTCGATGGTACGGGCCGCCGTCCCGCGAGCGCGAGGGGCGCACGAGCCCGGGCGCGCGTAGCATCGGCGCCGAGGGAGGCTCACGTGGAACCCACACCCCTGCGCGACATCGTCCGCGAGGTCGTCTCGATCCCGACTGCGCCGTACCTCGAACGCGGCGTGCGCGAGTACATCCGCTCCTTCGCGGAGGCGCGCGGACTGGCGCACGAGGAGGACGCGTTCGGCAACGCCTACGTGACCTACCGCCGCGGGCGGCGTCGCCGCCCGCTCGTGCTCGGCGCGCACATGGACCACCCGGCGCTCGTCGTGACGGGCGTTCAGGGCGACCGCCTGGACCTCGAGTTCCGCGGCGGCATCGACGCCTCCTACGGCAACGGCGAGCCGCTGGTGCTCTAC
>VXTU01000043.1 GCA_009837285.1 Chloroflexota bacterium | reverse complement strand
TACTTCGAGTGGCTCAAGAACCTCTCGCACGTCAGCTTCGACCGCATGTACAAGCGCTACGAGGAGATCTCGACGCGCCGCCAGCTGGAGGCGACGGAGCGGCTGGCCGGGATGGAGTTCCCGCCCGACGAGATGAAGATCCTCACCCGGGGCCCGTCGGAGATCGACTTCGTGCGGTCGGCGTTGCAGGAGACGATGAGCGAGTCGTACCGGCAGATCTACGAGACCTGGCGGTCGCGCGATCTGCCTGACCTGCGCACAGCCGCCTTCCTGATCGCCATCGAGCGCGTGGCCGCGAACTACCTCGCGCTCGGTATCTTCCCCTGACCGGGCTCGTCCGGTCGCCGGGCGAACGGCCTGGGCAGCCCCGCTGATTCCTGGCCCTGGTCGACGGCTTCGGCCCACTCCTCGGTGGCGCCGGTGAGGTCATCCGCACGAGTCGACACGAGCGCCTGGCCGATCTGGGACCGGATCTCGGGCACATCGAGCCCGAGCGAGCGGAGCACGCGAGCGGACATTTCGGTGCCGCCCTCGAGTTCCTCGCACACGACGTGGTTCGCGCCGAGCGCGAGCAGGCCGGGGCGTTCGGCGACATAGCGAGTGCGCACGAGGATGGGGACAGTCGGCCAGTCCGCCCGCACCGCCGTGATGGCGCGCCTGGCGGCCTGCGGGTCGTTGATGAGCAGCACCAGCACCCGCGCATGACCCACCCGGGCGTGCGCGAGGGCCTCCGGGCTCGTGATGTCGCCGTAGTAGACGTGCTCGTAGTCGCGGCGCGCGTCGCGCACCGTCTCCGCGTTGAGTTCGAGCACCACGTACGGGATGCGCGCCTGCGCAAGTGTGCGAGCGAGCAGCTGGCCCGCCACGCCATAGCCTGCCACCACGACATGGTTGGTGAGGAACGCATCCTGCGCGCTCGGCTCATCGATCCCACGGGCGCGCAGTAGGCGCTCGAGCGGGCGAAGCAGCGTCTCGCCGGCGTGCAGCCCACCCGTCCAGTGCATCAGCACGCGAGACAGGACGATGCTGACCACGCCAGTCGTCACGATCAGGCGCAGCTCCTCGGAGGTGACGATGCCCTCGTGCGCCCCGATGAGGAGCACCACGTAGCCGAACTCGCCGAACTGCGCGAGGTAGACGCCGGAGCGCCATGCCACGCTGGCCGGGTTGCGCATCGCGAGAGCCGCCAGCGAGGCGATGACCGCCTTGCCGAGCACGAGCCCAACCACGATCAGCGCGGCGAGGACCGGCTCGTCGGTGAACACGCGCCAGTCCACGAGCATCCCGAGCGAGATGAAGAAGAAGCTCGTGAAGGCGTCGCGGAGCGGGATGATGTCGCTCGTCGCGCGGTGGCTGTAGTCGGTGTCCGCCAGCAGGATGCCGGCGAGGAAGGCCCCGAGCGCGACCGAGAGGCCGAGCTGGCTCATCAGCCATGCCGAACCCAGCGCGATCGAGATCACGGTCAGCAGGAACACCTCGCGCGTACGGGTCGCATCGACCGCGTGGAAGATGCGGGGGACCAGGAAGCGCGCGATCAGGAGCACGGCGCCCACGGCCAGCGTGGCGCGTGTCAGCGCCCACGCGATGTCGAGCGCCGCGCCGCTGCTGTCCCCACCCGCAAGCACCGGCACCAGCAGCGTCAACGGGATGACCAGCAGGTCCTGGAAGATGAGTGCGCCGATGATGAACCGTCCGTGCGGCGCGTCGAGCTCGCCTCGGACGTCGAGCACACGCAGGACCACCACGGTGCTCGACAGCGCGACCACCAGGCCGAAGACGATGCCGCGCTCGACGGTGTCGCCGGCGAGGACGAGGATCGCGAGCGCGGCCGCCGTCGTGACGCCGACCTGCAACGAGCCGCCGACCGCGACGGCCCGCCAGATGAAGCGCAGCCGCGAAAGTGAGAACTCGAGCCCCACGGCGAACAGCAGCAGGATGACGCCGATCTCGGCGATCTCCGTGATGTGCTCGGAGTCTCCGACCAGCCGCAGGCCGTACGGCCCGGCGACCGCGCCGGTGACGAGGAAGCCGATGGTCGGGGGCAGGCCGACCCGGTAGAGGCCGAGCGTGGTCGCCACGGCCAGGCCGCCGATTACGGCGAGTTCGCCGAAGAGCTCCTGTTCCCCCACGGGCCGCCCCCGGCCGTACCCCCGCGCCTTGGCCCGTTAAGCGCGCCGGAGCGGCGCGCCTGGCGCCGCTCCGGGGTGTGTTACGCCCTGACTTATCCGCACCCGGACTCGAAGAGCGCGCGCTCGATTGCCTCGAGCTCGTCGTTCAGGCTGTGCTCTCGCGCCGGCAGCGCGATGCCCACGTCACCCTCGGACAGCGCCTCGATGCGCGCGAGCTGGTTGCGGGCGGTGTCCGCCGCGTGGCGGAGCCGCTGGCAGTACTCGTCGCGCGCAGCGGGGTTGTCCGCCGGAGCGCGGTACGCGATCACGTGCTCGACAGGGATCTCCAAGTGCCGCTCCACCTGGTGCGCAGTGTCCATGCGGACCCAGCGCGAGATGCCGGGCGGGAACGTGCACAGGATGACCGAGGCGTACGTGTCCGGGTGGTCACGCAGTTCGTCCTCGATGGCGAGCAGCGGTGTCGGGTCGCCGACCCTGGCGTCGGCCAGGTCGATGCCCTCGTCGCGCAGCACGGCGCGCGTCTCGGCGGCCGTGGACTCGGCGGTGGCGACATCGTCGGTGGTGTCCGTCAGCCGGCCGGAGTGATGCGTCGCCGGGATGAGCAGTGTGAACTGCGCGTTGCGGTCCCTGGTCCTGATGTCCTCCAGGTGCTCACGCAGCTCCACGCTGCGCGCGGTGTCGTGCGCGACAACCAGGAAGTGCGCCCCGGGGTGCACGACCGACCCCTGGTGCACAACGAAGACCGGGATCCGGGCGTTGCGGATGACCTCTTCGGCCACGCTGCCGCCCAGGACACGGCGCAGTCCGCGCCGGCCGTGGGTGCCGATCGCGATCATGTCCGCGCCGTAGTCGTCGGCGGCGCGCAGGATCGCCTCCGGCACGTCTTCAGCGCCGTCGACCTCGACGTCGAACGTGGACGTGAGGTGGCGCGCTCCGAGCGACCGCAGCGAGGCAAGTCGCTCGTTGCGGATCCGTTGGATCATCTGTCCACGCCGCTCGTTGCGGTCCCCGACGTAGTCGACGGGCGCGCGAGCCCAGCTGTCGGATGTCACCACCGGGTCGGACACGATGAGGTCCGGGGGGTGGGTAGGCGTCTCGGGATGAGCCTGCCGCGAGTCCCACACCATCATCAGGCGCGCCTCGGCGTCCGCGGCCGCCAGCCAGGGAGCAAGCGCCTCGACGACCTCGTCCGCAAGATCGCTGTCGTCCAGTGCAGCCAGTACACGCATTCTTGGCCCCCCTCTCGCAGTCAGTCTTGCCGGCGATCAGTGCCGGTACCCCCATGGTACAGACTGCCCGCGTATCAAGGCAGATCCACGTTTGGAATTGCGCTCAGGCCTCTGCACCGCGGGGAATGGCGCGCATTGCCGTCGCCGAGTGTGCGCCCGTACTATGGACTGCGGTCCGGCGGAAGTAGCTCAGTGGTAGAGCGCCTCCTTGCCAAGGAGGAGGTCGCGGGTTCGACCCCCGTCTTCCGCTCCACCCCACCGTTCTCGGCATCCTCGCCGCCCTCGCTTGAAGGGGGCGCACGGTCGCGCGATGCTGGGAGCCGAGCCGAAGTGGCGGAACTGGTAGACGCGACGGTCTCAAACACCGTTGGGGTTCACGCCCCGTGTGGGTTCGAGTCCCACCTTCGGCACCAATGTTTTCAACGGTTTTCGGGAATCGGCATCCGGCGATATGTGCTCGCAGGGTGATCAATGGTGGCCATGTTGTGGCCATCTTCGGAGCGCGCGCCGGTAGCGCAGAGGGAACCGAATGGATTTCTGGCGCGGCGCCTA
Organism: Chloroflexota bacterium; assembly: GCA_009837285.1. Taxonomy (GTDB): domain Bacteria; phylum Chloroflexota; class Dehalococcoidia; order UBA2979; family UBA2979; genus VXMT01. Next base: position 280 of record VXTU01000043.1, on the reverse strand, counting down.
GCCACCCAGGCGCGGCATCACCTCCTCGGCGAACCGTCGCACCGAGGTGAGCACCCGCGCCGGGTCCCCGTCGGCCTCCATGTAGAGCCCGAACTTCGTGGCGCCCGTGGCCCGGGCGAACTCCTCGAGCCAGCCGGCAACGACGTCCGGCGGGCCAACGGGGCTCTGTCTGACGATCTCGGCGGCGCGTTCCTCCGGCTCTCCGGCCGGCGGTTCCCGCCGGGCGAGACCCGGGTGCATGCCCTTGCTCCAGGAATGGACCAACCCCTCGGTCAGTCGC
>VXTU01000139.1 GCA_009837285.1 Chloroflexota bacterium | reverse complement strand
CGATCGAGGACGGGCTGCGCTTCGCTATCCGCGAGGGCGGCCGCACCGTCGGCGCTGGCGTCGTCACCGGTATCAACGAGTAGACACGCATAGTTCGGCCTCACGCGGGGATACCCCCGCGGGGGCCGCGTGACCGGAACCGAGGAGGCCTGGGCATGGCCAAGGGAGATCGGGAGCACGTCTCGCTCGCGTGCGTGACATGCCGGGACCGCAACTACAACACGAAGAAGAACCGGCGGAACAACCCGGACCGCATGGAGTTGCGGAAATACTGCGCTCGCTGCCGGTCGCACGAGCTACACCGCCAGACGCGGTAACCTGCAGGGGCGTCGGGGGGCGACACGATGGGTCGAGCGCTGCGCAGGCAGCAGGAGCGCGCTCAACGCCGGCAGCAACGCCAGCAGCAGCGCCCCGCGCGCGGCGGCCGGCCGCCGGTCAGCGTCTCCGGCCCGGCCACGGCGGAGGGCCGTGGCGGCGGACGGCGCTGGGTGCCGCGCGGGGTCAGCGACATCGTCAGCGAGCTGCGCAAGGTCACGTGGCCGACCCGCCACGAGGTCGGCTACCTCACGGTGGTCGTGATCATCGTCTCGATCTTCTTCGGCGCCATCCTTGGCGTCGCCGACCTCGGCTTCAACTGGATCATCGAGAACACGGTGCTGCGCTAGGAGACGCGCGGGCCGCGCAAGCGGAGTCGAGCGGAGCGCTCACCGGCCACGCGGGCCGGGGCGCACGCAGGGGGCCTCATGACGACTGAGCAGGAACGGGCACGTGATGGGCTGAACGGCGGCGCCGTCACGCCTGCTGCCGCCCCGCCGCCGCCCAACCCCTTCACCGCCGGCCTCGTCGAGGACGCCGAGGCACCGGACATGGTCCCGGCCGACGACGACCGCGCCTGGTACATCATCCAGACCTACTCCGGGTACGAGAACAAGGTGAAGAAGAACCTGGACCAGCGCGTCCAGCAGATGGACCTCGGCGGTCTCATCTTCGAGGTCGTCATCCCCACCGAGGAAGAGATCGAGATCCGCGACGGCCAGCGCCGCACGGTCTCGAAGAAGCTCTTCCCCGGCTATGTGCTGATCCAGATGCTCATGGAGGACGACGCCTGGAGCCTGGTCCGCAACACGCCCGGTGTCACCGGCTTCGCCGGCGGCAACGAGGAGGAGGGCTCGCGCCCCGTGCCCCTCGACGACGAGGAGGCGGCGCGGATCCTGCGGCAGATGGACGCGGGCACTCCGCGCATCAACGTCGGCTTCTCGATCGGCGAGTCGGTGCGGGTCATCGACGGGCCGTTCATCGACTTCGTTGGCCAGGTGGACGACATCAACCTGGACAAGGGCAAGGTACGCGTGATGGTCTCGATGTTCGGCCGCGAGACGCCGGTCGAGCTCGACTTCCTGCAGGTCGAGAAGCAGTAGGCCGGGAGCGGGGAGGATCGAGCAATGGCGAAGCGCGTTCGCGCGGTGGTGAAGCTGCAAATCCCGGCGGGGCGGGCCAACCCCGCGCCGCCGGTCGGCACGGCGCTCGGCCCGCACGGCATCAACATCATGGACTTCTGCAAGGCGTACAACGCCCGCACGCAGGCGCAGGGCGGGCAGATCATCCCCGCCATCATCACGATCTTCGAGGATCGCTCGTTCACCTTCGAGCTGCGCACGCCGCCCGCCTCGGACCTGCTGCGCAAGGCCGCGGGCGTCGAGAAGGGCGCCGCGAGCCAGCTCACCGAGGTGGTGGGCGAGGTCACGGCAGCGCAGGTCCGCGAGATCGCCGAGACGAAGCTCCCGGACCTCAACACCAACGACATCGACCAGGCCGTGAAGATCATCGAGGGCACCGCCCGCTCCATGGGAATCGAGGTCAACTAGCGATGCCGAAGCGAGGCAAGCGCTACCGAGCCGCCACCGAGCAGGTCGACGCCGACCGCCTGTACGAGCCCGACGACGCACTCAGCGTCGTGCGCCAGAGCGCGAGCGCGAAGTTCGACGAGACCGTCGAGCTGCACCTGCGGACGGGCCTGGACGGCCGACACGCCGAGCAGCAGATCCGCGGCTCGGTGACGCTCCCGCACGGGCTCGGCCGTGAGCAGACGGTGATCGTCTTCGCCGAGGGTGAGGCGGTCTCGCAGGCGCTCGAGGCCGGCGCCGACGAGGCCGGCGGCGACGAGCTGATCCAGCGGGTCGCCGACGGCTGGACCGAGTTCGACGTGGCGATCGCGCAGCGCGAGCTGATGGGGAAGGTCGGACGGCTGGGCCGCATCCTCGGCCCGCGCGGGCTCATGCCGAACCCCCGCAACAACACCGTGCTGGACGCGGGCAACATCCCGCGCGCGGTGCAGGAGGGGAAGTCGGGGCGCGTCGAGTTCCGTCTGGACCGCACGAACCTGGTGCACATGGCGCTGGGCAAGGTCTCGTTCACCGACGCCCAGCTCTCGGAGAACCTGGGCGCGATCATGGCCGAGATCGTGAAGGCGCGCCCGGCCGACATCAAAGGGCAGTACATCCGCGCCGCCACGCTGACCTCGACGATGGGCCCCGGCGTCCACGTCGACGTGCAGCCGTTGCTGGCGCTCGCTGCGGAGACGTAGCAGACTAATCCGAGCGCCCCGCACGACGGGGCGCGCCGCCGGAGACCACGGGTCCGCCGGGCAATCGCCCGGCCGGGTAATGGCGAAGGGCCGCCCGTGCAGGTGGGACAGGTTGCGGGCCGCGCGCGAGGAGCCTCGCGCTGCTGCCGGTAACGCCCTCCCACCGCGTGGTGGCGAGGGCGTTTTGCTGTGCGGCCGCGGGGACACGCCGCGGTGGGCCGGCAGATCACGGCAGGGATGGGGGGGCAGCGTGCCGACGGAGCGCAAGATCGCGCTGGTGGCCGAGCTGAAGGCGCTGATCGAGGAGTCCGAGATCGCCATCGGCATGGCCTACCAGGGCATGCCGGTCACCGAACAGACGCAGCTGCGCCAGCAGCTGCAGGACGCCGGCGTGACGATGCGCGTGGTAAAGAACTCGCTGCTGCTGCTCGCCGCCGACGACGCGGGCCGCGAGGCGTTCCGCGCTCTCGCGGACGGGCCGACGGCGCTCGTCACCCACCCGGACGACCCCGTGGCGGCCGCGCGAGCCGTCGAGAACTGGCGGCGCGACAACGCCGACACGCCCTTCGAGGTGCGCAACGCCGTCGTCGGCGACCAGGTGGTCGACGCCGCGTACGTGGCGGACCTCGCCACGGTGCCGCCGCGCGACGAGCTGCTCGGCAGGCTCGCGGGCGGGCTCACGGGCAAGATCACGGAGCTGGCAATGCTGCTGCAGGCGTCGACCCGCGATCTCGCGGGGCTGATCGATGCGCGTGCGCAGCAGCTCGAGGAAGCAGAGGCATAACCCGACGCCTCGCGCCCCCCAATGCAGGGCGTGCGGCGTCGGGACGCTGGGAGGAGCATGAGCATGGCCAAGGTAGAAGAGGCGCTCGACATCATCCGCGGGATGACGCTGCTCGAGTTGCGCGACCTCAACAAGGCGATCGAGGACGAGTTCGGCGTCACCGCCGCGGCTCCGGTCGCGATGGCCGTTGCGCCCACCAACGGCGACGGTGGCAACGGCGCCGCCGCGGTCGAGGAGCAGGTCGAGTGGGACGTGGTGCTCACGGACTTCGGGGCCAACAAGATCAACGTAATCAAGGCCGTCCGCGAGCTGACCTCGCTGGGTCTCAAGGACGCCAAGGACGTCGTGGAGTCGGCGCCCAAGGCCATCCGCGAAGCCATCACCAAGGACGAGGCCGACGCGGCCAAGACCAAGCTCGAGGAAGCCGGCGCGACCGTCGAGCTGAAGTAGCTGTCGCCATCCCACGCGCCTCCGGCGGGCCGCCGGGGGCGCGTGCTAGGCTCGTACGGTGGAATGCTTCCTGTGCGAGCGGGACGCCACGCGCGAGTGCGAACGCTGCGGCGCGCTCTACTGCGACGACTGCGGCAATACGCTCTGCGAGCGCTGCGCTGATCCCGACCTTGCCCTGCCCTCGCACCGTCTGTACCGGGGAGCGCTGCTGGCGCTCGCCGCCGGCAGCCTGTTCGCGCTGTGGCTGCTGATCCGTCCGCCAAGCGACGAGCCCGGCCTTGCCACCTCCCCGGTTTCGCCCGTCGTCGGCCCGGCCACCATCGTGCTCGTGCCCGACCCCACCGAAGCCCCGACGCCGACCGCGACTGAGCCGCCAGCCACGGCCACGACAACCCCGACGCCGCCGCCCGAGGTCACCTCGACTCCATCGCCAACTCCGACGGCGACGCCAACTCCGTCTCCATCGCCGACGCCAAGCCCGACCC
>VXTU01000082.1 GCA_009837285.1 Chloroflexota bacterium | reverse complement strand
AGGTTGCCCAGCTCGGGCGGGATCGCTCCCCTCAACTGCTGGAGCTGGAGGAACAGGTCGGTGACTCGCCCGCAGTGGTCCGCGGTGACGCCGTGCCACTCATGGAGGGGCCTGTCGCTCAACCAGTTCGTGCTGTTGGACCAATATGCACCTTGTGTGTCGTGGTAGAGGGCGACCAGGGCAGCCCGGTCCAATGCCGCGCTGCCCATGTCTTCGAACATGGCGGCTGATGCCATGGGGAGACACAGTGTGAGCCAACCGCCCCGAGACCAGTGCCCGACCGGCGCCTGGATGTGCAAGAATCGTGCTGCCGGCAGCAGCCGCTCACCCCACTCCCCGTCCACTCCGCGCTGCTGTAGCGCGAACTCCACGTAGCCGTCGGGAAGCTTGTACTCGGTCTGGCCATCGACGAGTCGCCGCGCGGTAATCCGCACTTCGATCGCCTCGGCGTCATCGCCCGCGCCCGGTGCGCGCACGGTCAGCGGCGTGGCCGACAGCCAGCGCCCGGGCGCAGCGGCGGTCGGGAAAAAGCGCGCCCGCGGCAGCAGCCGCTCGCCCCAGTTCTCGTCAGCATCGCGCACCTGCAGCGCGAACTCGATCCGGCCGCCGGCGTGGACCTGGTGGACGATTCGCACGGTGACCTTGTGCCCCGCACTCGACGAGGTGGCGGCGGTCACGGACAGCAGTGCGATGCACCCCGTTACGGCGAGTACCGCCAACACCGTCATACGGGTGCGCGTCACGCGACTCCTCTGCGCACGGCATCCGTCCTTGCCATCGACTGCCTCACGGAGCTGGATGAAACGCTCTTTGCGCCAAGGATCGCAGGTGCTCAATCAGCGCCAACATCGCGCGGCCCCCGCTCCGCCACGGGGGCCACTCACGGCAGCGGCGCTCGCGGCCGGCGTTCGAGAGCGCGTCGCGGTCGGCACCGGCGCGGCGCCGGTGCCTGCGGTGCCTTCGCTCCATGGGGCCATCCTAGGCTGCGAGACGCGGATTTTCGTCACCCGGTCGAAACGACACGTCTCGGCGCATGCGGGCCGCGGCGGCCGGGCGAGCCGCGCCCTGCAAGTGGCCCGGCGGTGCGCGGTGAGGCCGCACGTGCGGCTGCGGCTCTACCTCGCCTGCTCGACAGCGCCACTCGCGATGAGCGCCTCGATCTCGGCCTCCGAGTAGCCGCCCTCGCCGAGCACCGCGCGCGTGTCGCGGGCGAGCGGTGGCGCGGCCATACGGGCGGCGGTCGGCGTCTTCGACATCTCCAGCACCGGCCCGACGAAGGACTGCGGGCCGGTCTTGTCGTGCTCGAGGTCGGCGAAGATGCCCTCGGCCTGCACCTGCGGGTCGAACCGGATCTCCTCCGGGAAGTTCACCGGCGAGGCCGGCAGTCCCACCTCGTCGAAGATCTCGATCCACTCGGCGACGGTGTGCTCACGCATCTTCTCGCGCATCACCCCGGCCCAGTACTCCATCTTGCGCTGGTTCTCGGGGTCCAGGACGTCGTAGTCGGGGTCGTCGCTGTCCTCGCCCTGCAGCCCGAGCACCTCGCGGAAGCCGTCGCGGTTGATGCGCGTGAGCGCGCCGAGGACGATGCCGCCGTCCTTCGCCGCGTAGCCGCCGTAGAACAGGCCGCCGGTCAGGATGCGCTCCTGGCGCACCTTTATCAGCTCCGGGTAGCTGCCGCCCGACGCACGCGTCTCGTTCAGCTCGGCCCGCGTCACGTCGTCGAAGTGCACGTCGGTGATCGGGTCGTAGTTGACGTTGTGGCTCTGCAGCCACACGCCCGTGCGCAGCAACGAGGTGTTGATCTTCTGGCCCTCGCCGGTCATCGCGCGGTGGAAGAGCGCGGCGCTCACGCCCATCGCGGTCGCCATCGCCGTGCCGTAGTCGGCCGGGGCGCCGAAGGTGGCCGCGACGGGCGCGCCGTCCTCGGCGATCTTGCCGTCGCCCGCCATGATGCCGGAGTAGGCCTGCGCGACCACGTCCGAGCAGCCCTGGCTCGACAGCTCGCCGCGCGTCCCGAAGCCGGTGCTCTCGACGTAGACCAGGTCCTCGCGGAACTGCCGCAGCGTCTCGTAATCGATCCCAACGCGCTCGGCCACGCCGTAGCGGTAGTTCACCACCACCACGTCGACGGTCGGCACGAGCCGGTGGATGACCTCGCGGCCCTCGGGCTGCTGTAGGTCGACGACGATGCCTCGCTTGCCGCGATTGAAGGTCTGGAACGCCTTACTCTCGTCGGGCACGATCGCGCGCGCCTGCCTGAGCGACTCACCGCCGGGCGGCTCGACCTTGATCACGTCGGCGCCGAGGTCTGAGAGCAACACCCCGGACATGGGGCCTGCGACCACCAGCGAGAATTCCAGTACGCGAATGCCATGTAGTGGGCCGGGCATATCCCCTCCCCTCGGTCGCCGTTCGTCAGGCGCGCGGGCCGCACCCGCGCGCGTGGCGATGCTATACGAGCGGGGCGAAGGTTGGACGGCCGGCACAGGACGGCAAGAGGAAGCAAGGGCCTGCGGGTCGTCCGCCTCTATTCGTCGATCGTGATCTTCCAGATCACGTGCCGCCACGGATCGGACACGAGCAGATCGCCGGCGGGTGTGACGACGATGTCCTCGGGCTTGAAGGGGGTCAGTCCGGGCGTCTCATCGTCGGCTACGATTGCAGCCGTCCCGTCCGGAGCGATGCTCACGATCCGCCCGAAGTCTGCGTCAGCTACGTACACGAAGCCGCCCGGACCGGCCGCGAGTCGGTGCCTGAGGGGCGAGAACATCCCGCCGCCGTTCACGCCGCCGTCCTCGTACACCGTCGAGACGTCGCCGCTCGGGGCCTGACGGTGGACCGAGAAGCTCGACGACCAGACAAGCGTGAAATAGACCGAGCCGTCACTCCCGGTGGCGACCCCCCAGAGCCGGCGGTAGCGATCGCCGACGCGGGTGGTGGCTCCGCCGCGATCCCGACTCCATATCTGACCTTCCCGGGAGATCAGCACGCTGCCTCCGGGGCCCTGCTCGATCGTCTGGATCTCACCCTCTACGTCTTCCTCGATGGTGGAGACCGTCCCGTCGGGAGCAATCCTCCGGATGCTCCTCCTCCCGCTCTCAACCACGTACACGGCACCGTCTGCATCCACTGCAACGTTCCCCGGATACGCGAGCTGGGCTTCGTCGCGTGGGCCGTCGCGCGTGCCTTCGCCGTTTCCGCCCGCCACCGTGCTGACAGTGCCGTCCGCCGAAATGCGGCGGACGGCGTGGTTCTGCCCGTCGCTGACGATGACGTCGCCCGACCGATCGATGGCCAGCCCGTACGGCACTCGGAACAGTGCCTCGCCCGCCGATCCTCCGTCGCCGGCGTACCCGGACTCACCGAGGCTTCCGGCGAAGATCGCGGCGCTGACGCCGTCGAGCCGTGAGAGTTCGGTGACCTCCGCGAGCGGCACGTCCACGCCCGGCTCCGGCATGAATGCACGCACGGTGCTGGACGCCTGATCGGCGACGAACAGCGTTCCGTCCGGCCCGAGCGCGAGTGAACCGGGGAAGCTAAACGCGGCTGCTCCGGACGGACCGTCCAAGTACGCGCCCTCGCCGGTTCCGGCGATGGCGCGCACCTCACCGTCGGGCATGAGCTGCATGATCTGGTTGTGTCCCGTGTTAGCAATGAAGATGGCGCCATCACTCGTCACCGCGATGCCCTTCGGGTCCGCGAGGCGACCGCCCCGCTGCGCCGGGGTGTCCCGATAGAGCGTCTGCACCTTGCCGTCCGGAGTCATCCTGCGGACGGTCGCGACCCTACCCACCTCGCCCGGGATCCACTTGTTGACATCGAGGAAGTACACGTCGCCGGACGGGCCCACGACCATGTCCGTCACATAGCCCACCCGGGCCTCCTCGCGGTATCCATCGGCGAAACCGTGCCCTGCGACAAGTGTCGCAACCCACCCCGACGGCGAGAGGCGCCTGATGCTATGCCCGTCGACGATGTACAGGTCGCCGTCCAGAGCAAGCGCGATGTGCTCGATCGCGCCAAACGCGGCCTCGTCGGCGGGACCGTCCCTCGGTTCTTCTGATTCCGGGCTGGAGTCGGGTTCCCCGCTGCCCGCGACGGTGGTCACGGCCCCGTTGGGCGCTACCTTGCGGATGCGGCGGTTCGTGCGGTCGGCGACGTAGATGGCGCCGTCCGGTGCGACGGCGACATCGATTGGACCATTGAACTGGGCGACGTCGGCGGGCCCGTCGCGCAAGCCGTGCCCGTTGCCGCCGGCGATCGTGCTGACTGTCCCGTCTGGATCGATGCGGCGGATCGCGGGGTTGTAGT
>VXTU01000032.1 GCA_009837285.1 Chloroflexota bacterium | reverse complement strand
GTGTTTAACCTCCCGCCCTCACCCTCTCCCCCGCAGACGGGGGCGAGGGGATCGGAATCCGGCCCCCTCTCCCGCAACTGCGGTGAAGGCGGCGAGGGAATCAGCCGGAACCCGCGCGGTGGACATCGCTTCGTCGCGTGCGTGAACATGCCCGCAACGCCCCGCCTGGACACGCGGGGTGCAGCAGGAGGGACCCCATGAGAGCCGCCGTCTTCCACGCCGCCCACGAGAACCTGACCATCGAGGACATCGACCACGACGAGCCGCGGCCCGAGGAGGTTGTCGTCCGCGTCGCGGCCAGCGGCGTGTGCCACTCCGACGTCCACTTCTACGACGGCCTGTACGTCATGCCGACGCCCGCCGTGCTTGGCCACGAGGCCGCGGGGATCGTCGAGGCGGTCGGGGATCGGGTCACGGAGTTCGCCCCTGGCGACCGCGTGATCGCGTGCCTCTCGATCTTCTGCGGCAACTGCCAGCGCTGCCTGAGCGGCGAGCCGTTCCTGTGCTCACGCCGCCCGATCCGCGGCCCCGGCGACGAGCCGGCGCTGAGCTGGCGCGGGGACAAGGTGCAGCAGTTTGCCGGCCTCGCGACCTACGCCGAGGAGATGCTGGTCCACCAGAACGCGCTGGTGAAGATCGAGAAGGACATCGAGCTCGACCGCGCCGCGCTCATCGGCTGCGGCGTCACGACGGGCCTCGGGGCGGTGCTCAACACCGCCGCCATCGAGCCCGGCTCGACGGTCGCCGTGTTCGGCGCGGGCGGCGTCGGCCTGGCCGCCATCCAGGGGGCGCGCATCGGAGGCGCGCGCACGATCATCGCCGTCGACATCCACGAGTCGAAGCTCGCGACCGCGCGCGAGCTCGGCGCGACGCACTCGGTCGACGCCTCCTCGCGCGACCCGGTCGACGCGATCCAGGGCATCGTGCCCGGTGGCGTCGACTACAGCTTCGAGGCGATCGGGCTGAAGGCCGCGGCGGAGCAGTGCTACGAGGCGGTCCGCCGCGGCGGCACGGCGACGATCATCGGCATGATCCCGCAGGGCCAGAAGGTGGAAATCGACGGCCCCTCGCTGCTCGGCGGCAAGACGCTGCAGGGCTCGAGCATGGGCTCGAACCGCTTCCGCTTCGACATGCCCGCGTACATCGACTGGTACCTGCAGGGGAAGCTGCTGCTGGACGAGATGATCACGCGCCGCGGCCGCCTGGAGGACGTGAACGAGGCGTTCCGGGCAATGAAGGCGGGCGAGGTGGCCCGCTCGGTGCTGATGTTCAACTAGCGGCGGCAGTCTGAAAGCCCTCGAGGGGGGCGCACTGTGCGCCCCCTTTTCGGTGTTGAGGGCTGGGCCGCATCCGTCGCGACGCGTCTGCCTCCAAGCGTTAGGAGCTCATTCGGGAGGGACGGCTCCCTCAAGCTGTTCGATCAGCATCGGCAAGTCTTGCTGCACGGTCTGCCAGACGATGTCCAGGTTGATGTCGAAGTAGGCGTGCACCAGCCGGTTTCGCATCGCGACGATCTCTTGCCACGGGATACCCGGTAGCTCTAACCGAGTCGGCTCAGTGACCGTGTTCGCCGCCTCCCCGATGATCTCGACGTCCTTGACCAGTGCCAACACGAGCTGCCGATCTTCGTCGAGGTCCGCGCGGACACGCCCGCCCACGAAGGAGATGGCCTCTCGGGCCGCGTCGAGCATATGACGCAAGCGGAACTCGTCAGCGGCGTTCGTACTGAACCTCCGCTGTGTCCAGCACGTCCTGACGGAAGTAGCGGCTGAGGTCCTCGGGGGTGCGCAAGTCGACCCTTCGACCCGAGAAGAGCCGCGATAGCTCGAGCTCCAGCCCCGCAATGCCGAGCAGGCCCGGCGTACGACCTGGCTCAAACTCGACGAGGACGTCGACGTCGCTGTCGGGTCCGAAATCATCCCGCAACGCGGATCCGAAGACGGCGAGGCGCCGGATACCGCGATCCGTGCAGAAGTCAGCGAGTGCGTCAGGTGAGACTGAGACTTGCGCGTTCATCGTAGCCCGGTGCTCCCGACGCCGCGCCCCCGCGAGGTGTCGTTTCCCTGTCCAGCCTAGCAGCAGACGGCGGCTTCCAGCGTGGTCGCGGTAGCATCGAGGCATGCGAATGCCTCGTTCGGCGGCGGTGTTGCTTGCCCTCGCGGTGGCGGGCGCCGTGGTGCTCTCCGGCCTCGGCACGTGGCAGCTCATGCGCAACGGCGAGAAGCACGACCTCAGCGCCGAGCGTGAGGCCCGCACCGCGGCCGCGCCCCTCGCGCCCGCCGAGGCATTCGCGATGCCCGATGACGACATCGACTGGCGCCGCCTCGCCTTCGACGGCGAGTGGGACTACGACCGCCTGCAGGTGATCGCGAACCGCACGCGCTACGGGCAGCGCGGCGAGGAGGTTGTGGTGCCGCTGCGGCCCGCGGGCGGCGGCCCGGCAGTGCTCGTCAACCGCGGCTGGTACCCCGCCGCCGAGCGTGACGCCGTGCTCGCGATCCTCGCCGACGAGGACGAGGGGCTCGACGGGCTGATCCGGGTCGGCCGGAGCCTGCGGGCCACCCAGGGGCCCGATGGCTCATGGACGCGCTTCGACGTCGCCTCGATCGCCGAACTGCTGCCGTACGACGTCGTGACGTGGCGTGCGACGGCGGGCGAGCTGGTCGAGCACCTCCCGAGGAGTGCGCCGCCGGAGCGGCCGGTGACGCTGTACGAGGGCTACACGAACACCACGCCCCACATGGAGTACGCTTTGACGTGGTTCGGCCTCGCCGCTGCGATGCTCATCACAGCCGGCGTGCGGGTGTGGCGCGGCGGCGCCGCGAGCCGGCCCGAGGAGCCGCCCGACGGCGGCACGGCGGATTGAGGACACGACGATGGTGAGCATGGTCATCGACTTCCTGCGCGGCGGCGACGATACCGCCATCGACCCCTGCTGCGGCATGGAGGTTGACACGAGTAACCCGAGGGGCGGCTCCTACGAGTACGAAGGCACGACGTACTACTTCTGCGCCCGCGGCTGTCGCCTCGGCTTCGAGGAGGACCCGGAGGCGTACCTCTCCGGCGAGAAGACAGAGGAGATGTAGCCGGGCCTCTGGCTCCCTCTCCCGCACCGCGGGAGAGGGCGGGGGGTGAGGGTCCGCGGGCTTCCCGATCGCTGCCTGCGCCCCGAACGAGCCGGAACCCCCTCACCCTACCCCTCTCCCTCAAGGGAGAGGGGATCAGATCGGACTCGGACTGGAGGTGCGGGTCCGAGGGCGTCGCCCGTCACGCAGCGCTCGGTATACTCGGTGTCGGCGTGCCTTCCCCGACACCGGCCGCCGTTCCGTTGCTCCGAGAGGTACCAATGACTACCGAGCCCGTCGCCGTGCGCGACAGCCTGACGCAGGAGGAGGCGGTCGCGCGCGCCGAGCGCGTGAGCAACGTCTCCTACGATCTCCACCTCGACCTCACCGGCGGCGCCGAGCGCTACCGCGGCGACGTCATGATCCGATTCGCCCTCTCCGGGGGAGATGGTGGCGACGGCGATGTCTTCCTCGACCACACCGGCGGCGGCATCGAGCGCCTCGAGGTCAACGGCGCGGAAGTCGAGCCCGATCAGACAGAGTTCCGACTGACGCTGCCGGGTGACGCCCTCGCCGCCGAGAACGCGGTGCGGATCGTCTACGAGCACGACTACGACCACACCGGCGACGGCTTCCACCAGTTCATCGACCCCGAGGACGGCAGCGAGTACCTCTACACCAACTTCGAGCCGTACAACTGCCACCGCCTCTTTCCCTGTTTCGACCAGCCTGACCTCAAGGCCAGCTACGCGCTCACCGTCGACGCACCCGCGGAGTGGGAGCTCGTCGCGAACACCAGCGAGGCCGAGCGCGAAGAGCTGCCGGACGGGCGGCTGCGCCGCCGCTTCGAGCGGACCGAGCGCTTCTCGACCTACCTGTTCGCGCTGATCGCCGGCCCGTACCACGTGGTGCGCGACGACGACGACGGGATCCCGCTCGGCTTCTACTGCCGCAGCTCGCTCGCGCCGTACCTCGACACGGACGAGCTGTTCGAGGTGACCAAGCAGGGGCTGACGTTCTTCGCCGACTTCTTCGGATACGAGTACGCGTTCCACAAGTACGACCAGGTCTTCGTGCCCGAGTTCAACTTCGGCGCGATGGAGAACGTCGGCGCGATCACCCACTCCGAGCGCATGGTCTTCCGCGACCCGCCGACCGAGAACCAGCGCCTCGGGCGCGCCGAGGTGATCCTCCACGAGATGGCGCACATGTGGTTCGGCGACCTCGTGACCATGCGCTGGTGGAACGACCTCTGGCTCAACGAGAGCTTCGCCACCTACATGGCCTACCTCGCGCTC
>VXTU01000143.1 GCA_009837285.1 Chloroflexota bacterium | reverse complement strand
CCGCGGGGTATCCCCGCGTCGAGGCAAGCGGCGTGCGCAGCCCGCAGCTTGCCGACCCTGCCGTACGGCGAAAGAGGGCTGGGGTGAGGGTCTGGAGGCCGGGCGCTACAGCGAGAACCCGCTCGGTGCCTCCTCGCGCTCGGGCGCCGGGCCCTCGCCCTCGGGGCGCTCGGACTGAGCGCCGCCGGCGAGCTGCGCGGCGAGGCGCTGCGCAGCGGCCTCCTCCTCGGCCTCCTGGCGCTCGCGCACCGCGTTGTAGCAGTTCGAGCAGAAGACGGGGCGGTCGCCACGAGGCAGGAACGGGACCTCGGTGGTCTGGTGGCACTGCGCGCAGGTGGCGACGTTGAGCTGACGCGGCGTGCGGCCGCCCCAGGAGACGTAGGTGCCGTAGGTGGGCGCTTCGAAGCGGTCCTCGGGTCGCATGGCCTTGCGGTTGGCGCGGCAGGAGGGGCAGCGGACGGGGTCGTGCTGCAGGCCCTTGCTGGCGTAGAACTCCTGCTCTCCGGCGGTGAAGACGAAGGTGGAACCGCAGTCACGACAGTTGAGTTGCCGGTCGCTAGCCATTCAAGACTCCTCGCAGTGCCCAACGCGCGCGACGGCGCGCGTCGCGAGTGGTGTGTGGCCTTGTGGGTGTGGGGCCGAGATCGAGTATAGCAGCATGCGCGACCAGCACCTGGATCCCGCGAAGCGTTATCGTGTGCCGCACTATGAGCCTATCGAGACGGACCTGCCTCGGAGTGTTCGCGGTGGCGGCCGCGCTCGCCCTCGCTTTGCTGCCGCGGAGCGAGGCTGATGCCGCGCTGGTTGCGGTCGGTTCGACCGAGGTCCGGCTCGCAGCCCAGCGCCTGGACGACGGCCGCACGGAGTTCGCTCTCCAGGAGCGGGGCCCGGATGGCACGTGGGGTGCGCGGTTGTTGCCGCAGAGCAGGTTCGTGCCCGCGTCAGCGCGCGTCGGGCGGTGGCTCCCCAGCTCGGTCGTGACGGTGCGCGCGAGGGTCGACGCCGGAGGGGCGGCCGATCTGCGCATCTCCGCACAACTCCTCGATGACGGCCGGATGGAGCTCGCCCTGCAAGAGCGCGGCGCGGGCGGCGCGTGGGGTGACCGCGTGCTGCCCCAACGACGGTTTTTTCCGGCCGACCCCACGGCCGGACGGTGGCTGGTCACCTCTCCCCTTGATGCGAGTCTCGTGGAGTCCCAGCCAGGCGTGCTGCCGTGGGGAGAGCCGTTCGTGTCCGTGAGCGCCGGGAACCGCCACTTCTGCGGCCTCACGTCCGGGGGCGAAGTCGTGTGCCGAGGCGATGACTCGAGTTTCCAGGCCAGTCCTCCCGCGGGCCCCTTCATTGCAGTCGCGTCAGGGGGGCGCCACACGTGCGCGGTACGGGCCGACGGAGACCTCGAGTGCTGGGGACGCGGCCAGACGCAGGTACCGGCAGGATCATTCCAGTCCGTCGACGCGGCCTGGGCGTATAGCTGCGCGGTGGCCACGGATGGTGCACTCGCGTGCTGGGGCGCGGGTGCCGCTCCTCGCGGCATGGAGACGCCGCGCTCCGGCGCCTTCGACTCCGTCAGTGCCGCGGAAGGGCATGCCTGCGCGTTGACGACGGACGGCGCGGTCTTGTGCTGGGGCTCGGATACGTCTGGCAGGGCTACGGCGCCGGACGGGACATTTGCGACCGTAAGTGCCGGGACCACCCACACGTGCGCGATAATGACGGGAGGGAACGTGGTTTGCTGGGGGGCCAACTCGTCGGGGCAGTCCACTCCTCCGTTTGGCCGGTTCCTGACGGTGGACGCCGGGTATGATCATGTCTGCGGAATCCGGCCCGATGGGACCGTTGGGTGCTGGGGGTCGAACAGCTGGGGCGAATCTCAGGCTCCGGACGGCTCGTTCCTGGCGGTCAGTGCAAGCACGCTCTATAGCTGTGGCGCGCGGACAGACGGCGTGATCGTCTGCTGGGGTGAGACCTTCGCGGGGCAGGCCACGCCACCCCTTGGATCCTTCGATTCCGTCAGCGCAACGACTTCGCACACCTGCGGAATCGAGCGTGACGGCACGGTCACATGCTGGGGTAGCGACGTCTGGGGTGAGTCCTCGCCGCCCCGCGGCGCATTCAAGACTGTTGGTACCGGGCGGCAGTACACGTGCGGCCTGAGAACCGATGACACCATTGCGTGTTGGGGTCCTCGCCCATCGGATCTGTTGTCCACCCGTCAGTTGTATGACGCTCTCGGTGTGGGGTGGACCCACGCCTGCGGCGTCAGGGCCGATGATCGGACCCTTGTGTGCTGGGGCACCAACTGGCGGGGCGAGACGGAGCCCCCGGAGGGCTCGTTCCGCTCGGTGAGCGCGGGTTGGTACCACACGTGCGGCATACGGACCGACGACACGGTGGTCTGCTGGGGACTGAGCCGGTCGCGCGAGTCGCTCCCGTACTCTGGCACCTTCCACTCGATCAGCGTTGGAGGGGAGCACGCGTGCGGTGTGCGGACCGACGGCACCCTCGCATGCTGGGGCGAGAACGGATCCGGCGAGTCGACACCACCCGCCGGGTCGTTCCGGTCTGTTAGCGCCGGGCTCGGGCACAGCTGCGGCATCCGTACCGATGGCACCGTGGTGTGCTGGGGCGCGCACCTCGATGGGCAGTCGAGCTCTCCGGTGGGGACCTTCCACTCGATAAACGCCGGGGCGTACTACACGTGCGGGGTGCGGACGAACGGCGCCGTCGAATGCTGGGGCCGCGATTAAGGACAGGCGCGCAGCCGTGGCTACTCGCCTTCCGCGCTTGAGACGTCTTCGCTCTCGTCCTCCCCTATCGCACTCAGCCACCGCACCGCCGCCCGCAGCTCCTCGCTGCGCACCGCCGCCGACGTGGCGAGGAACACCGTGAGCCCGCCAACCCCGCCGGCCGCCACCAGCGCCAGCGCGCCGAGGAGCTCGCCTGCTTCGGCGCCGGCTCCACCGAGCACCGCGACGATGACCACGACGATCGCCGTCATCACGACCGTCGCGGTGGCAGTGCGCAGCAGGGAGCGTCCGAGGGTGGCCGCGCCCAGTGTCGCCACCCCTCGAGCCGCGAGGCGGCGGCGCAGCGTCCACCACAGCAGCGCGAACTCGGCGACCGCGGCGACCGAGGCGGCCGCGGCGAGTCCGGCGATGCCGAAGGGTTCGACGAGCGCCGCGCAGACCGCGACGTTGAGCAGCATGCCGAGTATCGCGATCGCGACCGGGGTGCGGGTGTCGGAGAGGGCGTAGAAGCCGCGGCTCATGATCTCGACCGAGGCGTGCGCCCACACCGCCACCGCGTAGACGACGAGCGCGTCCACCACGAGTGCCGTCGAGGCCGCGTCGAAGGCGCCGCGCTGCAGCAGCAGGCGCACGGTGGGGTCGGCGAGCAGCACGAGGCCCGCCGAGGCGGGGACTGCGAGGAACAGGATCATGCGCAGCGTGCCGTCGATGGCGCTGCCGAGGCCCTCGTAGTCCTCCTCGGCGCCGAGGTTTGCGAGCGTCGGGAAGGCGGCGGTCGAGATCGCCATGCCGACCACGCCGACCGGCAGCAGCATCACGAGGAACGCGAAGTTGACCGCGCTGATCGCCTCGTCGGAGACGAAGGAGGCGAAGAACATCACGACGACGAGGTTGACCTGCGCCGCCGCCAGCCCGATCACCCGTGGCCCCATCAGCCGGAGCACTTCGCGCACCCCGGGCAAGGCGAAGCCGAGGCTCGGCCGCCAGCGCATGCCGACGGCCCACAGCGCGGGCACCTGCACCACGAGGTGGCCGACGCTGCCGATGACCACGCCCCACGCCAGCCCGTGCACCCCCCAGTGCTCGGCGAGCACGACCGCGCCGAGGATGATGCCGAGGTTGTAGAGCAGCGGCGCGATGGCCGGCGCCAGGAAGTGCTGCCGCCCGTTGAGGATGCCGGTGAGCATCCCCGAGATGCCGAACATCAGCGGCGAGAGGAGCATCACGCGTGTCAGCTCGACGGCAAGCGCGTGCAGCTCGTCGGCGCGGCCACTCTCCTCGCCGAGCCCCGGGGCGAGCAGCGGCACGACGAGCGGGGCGAGTACGAACGCGATGGCGGCGAGTACGAAGGTGGCGAGGCTGATCAGATTGAGCACGCTCGAGGCGAGCCGCCAGCCCTCGTCCTCCCCCTCGTTGAGCACGACGCGGCTGAAGACCGGGATGAAGGCCGAGGCAAGCGCGGCGCCGGCGAGGAGCTGGAAGACGAGGTCCGGCACGCGGAACGCCACGAAGTACGCGCCGAGCTCGGCTTCCGTGCCGAACGCGTCGGCGATGGCGACCGAGCGCAGCAGCCCCAGCAGTCTCGACGCGATGAAACCAGCGGCGACCAGGCCGGCCGCGCCCGCGACGCTGCGAGGCGAGAGTGCTCGTCGCAGGACCGCGCCGGCCACCCGCCGCCACCGGGCCCCCCGCGAGTGTTCGCGTCCCTCGCTCATCGGCGGCATCATCCCACGCGCGGGATCAGTCGGCGACGGTGCGCGGTTGGACGCTCGGTGTACGCGCCGGTACCGTAGTAGACCGCGACGGAGGATCGGGCATGGCCCTTTCGAGACAGGCGAAGAAGCGCGCGCGCCAGAACGTGGTGCGCGCCGCGCGCAACCGGCCGTTCCGCACGCGCGCCTCGCGCCGCCTCCGCGACGCACGCTGGGCCGTCGAGGACGGCGAGGGCGATGCCGCGGAGCAGGTGCGGCTGGCGCAGTCGGCGCTGGACCAGGCGGCGAGGCGCGGGATCATCCACCGCAACACGGCTGCCCGCAAGAAGTCCCGCCTCGCGGCTCAGCTGAAGGCGCTGCAGACCGAGGCGTAGCCACACCACCCCGACGACCACATTTGGGCCCCCGTTTCGGGGCTTCACTGTTGCAGCAGCTCTTACGGAATCACCGCGTGCGCGTACGCGGTACAGGCGAGGATGTCTTCCGGTTCGAGGTCCGGGTAGTCGTCAAGGATCTCGTCGGGCGAGGCTCCCTGTGAGAGCAGGCTGAGGATCAGCTCCACCGACACGCGCAGGTCGCGAATGATGGGCTTGCCTCCGAATACGTCGGGTCGGGCGGTGATGCGCTGGAGCAGTTCCTCGTTCGTCGCCATCCCGCTCCTCCGGGGCTTGCCGCTCAGACAGGATACCTTCCTGTGCGGGATCGGTGACTTACTAGCGCGGCGAGGGGTCTCAATCCGTCGCCAGAGAACGGCGTGGTAGCAGCACCTGCCGAGCGCTGCGATACTCTGCCTCGAAACGTTCACCTCCACCGACCCAGCGACGGGACGGACGGATCCGCCACATGCGCGCCACCATCTTCGAGGAACCCGGCAAGGTCTCCGTCCAGGACCGCCCGACGCCCGAAGCGGGGCCCGGCGAGGTGCGGCTGCGTGTCGCGGCCTCCTCGCTCTGCGCGTCGGACGTGCGCGTCTACCGCGGCGAGAAGTACGCCCGCGCCGGCGTTATCCCCGGCCACGAGATCGCCGGTGTCGTGGACGAGGTGGGCGAGGGCGTCACGGGCGTCGACGAGGGGGACCGAGTCATCGTCTGTCCGATCGTGTCGTGCGGGCACTGCCGCTTCTGCCAGACCGGGAAGCGCAACCGCTGCACCAGCCGCCAGACGCTCGGCTACGACATCGACGGCGGCTTTGCCGAGTCGGTGCTCGTGCCTGCGGCGATCGTCGGGCTCGGGCAGGTGTTCCGCGTCCCGGACGACCTGCCGCTCGACATCGCGGCGCTGACCGAGCCGGCCGCCTGCGTGACCGCGTCGCTCGAGCTGTGCGGGACGGGCATCGGCGAGTCGCTGTTCATCATCGGCGCGGGGCCGATGGGCCTCATGCACGTGATCATGGCGCGCGCGGCCGGCGCGGCGCCGATCATCGTCAGCGAGCCCGTCGAGGAGCGACGCGAGACGGCGCGCCGCTGGGGCGCGGACATCGTGCTCGACCCGGCGCGCGACGACGTGACGGCGGCGGTCAAGGATGCAACGTTCGGCGCGGGCGCGGACGGCGTCGTGGTGTCGGTCGGCATCCCGCAGCTCGTCGAGCCGGCGCTAGCAGCCGTGCGCCCGCAGGGCATAGTGAACCTCTTCGCGGGATTCCCGCCGGGCAACCCCGTGCCGTTCGACCCGAACCTCGTGCATTACGGCGAGGTGGTGCTCACGGGCTCGCAGAACGCCACCAGCGACCAGTACCGGCGGACCGTCGCGATGATCGGCCATGTACCGCACATCGACGAGGTGGTGACGAACCGCTACCTCATCGAGGATGCGCCGCAGGCGTACGCCTCGCGGCTGGAGCTGAACGGCCTCAAGTCACTGGTCGAGTTTCCCGGGGTCGATCGACGTTGAGCTTGTTCGGCGGCTGGGGCCCGCGCGGGCTTGGCGGCGACTCCGCGGCCGACGAGACGGCCTCGTCCACTATCGGGGGCGGGGCCGACGACGGCCTGGGTGAGTGGCTGCGGACCTCTCGCGAGGAACGCGGGTACGACTTCGACCGCGTCGAGCGCGACACGCGTATCAGCCGCGGGTACATCGAGGCCATGGAGCGCGATCAGTTCGACACGCTGCCGGCCCCTGTGTACGCGCGGGGGTTCGTGCGCAGCTACGCCCGCTACCTCGGCCTGGACGAGGAGGAGGCGCTCGCCCGCATGCCGCGCGAGCTGCCGCGCCCGCCGGGGCTGGAGCCGCTGCCGGGCCTGCGACGCAGCGAGGGTCCCGCCGCGATCCCGGCGCTGCCCTGGCGCTGGGTCGTCGTCGGAATCATCGTCGTCGTCGCGGGTGTGGCGGCGTTCATTGTCGGCGTGCCGCAGCTTGCCGACCTGATGGAGGGCGAGCCGCAGGTCCAGGAGGCGGCCCCGGCCGCGACCGTCGGCCCGTTCGAGGAGGGCACGATGCCCAACCTCCGCAACGTCGAGCGCGCGGAGGCGGAGCGCGTCCTGGCGGAACTCGGCGTGAGTGTGATCGTGATCGAGGTCGCCACGAACGACGTCGCGCCAGGGCGCGTCTTCGGACAGTCGCCCGCGGCCGGCGAGCCGCTGGAGAGCGGCGATGTCGTCAACCTGATCCTCTCCGCGGAACCCGCCGGCGACGAGGCGCAGGAGGAGTAGCCGTCCTGCTCCGCGGTTGACGCCGAGCGCCGCGCGCCCGCAGCCTGCAATCGTGAGATATCACCTCGTCACCCTCGGCTGTGCCAAGAACACCGTCGACTCCATGCGGCTGGAGCGGGCGCTGCGCAACGCGCGCCACGCGCCGGTCGACGAGCCCGGTGAAGCCGACCTCGTGCTCGTGAACACCTGCGGGTTCATCGACGCCGCCAAGGCCGAGTCGATCGAGGTTGTCTCGGAGCTCGACCAGAACCGGCCGCCGGACCAGCAGCTGTACGTGGTCGGGTGCATGACGCAGATCGCCGAGGAGGAGGTGCGCGCAGCCGTCCCCGGCGTCGACGCGACGTTCGGGGTCGAGGCGTGGGACGCCGTCGCCGCCTCGCTCGGTCCGGCCGACGCTGCCTACGACATTCCGCAGCAGTCCGTGCTTCCGATGGGCCCGAGCGCGTACCTGAAGATCTCCGACGGCTGTGATCGACCGTGCACGTTCTGCATCATCCCCACTATCAAGGGCGGAATGCGTTCCGAGCCGACCGAGCGGCTGCTTGGTGAGGCGCGCATGTACGCCGCCGCGGGCGTGCGCGAGCTGGTGCTCGTGGCGCAGGACTCAACGGCGTACGGCGAGGACCGACGCGACCGTGACGGCCTCGCGGCGCTGCTCGAGCAGCTGTCGGCCGAGGTTCCCGAGGTCCCGTGGATCCGCCTCATGTACGCGTATCCAGGCCGCGTGACGCGCCGCCTCGCGGAGACGATGGCGGCGCTGCCGAACGTCGTGCCGTACCTCGACATCCCGTTGCAGCACGGCTCTGACGCCGTGCTGCGCCGCATGAAGCGGCCCTCGCTGCGCACCGCGCGCCGCAGCCTCGACGCCATCCGCTCGGCAATGCCCGACGTGACGGTGCGCACGACGTTCATCGTCGGGTTCCCGGGCGAGACGGACGCGGAGTTCGAGGAGCTGCTCGACTTCGTCGAGGAGCAGCGCTTCGACCACCTCGGCGCGTTCACGTACTCGCCGCAGCCGGGCACACCCTCGGCCGGCTACGCCGGCGAGGTGCCGCACGAGGTGGTGGCCGAGCGCTACGGCGCGCTGATGGAGCTTGCGCAGGGGATCTCGCACGAGCGCAACCGCGAGCTCGTCGGTAGCGAGCTCGACGTGCTGATCGAGTCCGAGGCGCCCACGCCGAGCGCCTCGGGCGACCCGGTCGTCGTCGGGCGGAGCCAGCGCGACGCACCCGAAGTGGACGGGCTCGCGTTCGTGCGCGGCGAGTTCCCGACAGGCGCGCTCGTGCGCGCCCGCGTCGACGGCGCGATGCCGTACGACCTGCTGTGCTCGCCGGTGGGTGAGCCGATCCGGGCCTGAGCGCGCCACTCAGGCCATCTCTTTATCCGCTGTCCGGCCCCCTCTCCCTAGAGGGAGAGGGCTGGGGTGAGGGGCTCCGGGTCGCACCTCGGTGGCTGGTCGCACCCCGCAGACCCCCCTCACCCTCACCCTCTCTCCCCGCCGGGGGGAGAGGGGATCAGAAGGCGGAGGGACGGGAGAGCACGGCTACTCCACGTCCAGCACGTACTCCTCGACGATGCGGTCGATGACTTCGGCGCGGCCGAGGAGTTCGCGGTCGGCGAAGCGCTGGGCCTCGTCGGCGAGGCGACGCGCGGTCGCAAGGTCGCCGGAGACGACTGCGAAGCCGACCTCTGCGCGCTGCGTGAGGTCCTGTGCGCCGACCTCGGCGGCCGAGACATCGAGGCGCGCCCGCAGCCGCTCGACGAGCGAGCGCACGACGGCTCGCTTCTCTTTGAGGCTGTGCGCGGCGGGCAGGTACAGCGTGAGGACCACGCTGACGGTGACCATCGGCGGCTACAGGTTGAGCGGAGGTTGCACGACCGGGTCGGGGTCGGCCGCCTCGGACTGCTCGGCCTCGGACGGAACGTCGCCCTCCGGCGCCTCCTCGGGTTCCGTGCCGTCGAGCAGCGACTGCTGCACGCCGTCGTCGAGGCCGAGCAGCTCGGCAAGCTCGTCGAGGCCGGGCAGGTGGTCGGCCCGCTCGAGGCCGAAGTGCTCCAGGAAGCGTTGCGTGGTGGCGTAGAGCCCGGGCCGGCCCGGCCCCTCGGCGCGCCCGACGCGCTCGACGAGCCCGCGGGCTCGGAGCGTCGCCAGCACGCCGTCGCTGCTGGTCCCGCGGATCGCCTCGATGGCCCCGCGTGTCACCGGCTGCCGGTACGCGATGACGGCCAGCGTCTCGAGCGCCGCCGTCGACAGCCGCCGCGAGGACTCGAGACCGAGGAAGTGCTCGACCGCAGCCGCAGCCTCGGGCGCGGTGATGAACTGCACGCCCTCCGGGCCCTGCTGCACCCGGATCCCGCGCCCGTCGAGGTCCTCGCGCACCTCGTTCAGCGCGCGGCGCACCTTGCCGGGCGTGACGCCCAGCGTGCGCGCGAGCGCCGCCTCGGCCACCGGGCCGTCGGCGACGAACAGCAGGGCTTCGAGGAGCGCGGGCAACTCCTCGGCGGTCGGTTCGTCGAACGGAGGGCGTGGTTCGTCCGTCATTGGTCCCGAGGGGGAGAGGGGAGCAGCCATGTGGAGGGCGTCCAGGAACTACGTCCACGCGCCGTCGCCCCGTACGATGCTCCTGATGATTGTAGATGTCCACACCCACGCCTTCGCGCCCGCCATGATGACGGCGCGCGACCGCCTCGTCGGCGCCGACGCGGGCTTCGCGGCGCTCTACGCCGACCCGCGCGCGCGGATGGCGTCCGCGGACGATCTGATCGAGGCGATGGACAAGGCGGGCGTCGACCGCGCGGTCGTCGCGGGCTTCGCGTGGGAGTCGCCCGACCTCTGCGCGGTGCATGCCGACTACCTGCTGGACGCCGCCGCGGGCTCGGACGGACGGCTGCTGCCGTTCGTCCCCGTGCCGACCGCGTTCCTCGGCGGCGTCGACGTGGAGGCCGACGCCATGCGCGCGTGGCTCGAACCGCTCGCGGCGCGCGGTGCGGCCGGGCTCGGCGAGATCCGCCTGAGCGGCGGCCCGCGCTCCGCGACGCTCGAGGAGCAGGCCCTCGCCGCCGACCACCTCGCGACGCTCGTCGCCGGGCTCGATCTGCCGCTGCTCGTGCACGCCTCGGAGGAGGCGGGGCACGAGTATCCCGGCAAGGCGGGCGGTTTCACGGCGGGCGGGCTGTGGCGGCTGCTCGCGTCGCACCCGGTGCGCGTGATCGCGGGGCACTGGGGCGGCGGCCTGCCCTTCCACGCCCTGATGCCCGAACTGCGCGCCATCCTCAACGAGGGTCGCCTCCTCTTCGACTCGGCGGCGTCGAAGTACCTGTACGACCCTCCCGTCTTCGCCACCGTCGCCGGGCTCGCGGGCTCGGAGTACGTGGCGTGGGGCTCGGACTACCCGCTGCGCGACATGGTCGTCGACCGCGCGGACGCCGCGGCGGCGATGCCCGACGACGCCCTCCGCGCCGCCGCGCTCGGCGGCAACGCCGCACGCTTCCTCGGCATCGAGTAGCCGTGCGGCTCTTCCTCGCCATCGAGCTCCCCGACCCGTGGCTGCGCGAGGCCGCGCGCGCCCTCGACGCTCTCGCGACAGCCCTCGGCGACGACGCTGACGTGCTGCGACCGGTCGCGCTCGACCGCATGCACCTCACCGTGCGTTTCCTCGGCGAGGTGGAGGAGGAGGTGATCCCGGCGCTCGACGAGGCCCTGAGGGCGTCCGTCCCCCCGGTGGGCGTCGACCTCGAGCTCACCGCGCCCGGCACGTTCGGATCGGCCGCGCGCACCTCGGTCGTGTGGCTCGGCCTCGGAGGGGACGTCGATGCGCTGCGCGCACTCGCTGGTCGCGTCGAGACGGCTGTGGAGGCGGCCGGCCTGCCGCCCGAGCGCCGCGAGCTGCGCCCCCACATCACGCTCGCTCGCGTGCGCCAGCGCGCCTCGGCGGCCCAGCGCCGCGCCATCGCGTCGGCTGTCACAGCCCTCGACGCGCCGGGGGCACACCCACATCGAGCCGTCGAGGTGGTGCTGGTGCGGTCGCACCTGGGGGCGGGGCAGCCGCGGTACGAGGTGCTTGGGCGGTACTAGCGAGGGCGTGCTATGTCGCCGGAGCGTTTGGCGGAGTCAGAACCCCCCGTTGTTGATGTAGATGACTACCAGCACTACGACGACGGCGATCGCGCCCCACATGCGTCGCTTGCGACGGCTCCTGAAGATGCTGCTGACTTCTCGAGCGAGAATCCGGCTCAGTCCACCTCGGCGGCTACTGTAGTGCCGCGGTTGGGAGCGCCGAGGACGGCCCCCTCGGGAGCGGCCGCTGCCGGCGACCCGCCCGGAGACCGACCCGAAAGCGGGGCGTCTGAAGGGGATGGGGTCGAGGCCGGTGATCTCCTTGAAACGCGGGGCGCGCTGGTCGCGTAGTGACTTTAGCGCCGCTTCGAAGCCCGCAGCGTCGGCGCGCTTCTGGAGGGGGCCGGAGGTCCAGGCCAAATCCGGGTTGCTTCCAGCCGTGGACTCTGCCTCACCGTCCTGATGCTCCCGTAACCGACGACCCACGTGCGCTGTGTGGCCCACGTAGTGGCCGTCGTCGGTGACGAGCACATAGACGTAGAACCGACGGTTTGGGATCGCCGCATCCCGTCGGTCCTGTTCATCCCCGAGATCCTCGGGCCTGTAGTACCTGCGGCGTCTCCGCATGCCACGAGCAAGGATACTCCCCTTGCGCCTCGATGTTGACGAGGGTGGCGGCTGACGCCTACGCTCGCCGTGATGGGTGCTCACGACGGGTTCGTCATCCCACCGGACGCAGCGCAGGGTTCTCCACGTCAACGCCGCGGCAGATGCTGCGGCGTCGTCTTGCGCGCCCGCGAGCACCTTCCGAGGCGTACTCCCCGCATCGGACAGGAGGCCTGATGCACTCGGGCATGATTGGCAAGGTCGAGAAGGCGCGACGCTACTCGCGCGAGCGCGACCGCCTGCAGTTCACGCAACTGACCGTCTCCATCGCCGGCGACAACAGCACGCACGAGGTCCGTTTCGACCTCGGTCGCTGGGAGTGCAAGTGCGACTTCTTCCTGCATCGCCGCACCTGCGCCCACACGATGGCGCTCGAACTCGTGCTCGAAGGCATGCTGCCCGAGGAGGCCGCCGTCGCCTGAGTCCGACGCCGACCTCGCCCGCAACGCCGAGGCCACCCGACGCCTCGCCACACTCGTAGCGCGCCTCGACGCGTCCGACCTCGAACGCTCGCTCGGCGGTGGGTGGACGGTCGGGTTCGCCCTGGCGCACGTCGCGTTCTGGGAGACGCGGCAGGAGGCCGCGCTGCGCGCCTGGCTCGACGGCGCCGAGTTCCCCGACGAGGACCCGAGTGTGAACCCGACGCTTCAGGCGATGGCGCCGACCCTCGACCCCGCAGCAACCACAGCCGCCGTCGAACCGCTATCGGCGCGCGTCGACGCAACGATCGCCGGGCTGAGTGCCGAGCAACGCGCCGAGCTCGTGGATGCCGGGGTTGGTTACGTCGTCGCCCGCTGGGCGCACCGCGAGGACCACATCGCGCAGATCGAGGCCGTGCTGGACTGAGGCCGGCCGATGGCGTCGCAGCTAGTCGTCGAAGCGCTGGAGGGCGAGGACGGCGTTCTGGCCGCCGAACCCGAACGAGTTCTTGAGCATCGTCCGCACGTCGGCGCTTCGTGACTCGACCGGTACGTAGTCGAGGTCACACTCCGGGTCGGGGTTGTCGAGGTTGATCGTCGGCGCGATCTGGCCCGTGAGCAGGGTCTGGATTGCCGCGATCGTCTCGACGCCGCCCGCGCCGCCGAGGAGGTGGCCGACCTGCGACTTGAAGGCGGTCACGGGCACCCGGTAGGCCTGCTCGCCGAACACCGATCGGATCGCCTTCGTCTCCGCGATGTCGCCAACCTCGGTCGCCGTTGCGTGGGCCGAGATGTAGTCGACGTCCTCGACGCCGAGGCCGGCAGCATCCAGCGCCGACTGCATCGCGCGCGCGGCGCCCTCTCCGCCTTCGGGCGGGGCGACGAGGTAGGCCGCGTCCGCCGACACACCGTAGCCGAGCACCTCGGCCAGCGGGCGCGCGCCGCGGGCCTGCGCGTGCTCGAGGCTCTCGAGGACGAGCATCCCAGCGCCCTCGGACGGCGCGAAGCCGTCGCGGTCGCGGTCGAACGGTCGGGAGGACTCGCCGGGGCGGTCGTTGAAGTTGGTGGTGAGCGCGCGCATCGCGCAGAAGGCGGCCAGCCCGAGCTCCGAGATGCCGGCCTCGCTGCCGCCGGCGAGCATCACGTCGGCCTCGCCGCGCCGGATCACCTCGGCGGCGTCGCCGATGGCCTGGGTGCCCGCGGCACAGGCCGTGGTGACGGTGTTGGTGTGGCCGAGCAGGCCGAGCTGGATGGTGAGGTTCCCGGCCGCCATGTTCGGCAGCATCTTCGCCAGGTACAGGGGGTCGACGCGGCTCCCGCCCCGGCCGAGCACTGTGCGCATCGCGGCGTCGGTTTCGGGGAGGCCGCCCCCGCCGTTCCCCAGCACCGTCCCCGCGCGGCGGCGGTCCATGGTGTCGAGGTCCAGCCCGGCGTCGTCGAGGGCCTGTTTGCCCGCGGCGATGGCGAACTGCGAGAAGCGCGCCATGCGACGCGCGGTGCGGCGGTCCATCCACTCCGTGGGGTCGAAGTCGACGACCTGTCCGGCGACCTTGCAGGGGTAGTCGGTGGGGTCGATGGCGGTGAGCTCGGTGATGCCGGACTCGCCGGCGACTGCGCGCCGCCACATCTCGTCAACGGTGTTGCCGAGCGGCGAGATGATGCCCATGCCGGTGATGACGACGCGCCCGCGTCCGTTGTCCGAAGCCATCGCTACTCCCGGGACGGCCCGGTGGGCCGTCCGCGTCAGTCTAGCGCAGTCCGTACGCCCGGTCGCCGGTGACGCCGAGGATGTGCTCGCGCGCCTCCGACACGGTGTAGAGCGAGCCCGTGACGAGCACTGTCCCGTCCTCGCCCGCGAGGTCCTGCGCGAGATCCACCGCCGTGGCGACGTCCGGGGCGCGCTGCACCGGGGCGCCCTCCGCGCGGAACGCCTCCTCGACGTCGCCGACTTCGGCGGCGCGCTGCGAGGACGGCGCGGTCACCACCACCGTCGTCATCGCCTCGCCGTCCGGCCCGAGGAGCGCCCGCGCCAGGGCGGACGCGTCCCGTCCGCCCAGCAGTCCCGTGACCAGCACGCGCGGCCGCCGCAGCGCGAGCGCGTCGACGGTTTCGCGGAAGCGCGTGGCGGCGAGCGGCGTGTGGAGCGCGTCTGCGACGATCAGGGGGCGGCGACGCAGCACCTCGAAGCGACCGTGCCAGACCACGCCGGCGAGCCCCTGCGGGACCGCCGACGCGGGTAGCTCATCGCCGGTCGAGGCCCACGCGAGCTCGGCGGCGAGGACGGCCGCCGCGGCGTTCTCGGCCTGGTGCCGCCCGATCAGCGGCAGTTGAAGGCGCCGGTACGTGCGGCGCGGCGTGCGCAGGTCCAGCGTCTGGCCATCGAGGGACTGGCCGGTCACGCGCAGGGCGCACTCGTCCGCCACCTCGTGCAGCGTCGCCCCGGCCTCCGCGGCCTTCGTGCGTACGACGTCGATCGCGCTCTCGCGCAACGGTGCGACCACCGCCTCGCAGGGGCCGGTGAGGATGCCCGCCTTCTCGGCGGCCACCTCCGGGATCGTGTCGCCGAGGATGGCGGTGTGCTCGAGGTCGATCGGCAGGATCATCGCCACGTTCTTGCGGGCGATGACGTTGGTGGTGTCGAGGCGGCCGCCGAGCCCGACCTCGAGCACCTGCCAGTCGCACCCGGCCTCTGCTCCCGCGAGCCAGCCGAGCACGGTGACCAGCTCGAAGTACGACCAGCCCTCGGTCACTTCGTCGCCGAGGAGCTGCTGCGCGAGGAGGGCGAATGTCGCATGCTCCAGCGGCTCGCCGTCGATGCGCACGCGCTCGGGCGCCTGGTGTACGTCGGGCGAGGTCAGGAGCAACGTGTGCGCGCCCGCCGCGCGCAGGATCGACTCCACCATCGCGGCCGTGGAGCCCTTGCCCTTCGAGCCGGCGACGTGGACCGTGCGCCGCTCCTCGGGCTGCCCCGCGCGGTCGAGGAAGTCGCGGATGTGGGTGACGCGGAAGCGCTTCGCCTCCTGCGGGTTCCCGGTGCGCTCGAAGCCGCCGCGGCCGAGCAGGCCGCGCACCGCCTCCACGTACGCTCGGGTTGACTCGTCGTGCATGGCCGGGTTCCGCGCGCGCCGCGGGCTCCCGATTACGATTGGCGGCGCCGCACGATCATATAGGTGACGCGCCCCACGGCGACCGTCGTGCCGGCCGCGTCGGTCACCTCGACGGTGGTGTAGACCACGGTGCGGCCGCCGCGCAGCACGCGCGCCTCGGCGGTCACGTCGCTGGTCGCGGCGGCAAGGTAGCTGACATTGAGGTCGGTGCTGGCGAAGCCCGCCCACGTCTCGTCGTCCTCGGCGCGCGTGGTGAGCAGCGCGGCCGACCCGGCGGCGTCGATGAGCGAGGCGAGCACGCCGCCGTGCAGCGTGTCCGGGCGGCGCGTCTCCAGCGCCGGGCGCGCGGGGATGCTCAGCCGCGCCATACCTTCCTCGGCCCCGACCACCTCGATGCCGAGCGTGCGCCAGAAGGCGACCTCGTCGGGCGCGATGCGGGCGAGCAGCTGCTCCTGCGTCGGCGTCATCGTGCCGTGCTCTCGCGCGGCGGCGCCGTCGCCGCGCCGCCCGCGCCGTTGCCGCCGAGCCCGTCGGCGTCGAAGCCGTCGCCGTCCTCCTCGGAGCGGCGGTAGGTCATGCGGTAGAGGTCGGCGTAAATGCCGTCGGCGGCGATCAGCTCCTCGTGGTTGCCGATCTCCGCGATCTCGCCGTCGCGCATGACAACGATGCGGTCGGCGCTGCGGATGGTGGACAGGCGGTGCGCGATCACGAGCGAGGTGCGGCCGCGCAGGATCGTCTTGAGCGCCTGCTGGATCAGCCGCTCCGAGTGGGTGTCGATGTTCGCCGTCGCCTCATCCAGGATGAGGATGCGCGGCTCGGCGATGATGGCCCGTGCGAACGCGATGAGCTGGCGCTGTCCCACCGACAGGTTGGTGCCGCGCTCGTGCAGCTCCGTGTCGTAGCCGTCCGACAGTCGCTCGACGAAGTCGTGGGCGCCGACGGCGCGGGCCGCCTCGGCGATCTCCTCGTCCGTGGCGTCCAGGCGGCCGTAGCGGATGTTGTCGGCGACGGTGCCCGAGAACAGGTACGGCTCCTGCAGCACCACGCTCATGCGCCGGGTCAGCGAGGCCCGCTGGATCTCCCGCAGGTCCGTGCCGTCGACGAGGATCGAGCCACCCTCGATGTCGTACGAGCGGTTGACCAGCGCGGTGACGGTGGTCTTGCCCGCTCCGGTGTGGCCGACGAAGGCGATGGTCTCGCCGGGCTCGATGTGGAGGTCGAACTTGCGCAGCACCGGGACGTTCTTGACGTAGCTGAAGTCCACCTCGTTGAAGTCGATGCGCCCCTCGACGTCCGGGAGCACCTTCGCGTCCGGCGGGTCGACGATCTCGGGCTCGGTGTCGAGCACCTCGAAGATGCGGTGCGCGCCGGCCATCGCGCGCTGGAGCATCGTGTACTGCAGGACGATGTCGCGCACCGGGTTGAAGAAGCGCTGGATGTAGAGCAGGAAGCCGATGGCGTAGGCGAGCGCCTCGCCGGCGCCGAGGTCGCCCGCGAAGGTGCGCACGCCGATCACGATCAGCACCACCGCCGTCGCCACTGTCGAGAGCATCTCGACCATCGGGATGACCGCCGCCTGGAGCTTCACCGCGTCCATGTTGGCGTCGAGGTTGACGCGGTTGAGGCGGTCGAACTGGCGCAGGTTCTCGTCCTCGCGGTTGAGGGACTGCACGATGCGCACGCCGGAGACGTTCTCGTTGATCGAGCCGTTCACGATCGAGATGCCCTGGCGTACCCGGATGAAGGCGTGGGCGGCCGGGGTCTGCCACCACACCATGAAGATCATGAGCAACGGAATCACGGACAGCGAGATCACCGCCAGCATCGGGTCGAGCAGGAACAGGAAGAGCACGATCAGCGCCAGCCCGACGATGTCGGCGAGGATGTTGAGGAACCCCGACGTGATGAGCTCCTGCAGCGTGACCACGTCGGAGGTGACGCGGGACATCACGCGCCCGACCTCCTCGCGGTCGAAGAA
Source organism: Chloroflexota bacterium (assembly GCA_009837285.1). GTDB lineage: Bacteria > Chloroflexota > Dehalococcoidia > UBA2979 > UBA2979 > VXMT01. Next base: position 8,345 of record VXTU01000143.1, on the reverse strand, counting down.
GCTGAGCGAGAGCTTGTTGAGGTGCTCGAACATCTGCGAGCGCAGGTCGCGCAGGATGCGGTGCCCGACGTAGCCCGTCATCAGCCGCTGCAACGCCGCCGAGCCGAACGAGAACGTCGCGAGGCCGACGAGGAGCGCGCCGAAGCGCAGGATCTCGTCCTCGACCGCGGCGAGTTCGCCGGGCGTGCCGGAGCGGAGCTTCTCGACGATCGACTCGGTCGCGACAGCCATCACGTAGGGCTGTGCGTAGGAGGCGATGGCGAAGACGAGCATCGCGATAGTGGCAACGATCGCCTGCACCTTGTACGGCCCGAGGAACGGGAACAGCCGCTTGACGAGGTCGGGCTCGTAGACGCGGCCGAGCTCGGCGTAGTCCCAGCCGTCGACAGCGCGGCCGCGCTGCACGCCGCGCTGGTCGCCGGACCATCCCCCGGCGTTTCCGCCGCCCCAGTACGCCACTAGCCGCGTCCCCCGTTCTCGGCGAGCAGCAGCGAGGCGCTCGCTTCCTCCTGGTCGCGTAGCTCGAGGTCGTAGATCTGGCGGTAGAAGCCGTCCGCGGCAAGCAGCTCCTCGTGGCGCCCACGCTCCACGATCTCGCCGTCGCGGAGCACGAGGATCTGGTCGGCGGCCTTCACGGTGCGGAGCCGCTGGGCGATGACGAAGGTGGTCCGGCCTTCCATGAGCGCCTGCAGCGCCTCGTGGATCTCGTACTCGGTGCGCATGTCCACCGACGCCGTCGAGTCGTCGAGGATGAGCACGCGCGGGTCGCGGAGCAGGGTTCGGGCGATGGAGATGCGCTGGCGCTGGCCGCCCGAGAGCGTGGTGCCGCGCTCGCCGACCCACGTGTCGTAGCCCTCCGGCATCTCCATGATGAAGTCGTGGATCTTCGCGGCCTTCGCGGCAGCCTCGATCTGCTCGTCCGTGGCGTCCAGCACACCGTAGGAGATGTTCTCGCGGATCGTGCCGATGAACAGGAAGAGGTCCTGCTGCACGATGCCGATGGCGTCGCGCAGCGACTCGAGGGTCACGTCGCGCACGTCGTCTCCGTCGATGGTGATGCGGCCGGAGGTCACGTCGTAGAAGCGCGGGAGCAGGTTGACGACCGTCGACTTGCCGGAGCCCGTCGGGCCGAGCAACGCGATCGTCTCGCCCGGCTCGGCGTGGACATCCAGGTTGTGGAGCACGCGGTCGGCGCCGCTGTACTCGAACGAGACGCCCTCGAACCGCACGTCCCCGCGGCCCTCACCGAGCGGGCGCGCGTCGTCGCGCTCCTGCACGGCCGACTCGGCGTCGAGGATCTCGAAGATGCGCGCGCCTGTGGAGTGGGCGCGGGCGAACATCATGATGATCCAGCCGATCGAGCGGACGGGCACCTGCAGCAATGTCAGGTAGAGCTGGAACGCGGCGAGGTCGCCGACGGTCATGCGCCCTGCCTGGATCTCGGTCGCCCCGGCCCAGAACACGACGGCGAGCGACAGCAGCCACAAGGACTGCAGGAACGGCTCGTTGAAGGCCTGGAACTTGCTGGTCGAGTAGGACCACTTGAAGAGCTCGTCGACCTTCTCGTCGAACTTCCGTTGCTCGAACTCGGTGCGGGAGAACGCCTTGACCACGCGCTGACCGGTGAGGTTCTCCTGCAGCACGTTCGACATCTCGCCCTGCAGGTCCTGCACCTTCAGCCAGATCGGCCGCAGACGGGCCGAGGTCCACGTGCCCTGGATGGCGACGAGTGGCACGAACCCGAGCGCGATCAGCCCGACCTTGGTGTTCGTCGAGATCATCAGCGCGAAGACACCGCCGAGGAGCGCGAAGACGAAGAGCAGCCGGATCACACCCATCGAGACGAACATGCGCACGCCCTCCACGTCCTGCGTGGCGCGCGACATGATCTGCCCGATCTGCGAGCTGTCGTGGTAGGCGTAGCTGAGCCGCTGAAGGTGGTCGTAGAGGTCGTTGCGGAAGTCGTAGGCGACGCGCTGCGAGATGTGCTCGCCCAGGTACGTCTGCGCGTACATCGAGATGCCACGCACCAGCCCGACGACGACCAGCAGCCCCACGGCGAACAGCAGCGTGCCGATGGTGCCGCGCGCGACCGTCTCCTCGATGCCCCCGGCGCCCTCGACGGTGGCGATGTCGAGGCCCGCGTCGATGGCGAGGCCGGTCAGCCAGGGGGCGGCGACGTTGAGGGCGGTGGCGGCGGCGACGACAAAGATGGCGACGACGAACGCACGCCAGTAGCGCAGCGCGCGGCCGATCAGCCGTATCTGCACGGGCCAGCGAGGGCCGGCGAGGGCACCCTGCTCGCGGTGGACGAGTGTGATCTCCGAAACCGTCACCGGGAGCAGTCTACCCCACGCCTTACGTTAAGGGCGGGTTGCCCTCGCCGGCCGGCGTGCTCGCCCCACGGACATTCGTTGCGCATGCACCGTCTGATAATGTATGTGTGACACGTACGTGTTTTGACGTGGAGTGGGCATTCGTCCCGTTTCCTCCGCGGGCGCGATCGGACTGTCGGTATCCAGCTCATGCCTGCTCGTTCCGCGATCACGCTCACGGCAACCCTCTGGCTGCTCGCGATGGCGTCCGCCTGCACAGGCGATGACGCGGCCGACGTGCCCACGGAAGTCACGGCGAAATCGTCCGGCCCCGAGGCCACCCCGGTCGCGACCGCTGCGCCGCCAGTCGCGCTCACGCCGGGCACGCCCTCGCCCGAGTCGCTCGACGCAGCGCTGGCGGCGCTGATTGGCAGCATGCGCGGTGGGGGCGTGGACCCGTTCGGCGGGCCGCCCGAGTCCCTCCCGCCCGAGCTGCGCGCGCTGCTCGAAGCCCTCGGCATCGACCTGCTGCTCGGGACGGCGGTGACGGAGATCGGCGGCGTGCTCGTCGTCGAAGCCGTCTTCGCCGGGTCGCCGGCGGAGCGCGCGGGCGTGCTCGTGGGGGACGTGGTGACCGCGATCGACGGCACGCAGATCGACGAGACCGCCGAGCTGCGCAGCGCGGTCGAGGCGGTCTCGCCCGGGGATACGTACGCGTTGACGGTCCGTGGCGGCGGGACCACTCGCGTCGTACACGTTGAGCGGGCGGACGCGGAGGACTCGTTCTGGCGCTCGGACATGCTGCGTACGCTCGCGCTCGGCCTCATGCTCGCCAACCGTCCCGGCGGCATCGCGCTGCCCCCGTCGCTCCTCGGCGAGCTGTTGGAGGAGACGCCGGACGGGCTACGCGTGTTCGCCGTGTTCCCCGGCTCGCCGGCGGACGCCGCCGGCCTGCGCGCGGGCGACTACGTGCTCTCCATCGAGGGCCACCCGATGCGGACCCTGGAAGACCTCGCCGCGCTGATGACCACGCTCAACCCCATCGCGGGCGAGACGGAAGTGACGCTCCGACGCAACGGCGAGGAAGTCACGGTCCGCGTGCCGTTCCGGATCGGCGGCCTGTTCGGCGCCGGGACGCCTGTTCCGGCGGAGTAGGCGCAGCGCGCCTGCTCCGCCGCCTCCAACAGGGCGTTCCCGAGCAGTAGCCGCCACGTCTCACTGCGCCCCTTCCAGCAGTCCCGTGTCGTCGCGAGGGAACACCGGCGCCCACGTGATGTCGGTCCGAACGCCGTCGAACGAGCGGCCGGTGTGGTGGGCGAGCACGCGCAACATCAGCGCGTCGCGTTGCCGCAGCGCGGCGGTGCGAATGAGCCGCTTGCGCGCGACCTTGCGCAGCAGCGGGTCCAGCTCGAGGCGCAGCGCCACGCCCGAGTGGTTGGCGCCACCGTCGCCGAACGCCACGCGCGGCGTCTCCGCCAGGTCGTGCAGCGTGCGGTACACGAGATCGACGTAGTCGACGTGCAGGCGCACGCCGCCGCCCTGCAGCAGGTCCAGCAGGTAGGCGCGGGCCTGCTCCGGCAGCTCCCACACCGCGCCCGGCTGCACCGCGATGTCGCGTGACGCCTCGACGTTCTCCAGCACCGCGATGGGGTTCCCGGACAGCTCGATGATGCGGCTGAGCTGGCTCAGCGCGCGGTTCAGCTCGACGATCGACTCGCGCAACGGCTCGATGTCGGAGACGCCCCAGAGGTGCTTGGGGCGCGGCACGTTGGGGTAGATCACGAACGGGATCACGCCATACGGGTTGGCGCGCGCCTCTGCCAGCTCCTCCTCCACCCAGAACTCGAAGCGCTCCGCAGTCCACACCTCCGTGACCTGCACGGAGGCCGGCGGACGCCCGCCCGCGCCGCGCGGCAGCCGGCCCGTGCGCGCCTCGACCTGCTCGGGCGCGACGTCGTAGCGCGAGGCGACCCGCCAGATGCGGCGCACGTCGTCGCCGACGCTCCACGCGTGCAGTCCCTGCACGTCGGGCGCGGAGACGACGACGCGCTGCTCGCGCTCGTCCCAGGTCACCTTGTACGCGCCGTCGCCAAGCACCGCCGTGTCGAGCTCACCGTCGAGGTCGAGGCGCAGCAGGTCGTTGTCCTCCCACAGCTCGACGAGCGCCTGCTCGGCCTCTGCGACCCGTCGGCGCCCCTCCGGCGAATCGTCGGCCGCCGAGACCACCGGCCGGTGGTCACTCACGAGGTAGGCGGCGCCCTTCTCGACGAACGCGCGGGCGTAGTTGAAGTGCAGCATCCGCTCGCGCCGCGACCCCGGCGGTGCGCCTCGACGGCCCTCGAAGAAGTCGAGCAGCTCGCGGTAGCGCGCGAACCGGGCGCGGTCGTGCTGCGCGAGCGTGCGCGGGAACGGCACGTGCGCGCCCGACGATGCCGACGCGGGCGCCGACGGAATACCGGCGCTGGTGACGGTCGTGGTCATCGCGACCCCTGCCGGGTGAGCCTCGTCTTCGTGGCGTCGCTGCGGCGTCCGGCTTCGAGGGCGCGGAACACGGTGCGGCGCGAGACCTGGAAGCGGCGCCCGATCTCGTTGATGGCCACGCGGTCGTCGAAGCGCATCCGCCGGATCTCGCGGTCGCGGACGCGGTTGAGCATCGCGCGCACGCCGCCCGGCTCGTCGTAGCGGCAGCGCGGGAGCGGGCAGCTCAGGCACGACGGGAACAGGTCGCAGCCGCGGTCGCGGTAGTCGACGTGCTCCGGCAGCGCGTCCTGGCGCGCGAGCCCCGGCTGCGGGCCGGGTGGATCGAGGGTGGGTGTCGTGCTGGGTGCGGCGTGATTCATACGGGAACCTCCCGGTCATGCGGCGCTCGCAGCGCGCCGCGGCCTCGCGCGGTGCGCGACCCGCCGCCGTGGCGGGCGGCGTCGACGGCCAGCGCGAGGCTCATCAGGTAGTCGTCGTGCCCGTCGGCGGGGTCGACGTGAAACTGCATCGTGCGTTCGTCGCGGTACACGGCGCGGGCCAGCTCCAGCTGGCGACGGCACTCGGCCGCTTCGGCCGAGCCGTCCACGCGGTACAACTTGAGGCGGCCCGAGTGCGCCGCCGCGAGCAGGCCGAAGCCGAGCTGCGACTTGCGCGCCGTGCTGAACACGACCGCGTCGACGCGGCCGGTGGGGAGGCGGCGCGCGAGCAGGTCCGCAATCGGCGCGCCGAGGCCCGTCGCGTCGACGGCGAGCCGGCGCACGCGCCAGACGTTGCGCAGCCGGTCGGCCAGCGTCTCGACGATCGCGTCGGTCGCCTCGCCGCGCCACGCCTGGTGCTCGACGACCTCGACGGCCGGCAGGCCGCCCGTGGTCGAGCGCACGCGCGCGACGGTGAGCACCGTCCAGTCGCGGTCGCCGCCGTGAGCCCGACCGTCGAGGGCGGGACCGGCGAGGTCCAGGCCCGCGACGTAGTGCTCGCCGGGGAGGGGCGAGCGCAGACGCTCGTGGCCGCCCTCGATCTGCGCGCGCACGGCCGCGTCCAGCAGCCGGTCCTCGTCGTGCAGGACCTCAAGGAGGTACTGCGTGCGGAAGATCGGATGCCGTTCGCCGAGTCGCGCGCGCTCGCCCTCGACGTACGCGCCGTAGGCGGGGTTGCTGTCGGCGACACGCTCCCAGTCGAAGCGGAAGTGGCGGCGCGGGCCGCCGGCCCGCTCGGCGTCGAGGTGCAGCGCCTCGGCCTGCGCGAGCAGGGAGCGCGGCCCCCACGGCGTGCCGTAGTAGACCACCGGCGCGTTCGTCGAGGCTGCCATGGGGCGGAAGTCGCGGTCGAGCTTGTCCGGCCGCACGTCCTGCGCCTCGTCGACCTCGAGCAGCACGTCGGCGGTGTGGCCGACGACGTTGGCGCCGGGCTCGGCGGAGAGGTAGCGGACGCTCGCGCGCCCGCAGCGCACCGTCGCCGCGCCCTCACGCGCCACGATGCGTTCGAGGCCCGCCTCGCGGGCGCGGGCCAGCAGCCGGTCGCGGGAGAGCACGGCCTGCGGCGCGAACGTCGGCGCGCACTTCACTACCGTGCCGCCGCGCATGGCGCGCGTGAGCAGCAGCGCGAGCTCGACCTGCGCCGAGATCTCGTTCTTGCCGCCCTGGCGCGCGATCAGCACGGAGATCGAGCCGCCCTCGCGCGCCGCGGTCAGCGCGAGGACCGCGCGGGCGACCTCGGCCTGGTACGGGCGCAGCCCCGGCAGGGCGCGGGGACGCTGCGTGGCGGGCGCGAGGGCGCTCATCAGCCCGCCACCCGGCTCAGCAGCTCGGTGATCCCGACGCCGACCACGGTCAGGAACAGCGCCGTGATACGCCCTCGCAACTCCGACAACTCGCGCTCGACGCGGTCAAGGCGGCCCGCGAGGTCGTGCGCCGGGGGAGCCGGCTCCGTGCGTCGCGCTGTGTGGCGCGGACGCGCGAGCCTGCGCACGGCCTCGGTGAGGCGGTCGGGGGTGGAGCGGCGGCTACTCACGGGCCGCCCCCAGCACCTCGCCGAACTCCTCGAGCACGTTTGCGACGGCGTCGCCCAGGTGCTCGGCCTGCTTCGGGGAGAGGCGGTGCTGCGCCAGCAGCGCCTGCATCAGCAGGCGGACACCGCCGTGCAGCACCTTCGGGTCGACGTCCCCGTCGCGGCCGGCGAGGGCGCGGCGAAGCTGGAGGCGCAGCAGCGCGACCTCGTCGTCGAGGCCCTCGACCTCGCGCGCGACGTGGAAGTCGTGCCGGTCGGCGGCATCGAGCGCCGAGTCGTAGAAGCTGGCGCGCGTCGGGCGCTCGACGGGGCTCACCGGCGCTCCACGCTCAGCAGCGCGATCATCTCGTCGCGCGTGTCCGGCGCCGTCGCGTCGAGCGTGTGCAGCACGCCGAGCACGAGCCGGAGCGCCGCCGCCTCGTAGCGCTGCTCGCGCAGCGCGGCGTCCAGGGCGCTCATCGCCCGGCCCCGAGCGCGATCACGACGCCGGTGGCGGCGTTGGCGAGCAGCAGCGGCGCACGCAACAGCGCGCCTGCGACGCCTGGCTCGGACAGCCCGACGGCCGCGAGGGCGTCGAGGCTGATCGCGGCGAACAGCACCGTGAGCAGCAGCGCGCCGAGGCGACGGGCGCCTCGCGCGGTGTAGCCGCGATGCGCGAAGTAGGCGGCGTTCGCCGCGCCGGTGCCGGCGATGGCGGCATGCTCGGCGAAGGCAACGCCGGACCAGAAGGGGTGCACGGTCGTCCTTTCCCGGTGGGTGGGAGCGAGTCAGTGCGAGGAGGGTAGAACGCACGTTCGTATCAGCCAAGCGGAGCCCGGCACGAACAACAAATCGGATATGGGGAGACTCGGTCTAGAGCACGACCGCCGGAATGCTCACTCGCCGCGCGAGGTGCTCGCGGGTCTCGACCGCGAGCGGGTGGATCTCGCGTCCCACCGCCACGTCGCGCTGCTCGGTGAGCGTGAGGTAGGCGAGCGCGGCCGCCTCCAGCGAGTCGGCGGCGAGGTCGAGCACCTGCTGCAGCGCCGGCCAGGCGGCCAGCTTCTTCTCCTCGACCTTGTCGGCGACGAACATCGACCATGCCTCCGGGCCGTAGTCCGGGTGGCCGGTGGTGTGGTAGCGGATCGCGTCGAGGACGGCCGGGTTCTGCACGGCGAAGCGCTTCTCGAGTTCGAGCGCTGCGAGGGGGCCGTGCAGCAGCACGGGGCGCTCTCGCTCCATCGGCAGCATCGCGAGGCCGCGCTCATCGGCCATGCGCAGCCACTCCTGCTTCGAGAGGGCGCGTAGCAGGTCGTGGCCCTGCGCGGCGCGCAGCGCGACGGCGAGGTCGGCGTCGTGCCGCCGCGCGAAGATCTCGGTCAGCCCGACGACGCGCGCGATGTGCGCCATCATCTCCGTCGGCACCTCGGGCGCCATGCGGCCGCGCAGCGCGAAGTGGTCGGGCTCGGGGCGGAAGCGCGGGCGCTCATTGTTGTCGGGCATCGGCACGATTGTACGGGCTCCGGTCCCCTCGCCCCCTCCTGCGGGGGAGAGGGTGGGGGG
>VXTU01000132.1 GCA_009837285.1 Chloroflexota bacterium | reverse complement strand
AGACGAGCATGATTTAGGATCATGTGCCGCAAGGCGTAGGAGTTCGAGTCTCCTCTTCCCCACCAGTAGGGCCCGTAGAGCCCCATCTCCTCGGCCGCAGGAGGGCCGCCGCAAGTGAGCGAGAAACTGCTTGAGGTCAAGAATCTCCGTACCTACTTCTACACCGAGGAAGGCGTAGTCCGCGCCGTCGACGGGGTCTCATGGGACCTCGAAGAGGGCGAGACGCTGGGCCTTGTCGGTGAGTCCGGGTGCGGCAAGTCCGTATCGGCGCTCTCCATCCTGCGCCTCATCCCCCGTCCCCCGGGACGGATCGTCGAGGGCGAGATCCTCTTCGAGGGCGAGGACCTGCTCGAAGTCTCCGACGCGGAGATGCGCGACATCCGCGGCAACCGCATCGCGATGGTCTTCCAGGAGCCGATGACATCGCTCAACCCGGTGTTGACGATCGGCAACCAGCTCACCGAGGCGATCACGCTGCACCTTGGCCTCGAACGGCCGGAGGCCCGCGCCCGCGCGGTCGAGCTGCTCGAGCTGGTGGGTATCCCGGAGGCGGGAGCGCGCCTGGACGACTACCCGCACCAGTTCTCGGGCGGCATGCGCCAGCGCGTGATGATCGCGATGGCGCTGTCCTGCAACCCGAAGCTGCTCCTCGCCGACGAGCCGACGACGGCGCTGGACGTCACGATTCAGGCGCAGATCCTGGAGCTGATGGCCCAGCTGTCACGCGACCTCGGTACCGCCGTCGTCATCATCACGCACAACCTTGGCGTCGTGTCCCGCTACGCCGACCGCGTGAACGTGATGTACGCCGGCCAGATCGTGGAGTCGGGGTCGACGATCGACATCTTCAAGAACCCCAAGCACCCGTACACCGTGGGTCTGATGGCCTCGGTACCGCGCCTCGACGCGACCGAGCACATCCGCCTCGACGCGATCGAGGGCCAGCCGCCACTGCTCATCAACCCGATCCCGGGTTGTGCGTTCGAGCCGCGCTGCGACTGGGCGATCGACAAGTGCCGCACCGACTCACCGCAGCTGGAGCTCGTGGACGAGCGCCACTGGGCGCGGTGCTGGCGCGACCCAACCGAGGACGCGCGCACGCGCGGCGTCAACGAAGGCGTCGTCGGGATGCTGACGGCGTAACGACGTACATCGACGAATCTGACTCGAGGTTCAACGAGCCGAGGGGGCTGCGATGACTACTGACACCGTCGCGATGGGCGACGACCTCGTAGAGGTTGAAGACCTGCAGATGTACTTCCCCGTGACATCGGGGATCTTGTTCCAGCGCAAGGTCGCGGACGTGAAGGCCGTAGACGGCATCTCGTTCACGGTCAGGAAGGGCGAGACGCTCGGCCTCGTGGGCGAGTCCGGCTGCGGCAAGTCCACCACCGGCCGCGCGCTGCTCCAGCTCCACCGCCCCACGGCGGGCACGGTGAAGTTCGCCGGCGACGAGCTGAACAACATCAAGGGACGGGCGCTGCGCTCCTACCGGCGGCGCATGCAGATGATCTTCCAGGACCCGTACTCGTCCCTGAACCCGCGCATGAGCGTGGCCAGCATCATCTCCGAGCCGATGGTCATCCACGGCCTCTACAAGGGCAACGAGCGCAACGAGCGCGTCGAGGCGATCCTCGACCAGGTAGGCCTCAACCCGTACTTCGCGAAGCGCTACCCGCACGAGTTCTCGGGCGGCCAGCGCCAGCGCATCGGCGTGGCGCGCGCGCTTGCGGTCGAGCCGGAGTTCATCGTCCTCGACGAGCCGGTGTCGGCGCTCGACGTGTCGATTCAGGCGCAGATCATCAACCTGCTTGAGGACCTGCAGTCCGAGTACGACCTGACGTACCTGTTCATCGCTCACGACCTGGCGGTCGTGCGGCACATCTCCGACCGCGTGGCGGTGATGTACCTCGGCAAGATCATGGAGCTGGCCGACTCCAACGAGCTATACGAGAACCCGCTGCACCCGTACACACGGGCGCTGCTCTCCGCCGTGCCGATCACCGACCCGGAGATCGAGCGCACGCGTGAGCGCATCATCCTCGTCGGCGACGTGCCGTCGCCGTTGCGGCCGCCTCCGGGGTGCGTCTTCCAGACGCGCTGCCCGATCGCGATCGACGAGTGCCGCGAGGTCATCCCGGAGTTCCGCGAGGCCGAGCCCAACCACTGGGTGGCCTGCCACCGCGTCTAGCGGGCGCACCCAGGCGAAACACCACGAGGGCGGGGCAACCCGCCCTCGTCGCGTCTGGCCGCGGCGCGCCTGCGTGCGCGTGCGGGCATCACGCGGCTACGATGATCGCGTGCAGCACATCCGCAACTTCTCGATCATCGCCCACATCGACCACGGCAAGTCGACGCTTGCCGACCGCATGCTGGAGCGCACCGGCGCGGTCACCAGCCGCGAGATGCGCGAGCAGCTCCTCGACTCGATGGAGCTGGAGCGAGAGAAGGGCATCACCATCAAGGCCCAGGCCGTGCGCATGGAGTACCGCGCCCCTGATGGCCGCGACTACGAGCTCAACCTCATCGACACCCCCGGCCACGTCGACTTCGCCTACGAGGTCTCGCGAGCGCTCGCCGCGTGCGAGGGCGCGGTGCTGGTGGTGGACGCCGCGCAGGGCATCCAGGCGCAGACGCTCGCCAACGTCTACGCCGCCCTCGACCTGGACCTGGAGCTGATCCCGGTCGTCAACAAGATCGACCTGCCCGCTGCCGAGCCGGAGCGCGTCGCACGCGAGTTGGTCGACGTGATCGGCTTCGACCCGGACCAGATCCTGTACGCCTCGGCGAAGAGCGGCGCAGGCATCGACGAGATCCTCGACGCCGTCGTAGAGCGGATCCCGCCACCGGAGGGCAACCCCGACGCGCCGCTGCGCGCCCTCGTCTTTGACTCCAAGTACGACTCCTACAAGGGCGTGATGGCGTACGTGCGCGTAGTGGACGGGGCGGTTCGTGGCGGCGAGCGGCTGCGGCTCGTGCAGCAGCGCACGCGCTTCGAGCCGCTCGAGGTGGGGGTCTTCCGTCCGGACCTCGAGGTCGCGCCGATGCTCTCCGCGGGACAGGTTGGCTACCTCGCGACGGGTCTGAAGAGCGTGGGCGAGAGCCGCGTCGGCGACACCGTGACGTCGGAGCGCAACGGCGCCGCCGAGGCGCTGCCGGGCTACCGTCCCGCCAAGCCGATGGTCTTCGCCGGCATCTACCCGACCGACCCCAACGACTACGAGGTCCTGCGCGACGCGCTGGAGCGCCTGACGCTGAACGACGCGGCGCTCGTATGGCAGCCCGAGACGTCTGCCGCGCTCGGCTTCGGGTTCCGCGCGGGGTTCCTGGGGCTCCTGCACATGGACATCGTCCAGGAGCGCCTCGAGCGCGAGTTCGGCCTCGAGCTGGTCGCGACCGCGCCCTCGGTCGAGTACGAGGTGACGCGCACCGACGGCCGCGAGATCGTCGTCGACAGTCCCGCAGAGCTGCCTATCCCGAACGAGATCAGCGAGGTGCGCGAGCCGTGGATGCGGCTCGCGATCACCGTGCCCTCGCGCTACCTCGGGCAGGTGATGGAGCTCGTCACGTCGCGGCGCGGTCGCTACCAGCACTTGCAGTACCTGGACCAGGGCGCCGAGGAGGGCGAAGCGCGCGTACTCGCCGAGTTCCTGGCGCCGCTGTCCGAGATCGTGGTGGACTTCTACGACCAGCTGAAGGCGCGCACGCAGGGCTACGCCTCGCTCGACTATCAGTTCGAGGACTACGAGCCGACGAAGGTGCTGCGCCTCGAGATCCTCGTCAACGGCGACCCGGTCGACGCGCTCTCGACGATCGTGCAGTCCGAGGGCGCGGCTGCGAAGGGCCGGCAGCTGAGCAGCGCGCTCAAGGAACTGATCCCGCGCCAGCTCTTCGACGTGCCGATCCAGGCCGCCGTCGGCGGCCGCATCGTCGCACGCGAGACGGTGCGGGCGATGCGCAAGAACGTGCTGGCGAAGTGCTACGGCGGGGACGTGACGCGCAAGCGCAAGCTCCTCGAACGGCAGAAGGCGGGCAAGAAGCGCATGAAAATGCTCGGCTCGGTCGAGGTGCCGCAGGAGGCATTCATGGCGGTGCTGAAGCTGCGGGAGTGAGCGGATTGCTGTTGTGCCGGTAAAGATCACGATCCGTGACGTACCCGAGGCGGTACGCGACGCACTCCAGTCGCGCGCTACGCGGCGGCGTGTATCGCTGGAAGACTACCTGCGCGCCGAGCTTGAGCGGCTCGCCTCGAAGCCGTCCGTCGACAAATGGCTCGAGGAGGTTCGCACTCACAAGGCGGAGATGACATCGGAGGTGTCGGCCGACAGCATCCTGCGCCATCGGGACGCGGACCGAAGGTAAGGGCCGGCGTCTACCCCCTCTTCGCGTAAGTCC
>VXTU01000080.1 GCA_009837285.1 Chloroflexota bacterium | reverse complement strand
GGCTTGGAGTGGGGGTGGACGCCACCGTCGTGGCGGCAGTTGGCGTTGCCACGGGCGTGACATGGGAAGCCACCGCAGGTGTCGGTGTCGCCGTCACGGGCTCGATGATGACGTCGCCAGAGTCGGTAGCCCCACGGCACGCGACGCCGACCAGCCACAGCGCGAGGAGGCCTGCGAACGCTCCTCGCGCGTACCGGGCCGCGGCATGCCTGGTGAGACGGCGCATGACGCGATCGTAGGCCGCGCCCGGCGAGCGGGCCATGAACCGCGTTGACACTGCCGGGGGCCGTTCGTAGCGTCGCTGGCGTGTCAGACACTCCCGTCCTCGACGCCGCGCTCCGGCTCTGGCCCGCCGCCCGGGACCAGGGCGCCGTCGACAACCCCGACGACCTCGACGCACTCCTCGACGCCTTCGGGCAGCCCGGCGCGCCTGGCCATGACTGCGGCATCACGACCACGTTCGCGTGCTTCCCGCCCGACGCCGAGGCGTCGCTGACGCTCCCCACCGGCGAGCTCAGCGACTCGGACGAGGAGGCCCGGCTGATTGGGCACATCCTCGTGACGCGCACGCTGATGGCGGCCGGGCTCGGCGTCGACGCCCGCGTCTCGCAAGCAATGGCGACGGCGCACGCACTCACGTGGACCACCGAGGGTGGCGGGAACTACCACACGACGCCCCTGGCCCTTGCCGCCGCGCTCTGGCTCGTCGCTCTCGACCCGCTGACGGCCGACGACCGCCCGCTCCCGATCGACTGGTCCCCGGCCTGCTTCGAGCGCGACTGGTGGGACCCGGACTACCGGCTCTTCTCGCACTACGACGTGCGCGAGCGCGCACTGGACTGGGCCGCCCGTGTCGGACGCGACCCCTCGCGCCACCCGGGCTGCTCCGGCTGGACCATCGCCGAGCCGCTGCTTCGGCTCAGCGGCGACTCGCGCGTCGATATCGCGCTGCCGATGCTCTCGACGGGCGCGCAGGCCGCAACCGACGGTGAGCCGATCCGCGCCGCCGCCAGCCTCGAACGCGGCCGCATCGCCGCGCTCGTGCAGGGGTACCTGCAGTCGGCGGACGCTCCGGGTCAGGGCGGCGCGCGTCCCGCGCCGGAGGCGTAGGCTCCGACTTCCTATCTGATCCCCTCGCCCCCGCCCGCGGGGTATCCCCGCATCCGAGGCGAGCGGAGGTCAGCCCTCGGCTCCCCGACCCAGCCAGGCTGCGGGGGAGAGGGTGAGGGTGAGGGGGTTTGCGCGCCCCGTACGCGTCAGGTACGCGTGGCCTGTCGAGGAGCCTGCCGGACCCTCACCCCCCGGCCCTCTCCCGCAGTGCGGGAGAGGGAGCCGGATCGAGGGCTACTCGTTGTGGAGGACGCGCTCCGGGGTGATGCGCAGCAGGGCGCGGTTGCCGGCGTCGAGCATCTCGCGGAAGGCGTCGCCCTCCTGCGGCAGGCCCAGCTCGCCGCCCTTGCCGTGGGTCTGCGTGCGGTGTGCGCGGTAGCGGTCGACGCGCTCGGGGTCGTCACCGACCTGCTCGGCCGTCCCGTAGACCACGAGCTGCGCGCGGCCCTCGTTCACGACGATCGCCACGCGCGGCTGACGCCCGACGTTGTGCCACTTCGCCGAGGTGCGGCCGACGCCGATGTAGATGCCGTCGTCCTGGACCGAGTAGTGCAGGGTCGACACCTGCGGCGTCCCGTCCCGCCGTGACGTGGCGAGGATGCAGAGCAGGTTGCGGTCCAGATAGGCGCGCTGTTCGTCGGTGAGTTCCATCTCGGGACTCCTACTCGTTGCCGCCGGACGCGTCATCCCCGGGAGCGCCGCCATCGGCGAGGGCCTCGATCTCCTCGAGCACGTTGAGCAGCTCGCGGTCGTCGCGGCGGGCGATGTCGGGGATGTGGTAGCCGGCGTCGAAGGCGCGCACGACCTGCGGGTGGTCGTCGATCACGTAGTCCGGGACGATCGGGACGTCCATCTCGTCGAGCCGCTCGCGGTAGCGGTACAGCGGCTTCACGAAGTAGTCGTCGACGTAGCCGTCGAGTCCGTGGAGGCGCATGTCGAAGCGGCGGATGCCGACCCCGGACCAGATGTAGATGGAGTGACCGGCGTCCTTGAGGCGCTGGAACACTTCCTCGGTGTGATTGCGCAGCCGCCCGTCCGCCATGATCAGCGTGTAATCGACGTCGAAGAAGACGTTGAGACGGCGCTGGTCGGCCACGATGGAACCCTCGGACGCCCGCGTTCGAGTCCCGCGAGCGTTGCAAACCGGCCGAGGCGGCCGGTCGGCTTGCAGCGTATCAGCGCGGGTCGTTATGACGTACCGGCGGGAGGGTGGCTACTCCTCGGGCGGGGGCGCGACGCACGACGTGAATGTGAACGCGAACGTGGCGAGTCCATCCGACTCGGTCTCGACCGTCAGCGTGTGCCGCTCCACGTCGACGCCCCGCACGAGGCGGTACATCCGCGGCCTGTCGACGGCCACGCTGCCGCCCTCGACGTCCTCGCCGGCGGCGGCGCCAGAAGGCGGCTCGCCGTCCAGCAGCACCCGGACCTCGCCGCTCCCGCCCATGATCGGCGGGTGCATCACGAGGTTCACGTCAGCGGCCATGTAGGTGAGCGTCATGCGGCTCGGGCCCTGCGCGCCGAACGGCCGCGCGGTGTTCTCGCCCGACACCATCCAGTGGCCGTCCAGGTACAGCGTGCCCTCGACGTGCTTGCCGGGGTCGGCGTAGCGGTGCGGGCGGTCCGGCTGCGGGCCGCCGAGGTTGCCGATGATGCCGCGCGAGTAGCCGCAGTACAGCTCCGGCGTGACGCGATAGCAGACCATGCCCGGCCCGTCCTCGGGGCGCAGCGGCTCCATCGGGTCCGGGAGCTCGGCGTCGAAGCCCTCCTGCTCACGTAGCAGCGCCTGCAGCACCTGCTCGGACTCGCCGTACGCGCCCTCGCCCGAGTGTTGCGCGCGGACCTTGCCCTCGCGGTCGACGAAGTACTTGGACGGCCAGAAGCGGTTCCCGTACGCGCGCCAGATCGCGAACTCCGCATCGAGCACCACCGGGTACGGGACCTTGAGGTCAGCGATCGCCTCGCGCACGCGCTCCGGGTTGCGCGCGAAGTCGAACTCCGGGGTGTGGACGCCGACGATGGTGAGCCCGTGCTCCTCGTAGCGCCGGTGCCACTCGGCCAGGTACGGGAGCGTGCGCAGGCAGTTGAGGCAGGTGTAGTCCCAGAAGTCGACGAGCAGCGGCTTGCCGAGACCCCGAACGTCGACCGGCCCGCCCTGCAGCCACTCGCCGCCCTCGAAGTTCGGGGCGTCGACGACCTGTGGTTGCTGGGGTGGTGGCTGTCCGGGTCCGGTGGTCATCGCGTCTCCTCGTGCTGAGAAAGCTTGTCCGGCGGGCCGGCGAGGCGCCTCGCGGGGCCGTCGCCGGGTCAGTGTAGCGCCTGTCGCGAGGGGCAACACCGCGACCGGGTACCGCCTCCATTGTCGTCTCGCGCGCGGACACGTAGGCTGCACGACCGTGAGCACCGACGAACCTGCATTTGCCGGCGGGGCCGACTACGAACGGCTGCTTGGGCCGTTCGTGGGCGACCTCGCGCAGCCGACATCGCTCTCACCGCTCGCCTACGACCTCAACGCCGGCGTGCCCGACCATGCCACGCTTCCCGTCGACGCGATCGCCGACGCGATGGAGCGCGCACTGCGCGCCGACCCCGGCGGCGCGCTCACCTACGGCGGCGCGCAGGGCTACGAGCCCCTGAGGGCGTGGATCGCCGACCGGGAGTCCGAGGCGAGCGGCCTCGCGCTCGGCCCCCAGAACGTCACGCTCTGCTCCGGCAGCGCCCATGCCATCGACAACATCGCCGCAACGTTCCTCGGCCCCGGCGACGTCGCGGTGATCAGCGCGCCGGCCTACCCGGGCGCGATCCGCTCGTTCCGCGCGCGCGGCGCCCGCATCGTCGCCGTCCCGCAGGACGAGGGCGGCATGCGCGCCGACGCGCTCGCCGAGGTCCTCGACCGCATCGCCGCCGAAGGTGCGACGGCGAAGCTCATCTACCTCGTGGCCACCTACGACAACCCCAGCGGCGCGACCGTGCCGCGGGGGCGCCGCGAGGAGATCGTCGACATAGCCGCGCGTCACGGCGTCCTCATCGTCGAGGACGACGCCTACGCCGGGCTCGACTTCGATGGGCCGGCTCCCGACTCGATGTTCTCCGTCGCGCGCGGGCGGGGCGTGCTGTACGTCGGGACGGCCTCCAAGACCGTCGCGACGGGGCTACGGGTCGGCTGGGTGGTCGGCGGCGAGGAAGCAATCCGGCACGTCGTGTTCACCCGCCTCGACAACGGCAGCTCGCCGCTCGTGCTGCGCACGCTCCTCGCGTACTACGAGGGCGGGACGCACGGGGCGCACCTCGCGCGCATCCAGGACGTGTACCGCGAGCGCCGCGACGTGGCCGCCGAGGCCGTGCGCGCCGCGTTCGGCGAGCTCGCCTCGTTCGTGCTGCCCGGCGGGGGCTTCTACCTGTGGATCCGCCTCGCCGAGGGCATCGACGCCAGCGCGCTCCAGACTGCCGCCGCAGAGCGCGACGTGGCCGTCACAACCGGCACGCTCTACGCGCCCGAGGGCTCGGATGAGCGTCACATCCGCCTCGCCTACCCCACCGTCCCGCCCGACACGCTGCGTGGGGCGATCGCGCGCCTCGGCGAGGCGTGCGCGGCGGTGGCCGCGGCTGGCAGCTAGCGGGTTAGCGTCGGCCCGCCGCCACGGGGATCTGCTCGCGGAACTCCTCGTGCGGCGGAACCTCTTCGCCGACGACGAAGAGGAAGTAGTACCCCCCGAAGTCGCCGAGGAACTTGAAGTCCTTACGCAGCATCTTGAGCGTGTCCCAGAACTCGTCCAGCGAGCGCAGGTAGTCGCGGAACGTGCCGTGCTCGTCCTCGAGCTCCAGCATGCGGCCGGCATTGCTGACGACGGCGTGGAGCTTCCGGCGGTTGCGGATCACCCGCGTGTCGTTGGCGAGGGCATCAATTTCCGCTTCGTCCATCGTGGCGACGCGCTCGACGTCGAAGCCGTGGAACGCCTCGCGGGTGGTGTCCCACTTCCCCTCGACGACCTTCCAGGACATGCCGCTCTGGAACACCGCCTTGCTCATCACGTCGAGGTAGTCGTCGAGCCCCTGCGGCTCGATGCGGTAGGGCTCTTGCGGCATGGGACGGCCTTTCGTCGGCTCGCGCGTGCTCGTTGCCCCATCATCGCACCGCGCGACGCGACGCGCGCGCCGGGCGTATCGTGGAGGGGGAGGCTTCCAGTGCACCCGATCGTCGAGGACCATCGAGCTGAGGTCGAAGAGCTCTGCCGGGAGTACCGGGTGAGGCGGCTCGACGTGTTCGGCTCGGCCGTGCGCGGTGGCTTCGACCCCGAGGCGAGCGACCTCGACTTCCTTGTCGACTTCGAGCCGCCAGGTCCCGGTGATTACCGCAGGACGTACTTCGGCCTCCTCAAGGGGTTGCGAGCCTTGTTCGACCGCGAAATCGACCTCGTCGACGCCTCGGCGGTCAAGAACCCGTACTTTCGCGAGTCGGTCGAGCAGACCCGCGAGTTGCTGTATGGAGCGTGAAGCCAGAACCCTCCTCCAAGATGTCCAAGGCGCAATCACGCATATCGAGGCCTTCACCGCCGAGCGCTCGCTTGCGGACTACCAGCAAGACGTACTGCTACGAAGCGCGGTCGAGCGCCAGTTCACGATTGTCGGCGAGGCAGTCAGCCAACTCTCGCGCCGCCACCCGGACGTGGCTGCTCGAATCACCGACTGGCGCGACATCATTGATTTTCGCAACCTCCTCGTGCATGGCTATGCCGCTATCAACGACCGCCTCGTCTGGGAGACTGCGAACGATGACCTGCCCGTGCTGCGTCGCGAGATCGAGGCTCTGCTCGCCGAGGGTTGAGCCCCAGCACGCCTCGTGCGCTACGGGTTGAGGACGATCTTGCCGAAGAAGGTGGAGCCCTCCATCAGCTCGTGCGCTTGCGCGATCTCGCTGAGCGGGAACTTCGCGTGCACGATCGAGCGGATCGAGCCCTGCTCGAGCATGTGGAACAGGCCCGTCAGCGTCCGACGAATCTCGTGCGGGCTCGGCCGGCCGATGCCCATGTAGGCGTGCCCCATCGTGAACAGCCGCCCGAGGTGGATGCTCGCGAGATGGCCCGCTGTCACGCCGCACGTCACGAAGCGCCCCTCGGGCGCCAGCGAGTCGGTGCAGGCGCGCCATACCGGCGTGCCGACCGAGTCGCACACCACCTCGACGCCACGCCCGCCGGTCAGCTCGCGCACGCGGGCGGCGATGTCCTCCTCGTAGTGGTTGATCGCCGCGTCGGCGCCGAGGTCGAGCGCCTGCTGGCACTTGTCGGCGGCGCCGGCGGTGGCGATGACGCGGCATCCGGCGGCCTTCGAGATCTGCAGGGCGAAGCTCCCGACCCCGCTCCCGGCGGCGATCACGAGCACCGTCTCGCCAGGCTGGATGCGCGCCTTGTCTATCAGTGCGCCGTGCGCGCTGCGCCCCGCGGTCGGCGCCGAGCCCGCCTCGTCGAACGAGAGGTTGTCGGGTATCGCGAACGTGCCCACCGCCGAGGCGACGGCGAGCTCGGCGTGCGTCGAGGAGCCCGTGCCGGCCACGCGCTGCCCCACCTCGAAGCCTCGGACCTCACTGCCGAGCGCCTCGATGGTCCCGGCGAAGTCGCGGCCGCCGATGTAGCGGTCGCCCACCACGCCCTGCCCGTGCGAGCCCTCGCGGGTGAAGACGTCAAGCCGGTCCATCGAGGTGGTCTGGACGCGAATGAGCACGTCGTTGGGGCCGGGCTCGGGGTCCGGCACCTCGCCGTACTGCAGGACATCGAGCCCGCCCTCGGTCTCGTGGTATGCCGCGCGCATCGTCGCCTCCTCGCCGCGCCCTCCCGGGCGCGCTGTCACTCAGGCTGCTCTGGCCACCATCGGCCTCGGTCGCGGAGTCGCTAGCCGTCGAGCTCCTCGTAGACCTCGCCCGCCACGATGGCGGCGTTGACCGCGCACGGCCAGCCGGCGTAGGCCGCCATGTGGGTGATGATCTCGCCGATCTCCTCGCGCGTCACCCCGTTCTCCAGCGCCATCCCGATGTGGGCCCGCAGCTGTTCGGTGCGGTAGAGCGCCGTGAGCGTCGCGACCGTCATGAAGCTGCGGTCGCGCTTCGAGATGCCGCCTTCGTGCTCCCAGAGCTGGTCGACCACCACCTCCTCGGTGAGATCCGCGAGCCTGGGCGCGACATCCCCGAGCAATGCCCGTATCGGGGACTCTTCTTCTGTCTGCTGGGTCATGACCGTCTCCCATCCCCGCCGTCAACTCGGCGGGCACGGGCATGATAGTCCGCACCCGCATCCGTCCGACGCGAATGGGGGCGGCAACCGAGGCCGCCCGACGGCCTAGCGCCTCCCCCGAGAGGCGAGTCGGCTAGTCGCGGTCGTCGAAGACCTGCTTCGCGACGTTGGCGGCGTTCACGGCGCATGGCCAGCCGGTGTAGAACGCCATGTGCGTGATGATCTCCGAGATCTCCTCGCGCGTGACGCCGTTGTCGAGCGCGCGCCCCACGTGCGCTCGCAGCTGGTCGGTGCGGTAGAGCGCCGTCAGCGCCGCGACGACGATGAGGCTGCGGTCGCGCTTCGACAGCTCCGGGCGCTCCCAGATCTCGTCGAAGACGAGCTCCGTCGTGAGCTCGGCGAGCCTCGGCGTGATCTCCTCAAGCACGCTGCGCGCCTGCGTTCCGCTGTCTCGTGGCTGGGTCATGGCGGCTCCTCGTCTCATCGCGTTCGCGTCATCGTTGGACGCGCGCATGATAGGCACGCGAGCCCGAGGGCCCGCGCGCCCGTCGTAGAGGAAGCCGAGGCGCCGGGCGGGCGCTACCGCATCGGCGAGTAGTCGGTGGCGGCGAGGATGTCGGAGCGGATGCGCGTGGTCAGCGAGCCGTCTCGATGCGACTCGGTGACGACCTCACGCCACTCTTCGTCGGCGCCGAAGGCGGCCCACTTGGCGGCGCGGTCCTCCATGCTGTCGAAGCGCATGATGTAGACCAGCTGGTCGCTCCAGCCACCGTGGGCGTACGTCCAGAACCCGACGACCTCCATGCCGTGGTTGCCGAAGATGCGCATGGTGTGGTCGCGGAAGCGCGCGTGCAGTGCGGGCATCTTGCCCGGCGCTGCCTCGTAGATACGCAGCTCGTAGATCATGCGGCCCTCCGCCCCTCGTACTCGCTCGATGCCGTCGAGACGGCAGCGTATCGCATCGAGCCGCCTCGACGGTGCGTGGTCAGAACAGCGCGATCGGATTGACCGGCGACCCGGTGCCCTGCGCGAGCCGCAGCGGCGCTAGGGTGAGCTGGAACTCCCACCGCTCGAACTCCTCGCACGCGGCGGCGACGCGGGAGAGCTGCATGTTGTCGATGAGGTGCACGCCCAGCGCGACGAGCGCGAGCGCGTGGATGGGCATCGCCCACTCCGGCACCAGGCTCGGCAGCGCGTCGGAGACGCCGTCGCCGCCGAGTACCGCCACGTCGCGCTCGCGCAGCCAGGGCGCCGTCTCGCCCGATAGCCCCGCGAGCCCGCCGGTCATCGGGTCCCAGCGACCCTCGGTCGCGTTGCGCTCGTCGCGGCCAGTGCGTACGAGCAGGATGTCGCCCGGCGTGACGCGCACGCCCTGTCGCTCCTCGGCGGCCTCGAGGTCCGAGACGAGGATGCGTTCGCCGGGTTCGAGGTACTCCACGCCACGCAGCGCCGGGATGTCGAGCAGCACGCCGCGGCTCACGATCCCGTCCTGGCCGGCCATGATGCTGTTGAGCCGCGCCCCAAGGCTCGTGACCATCGAGGCCGGGTAGCCGTTGTACATCCGGTCGTTGTGGAAGATGTGGCAGAGCGCGTCCAGGTGGGTGGTCGCGTAGCCGTGCGGATTGATCGCGATCATGTCGCTCGCGCCGCCTCCGCCTCCCCTCGTCACGTCACCCGCGCCCTGCATGGCGTGGATGACCGGCGTCGGGTTGTCCGGGGCCGGCCGCTTCGGCAGCTCCTGCGCGCAGCTCACGATCGCGCCCTCGCTCACCAGCGAGGCGGCCTCAGCGCGCTTGGCGTCGGTAATCAGATTGAGCGCACCACGCTGGTCGTCGTCACCCCAGCGCCCCCAGTTGGAGATCGACTCGAACCACCCGTCGAGCTGCGCCGCGGTCACCGTGTCGGTCTTGGCCATCTCGCCCTCCCCCCGCACGCCCGGCAGGATACGCGAAGCGGCGGGGCGGGCCGGTAGAATCCCGCCCAGCGTGCATGTGGCGAGGGAGGGCGAGCAGCACGTGACCGACCCGATCACGATCCGACCCGCGGGCGCGCACGACGTGCCGGCGATTCAGCGCATCTACAACCGCGAGATCCTCGAGGGCGTCGCGACGCTCGACGAGTGGCCGTGGACGGACGCGCGGCGGCGCGCGTGGCTGGAGACGTACCGAGACGAGATGGTGATCGTCGCGCAGGGCGGCGCAACGGTGATCGGCTTCGCGTACCTCTCGCCGATGCAGAAGTTCGGCTTCCGCTTCACACGCGAGGTCACGGTCTACATCGACCCGGATCACCACCGCACCGGCGTCGGCCGGCAGCTGGTCGAGGCGCTGATCGAGGGTGCCCACGAGCGCCGCCTCCACGTGCTGATCGCGCGCATCACCTCGGAGAACGCGGCCAGCCTCGCGCTCTTCGAATCGCTCGGCTTCGAGCGCACGGCGCTGCGCCGCCAGTTCGGCTACAAGTTCGGCCGCTGGCATGACATCGTCGAGACGCAGCTCACGCTCCAGTCGCCCGAGGAGTTCGAGGCGCTCGTCACGCCCGGCTTCCGCGTCACCGTTGTCACCACGCTCGAGGAGATGGAGGAGGCGCTGACCGTGCGCCGCGCCGTCTTCATCGACGAGCAGCGCATCGACGAGGACGAGGAGATCGACCGCTACGACGCCGACCCGGCGACAGTGACCGACGCGGTCCACGTCCTCGGGCGCCTCGACGGCCGCCCGGTGGCAACCGCTCGGCTGCTGCTCGACCAACCGGCAGGTGATCTCCCGCACATCGGCCGCGTCGCCGTGATCCAGTCGGAGCGAGGGCGCTACTGGGGCGTCGGCGTCATGGAGGCCCTGCACCAGGAGGCCCGTCGGCGCGGCTACGCCGGATGCACGCTGGCTGCGCAGGAGTACGCCGTTGGCTTCTATGCGAAGCTCGGCTACGTCGCGCGCGGCGACGTGTTCCTCGACGCCGGCATTGAGCACCGCTGGATGGACCTCGTATTTGAAGACGCCGAAGGAGGCATGACATGACGATGAGATCGCGACGGATGGAAGGCGACGAGCTCCGCGACTATTTGGACGCGGGCACCGGCAACGAGTGGGGGCTGCTCGCCACCCTCGACCGCGAGGGCTACCCGCATGTGGTGCCGCTCGGCTACTTCCGCCTCGGCGACGACATCCTGCTCGGCACGCCGGACGGCACACAGAAGGTCCGCAACGCCGAGCGCGACCCACGCGGCTCCCTGACCGTCACGGGTTCGAGGGCTGGCGGCGACCTGAGCGGCGCATTGCTGCAGGGCGACATCGAGGTCGTACGGGACCCGGCCGCACGCCTGGAGCTGGAGCGCGAGGCGCACCGCCGCCGTGGTGGCGCCGCGGACGAGGCGCCCTCGGAGGCTCGCCCTGGCGCGGTGTACCTGCGCCTGCGCCCGAAGCGCACCATCACCTGGCGCTACGACTGACGTCCGGGCGCCGATGACCTCGCCGCCCGGCCCCACGCCGCCCGCGCCCACGCGCGACCTGGAGGTGCGCGAGCGTCCGCTCAGCGAGACGCTGCCGCCGTACGTGGTCGTGCTGCACAACGACGACCACAACGAGATGGGGCACGTGGTGCGGGCGCTGCTCGCATCGGTGCCGGAGCTCGATACCGAACGGGCGATGGCAATCATGATCGAGGCGCACCTGCGCGGCCGCGCCGAGGTCATCGCCTGCCCGCTGGAGCGCGCCGAGCTGTACCGCGACCGCCTCGATTCCTTCGGGCTCACAGCGACCATCGAGCGTGCCTGATACGCGGTCGCACGGTAGCCTCAGGGCGTGACGAACGTGATAACCCGCTGGCTGCTTGTGCCGCTCGCCGTGGCCGCGCTCGCCCTCGCGTGCGACGACGGCGAGGACAGTGGCGCCGACAGCGTCGAGCCGCTGCGCATCGGCTACCTCGCCGACCGATCCGGCTCGCTCGCGGAGCTCGGCGACGTGATCAGCGTCGGCGTCGAGTTGGCCGTGCAGCACATCAACGAGGCCGGGGGCGTCCTCGGCCGCGACGTGGAGCTGCTCTTCGGCGACACGAAGGTCAACCCGACGCAGGGTGTCGAGGAGGCCCGGCGGCTCGTCGAAGTCGAGGGTGTGCAGGCCATCGTCGGCGCCATCTCCAGCACGGTGACGCTCGCGGTCACGGAGAGCGTGATCGGCCCGTCGGGCGTGGTGATGATCACGCCGTCGGCCTCCTCGCCCGCGCTGTCGACCTCGAACGACAATGACTTCCTGTTCCGCAGCGCCCCCTCGGACGTGGCGAAGGGCGTGGTGCTCGCCGCACTCGCCGAGGAGGAGGGCCTCGACAACGTCGGGCTGCTGTACCGCGACGACGCCTACGGCCAGGGTTCGGCCGAGGTGTTCATCAACAACTTCGCAGGCAACGTCACGGCCGCCTCGTACTCGGCGCTCGGACAGCCGTCGTACCTCGCCGAGCTACAGCAGGCGGCGAGCGGCGGGGCCGAACTCCTCGTAGTGATCGCCTTCCCCGGCGAGGCCGAGGTGTTCCTGCGCGAGTCGATCGAGAACGAGGTGTTCACGAAGTTCGTCTTTGCCGACGCGACGCGCAGCGAGGATCTCGCCGCGAAAATCGGCGCCGAGCACATCGACGGCATGAAGGGCACCGCGCCCGGGAGCAGCGCCGACGAGCCCTCGACGGCCGCGTGGAACCGCGCCTACATCGCGCAGTTCGGCGAGGAGCCGGCGCGCGCCTACGTTCGCGGGGGCTACGACGCCGTGATCGCCATCGCGCTGGCCGCGGAGGCCGCGGGCGCCACCGACAGCACGGCGATCCGCGACCAGCTCCGCAACGTCGTCCAGCCGCCGGGCCAGACGGTGATCGCGGGCCCGGAGGGCATCGCGGCCGCCCTCGAAGCGGTGCGTAACGGCGAGGAGATCGACTACGACGGCGCCGCCTCACCCCTGGACTGGAACGCGACCGGTGACCTGCAGACGGGCTTCGTCGAGATCTGGGAGTACCGAGGCGGCAAGATCGTCCCCCTCGAATCGCGGCCCTTCGACCTGCGTTAGCACGCTCGAAGAACCCGAGAGCAGCCAGCCGGAGCGCCTACCTCGCCCGCAGCGCCGACAGCCCGTGCGCGCGGCGACGCTCGTTCGCGGCGCGCCACACGGCCGCGTCCTGCGCCAGCAGCCGCCCAAGCGCGGCCGTCGACACGCCGGCGGCGCGCGCTGCGTCGCTGACGCGCCACTCGGCAACTTCGAGCACATCGAACAGAGCCGCGATGGCCGGCAGGAACCGCGCGTCCCGTGTCCCGACACTCACCCGTCCGTCGCGCGTGCGCACTGCCTCGATCTCCGGTGCGGGCGAGTAGCGGTCGAGGTCCGGGGGCGCACGGACTTGCACCGCGATCGCGCGGCGCAGGCGGCGCAGTGCCCGAGCCCGATTCTCGTGCTGGGAGCGCGACTCGTTGGCCTCGGCGCTGACGCCCGAGGGGCGGTGCCGCAGGCGCACGGCCGAGTCGGTGACGTTGCGCTTCTGCCCGCCGGGCCCGCTCGCGCGGAAGCGGTCGAAGTCGCACTGCGCGAGCAGGGCGGCGTCGTCGAGGGTGAGGAAGTCGCGCCAGATCGGCTGCTCGGCGGTCACGGCGTGACCGTAGCACGTCGATAGCGCCGAGCCGTATCCTGTCACCTCGACTCGATGCGGACCGGAGGAACAGACCATGCCGCGCGTGCAACTCGTGGGGGCAACCGGCTACGGCGGACTCGGCATGATCGAGATGCTCCTGCAGCATCCCGAGCTCGAAGCATCGGCGCTCATCGCGCGTGACGACGCCGGCAGGCGCATCGCCGACGTGTACCCGCACCTCCACGGCCGCACCGACCTCGTCGTGCAGGGGCCCGATGAGACCTCGATCGGCAGCGACTGCGACGTCGTCGTCTTCGCCACGCCCGACCGCGTCTCGATGGGCTACGCGCCCGCGCTCGCCGACGCGGGGATGCGCTTCCTGGACTACTCGGGCGACTTCCGCTTCCCGGACGCCGCCTCGTACGCGGCCTACGCCGCCGCGCACCCCTCGATCGCCGACAACAGCCACGTCGCCGAGGCGCTCCTGGACCGCTCGATCTACGGCGTGCCTGAGCTGACTGGCGACGTCGTCGCGGAGTCGCCGATCGTCGGGAACCCCGGTTGCTTCGCCGTCGGCATCATCCTCGGCCTCGCGCCACTGTTCGCCGACGGGCTCGTCGAGGGCAACACGGTGACGGTCGACGGGCTCACGGGCTCCTCGGGCGCGGGCAAGAAGCCGGCCGCCGCACAGCACTTCTCGCACCTCAACGACAACGTGGTGCCGTACCGCGTGTTCAGCCACCAGCACGTCGTCGAGGCCGAGCACACGCTCGGCGGGCTCGCCGGCGGCGGGGCGAGCGTGCACTTCGTCCCGCACCTGCTGGGCATGACGCGCGGCATCCTCAGCACGATGCACATGTCGCTCACCCGCACCGCCTCGCGCGAGGCGCTGCTGGAGCGCTACCGAGAGTTCTTCGACGGTGCGCCGTTCGTGCGCGTGCTGGACACGCCGCCGACGCTCAAGGGCACGGCGGGGTCGAACTTCTGCGACATCTCGCTCCTGACCTCGCCGGACGAGAGCCGCGTGGTCGTGATCTCGTCGATCGACAACCTGCTCAAGGGGCAGAGCGGCAACGCGCTGCAGAACCTCAACCTGATGTTCGGCTACGACCAGACGCTCGGCCTCGAACGGACGCCGATCTACCCATAGGCCGGATTACCCGGCGCCCGGCGCGGACGACGAGGGCTCCTCGACGCCGACTTCGTCGATCGGCGGCGGCGTGCGCCAGCGCGAGACCAGCCGGTCGAGGCCCACGGCGATGGCGAGCAAGAACACCGGCGCGACCGTGATCACCGCGTCGACGCCGATCCGGCTGGCGATGGCGCCGAGCGCCAGCAGCGGGAAGATCGCGAGTCCGTCCTTGAGCACGCCGAGGAGCGCGAACGCACGCCCCTGGATGCGCAGCGGCACCGTCCTGCTGACATAGGTCTGCGTCGCGACGGCGGCGAGCGTGACGCCGAAGCCGAGGAAGATCGAGAGTAGGGCCGCCGTCTCGACCCTCGGACCGACGCCCGGGATGTCGACGGGGATGAGCCAGCTCAGTGCCCCGCTCAGCGGCGCGACGAGGCCGAGCGCCATCATCACGGCCGAGACGAGCGCGAAGCCCGTCACGGCCACCGGCCGCTCGCCCAGCCGCCCGACCAGGAATGGCGTGATCGCGAGCGCCAGCAACAACCCGAGCGGCGCGGGCGCGAACACGTAGAGCGCGTTCGCCGGGTCGACGTCGAGCACCTCGCTGACGTACTGCGGCCCGAGGATGCCGAGCACGACGTTGACCGTGCTCGCGAGCCCGGCCAACACGAGCATGATGAGCACACTCCGCTCGTCGAGCAGCCACTGGAGCGCCTCGCGCGTCGAGGGCGGAGCGGTCGGCTCGGCGTCCGGGGTGGCTCCGGGGCGCGCGGGCGGGCGCAGGTCGAAGACGCGAGTCGCGGAGAGCAGGAACAGCAGCCCCGCCATAACCGTCACGGGGTTCACCCCAAACGCCCGCACGATCACCGGCGCGAGCAGCGCCTTCCCGATCAGCTCCCCCGCCGACGAGACGAGCCCGAGCATCGACGTGGCCCCGGCGAGCTCGTCGTCGTTGGCAACGAGCGGCACCGTGGAGGCCTCGCTCGGCTGTGAGACCTGGAAGAGCACGCGCACGAGGAAGAGCACGAGCAGCAACGAGCCGAAGTCGGTCCCGAGCGCGAGCGGTATCGCGAGCGTCAGCGCGCCCATCCCGAAGTACGCCCCGGCGAGGGCGACGCGCTTCGGGATCGCGTCGGCGACGGCGCCGCCGTACATGCCGAGCACCACGCCCGGCAGCAGGAATGCGCAGCCGAGCAGACCCGCCTCGAAGGCACCTCCCCCCTCACGGGCGATCGCGATCAGCGCCCCGAAGAGCAGCGCCTGCTGGGCCATGTCGGCAAGGAAGCGGGATGCGAGCAGCGCCTGGAACTGCGTGTTGCGCGCCACCGAGCCTGGTGGCGTCCAGAACCACAGGACGCGGAACGCGCGCTCCTGCCCGCGATCGATGGCCTCGTCGATGCGCTCCAAGGAGCGGAACGGCGGCTCGTCGAACTGCGGAGGTAACGCCATCGCGATCGCTATCGTACGCGCCACGGGGCCGGTTCGCGGGCGCCGCCGCTACACTTCGTCCATCCGGCGTCCGTGTTGATTCGAGGAGCCTCCGGCGTGACCGACCACCTCGCCTCGCTCGGTCGACGTGCGTGGCTGCCCGGCCTCCTCGTTGCCTCAGTCCTGCTCGCCGCCTGCAAGGACGGCGAGCCGCCGCCGCTGCCGCTCGTAGCGCTCGAACCTGCGCTCGGCGGGGAGCGCTTCGACCGGCCGATCGAGGTCGGTGCGTACCCCGGCGGACGGTTCTTCGTCGCGGAGCAGGGCGGACTTGTCCACGTCCTGCGCGCCGACGGGAGCGACCGTCGTGTGCTCCTCGACCTGCGCGAGCACATTGACGTTGAGAAGGGCGAGGGCCTGCTTTCCGTCGCGCTCGACCCGGGCTACGAGCGCAACGGGTACCTGTGGGCGTACTACTTCGCAGCGGGAGAGCCGCCCCGGAGCGTCCTCGCGCGCTTCGAGGTCGTCGAGGACGCCGTCGACCCCGCGACCCGGCTCGAGGTGCTCGTGCTGCCGCAGCCAGGCTACAACCAGAACGGCGGCGCGATCCGGTTCGGGTCGGACGGCATGCTCTACCTCAGCCTCGGCGACGGCAGCGCCGCGACCGACCCGTTCGAGAACGGGCAGGACCTCGGCACGCTCCTCGGCAGCGTGATCCGCATCGACGTGCGCGAGTCCTCCGCGGCGGAGCCGTACGCGGTGCCGCCGGACAACCCGTTCGTTGGCGTCGAGGGGGCCCGCGACGAGATCTGGGCGTACGGCTTCCGGAATCCGTGGCGCATGTCCTTCGACCCGGAGGGCGGCGCGCTCTGGCTCGGCGACGTCGGGTTCATCGACAACGAGGAGGTGAACCGCGTCGGGCGAGGCGCGAACCACGGCTGGAACGTCGCCGAGGGCTTCGGGTGCCTCACGCCGGCGCGGGAGTGCGACACCACGGGCATGACGCCGCCGGTGACAGCCTATGGACACGACGCGGGGCGCTGCTCGGTCACGGGCGGCGTCGTGTACCGCGGCGACGCCATCGAGGCGCTGCGCGGCGTCTACCTCTTCGGGGACTTCTGCAGCGGCGAGGTCTTCGCCCTGCGCCCGCCCGCCGGGGACGCCGAGCCGCCCGGTGAGCGCACCGAGCCGGTCGTGCTCGTGGCGGGCGCCGGCCTGGTCGTCTCGTTCGGGCTCGACGCGGACGGCGAGGTGCTCGTCGTCGACTACGTCGACGGGGCGATCTGGCGGCTCACCGCCCGGTAGCCCACGCTGCGCGCATGGACGCCGCATTCGAGCTAGCCGCGATCGCGGCCGTCGCGTTCACCGTCGGGCTCTCGGGCGCGCTCACGCCCGGGCCGCTGACCGTGCTCGCGATCCGCGAGGCGACCGTGTTCGGGGTGCGCGCCGGGCCTCTCGCCACGCTCGGCCACGCGATCGCCGAGGGGGTCACCGTGGTGGTGCTCGCGCTCGGGCTGAGCGCCGCACTCGACGACGAGAGCCCGCTGACGGCGGTGATCGCGCTCGTGGGTGGGGGGATCCTCGTCTACCTCGGTGTGGACCTGTTCCGCACCCTGCCCCGCGCGGAGCTCACCCCCGCTTTCGTCACTGCGCCGGGCGAGACCACGGCGTCCGCGCGGCGCGTGGTACTGCTTGGCATCCTCGTCTCGGTCGGCAACCCGTACTGGGTGATCTGGTGGGCGAGCGTCGGGACGAAGCTGACCGCCGACTCGCTCGACGCGGGGTTCGCGGGGCCCGTGGCCGTCTTCGGCGGGCACATCGTGTCCGACCTCGCGTGGCTCACGCTCATGGCGTGGCTCGTGCACTCCGGGCGGCGGTGGTTCGGCCGCCGCGCCTATCGAGGGCTGCTTGCAGTGTGCGGCCTGTTCCTGCTCGGCCTCGGCGCGTACTTCGTGGGCTCGGGGATCCTCTTCCTGCGATAGGCAGCACAACGCCCCGCTCACGCGGGGCGTTCGGTCGGGACTGCCGGAGTGAACGAGGGGTTACTCCTCCTCGTCCTCCTCCATCTCCTCGGCGGGGTCGTGGACGTAGCGGAGGTAGCGGTCGTCGCGCTCGCCGAGGAGCACGAGCCGGCCCTCGGCCTCATGCTCACGCACCCACTGGGGCATGACGGCGCTGTGACCAAAGATCAAGAACGTGGAGCCGTCGAAGCTGAAGCGACGGCCGCCGACCTCGACGTAGTACGGAGGCGGCTCGTCGGTCTCGTTGAGGTTGACGACGAACACGTCGGCGCCGCCCTCGGTGAGGACGGTCATGTCATCGAATGTGACGGCTAGCTCGGACACACGGCCCCCTCGGAGGTCTTCACGCGGCGACGCTGTGGCGGATCATACGGTCGGTCGCGCCCCGGAGCCACCCGCGACGCGCAGGTCGGGCACGCTCAGCAATGTGATCAGCGTCACGATCACCGCGGACGTCACGCACCACGCGCAGATAGCCTCGATCTCGAACAGCTCGAGGTAGGTGAGATACCCGGAGTAGAGCGCGCCACTGAGGGCCACGCCGAACGTCGCACTCGCCATCGGCCGATCGATTCCCGCGTCGGCTGTGCGGGACCAGAAGCGGCGTGCCACGACGAGCGCGAGCAGCGTGACGTACATCCCCAGGCCGAGCACTGCGATCGGCACGCCGCCGATCTCGGCGAACTCGGAGCTCTGCACTGTGTGGCAGTCGCCGACGCCGGTGCAGACCAGCCCCTCCTGGTCGTTGATGGCGACCCAGCTCAGGTACGCGGCGACCCCTGTCCCGGCGACCGCGAGCGCGAGCAGGGCGTCGCGCCGCCGTGCAAGCAGGGCTCCCACGGCTCCGCGCCTATCCGCCGCCGGCAGCCAATGCCGCCTCGATTTGCTCGCGGAAGACCTCGATCGGCCGCGCGCCCTCGACTGCGAGTTGGCCGTTGATGAAGAACGTCGGCGTCGAGGGCTGTCCGCCCGCGCCGACGATCATCTGCCCGGCCGCGTCGGTCGAGTCGCGTACCACCTGCAGCTTCTCGCCAGAGTCCACGCAGGCGTCGAATGCGTCGAAATCCAGTCCGTCCACCTCGCGCGCGAAGTCCTTGAGGTGGTCGTCCGACGCCCAGCCGGAGCCGCCCTGCCTGTCGAACAGTACGTCGTGGTAGGGCCAGAAGAGGTTCTGGTCCGCGGCGCACTCGGACGCGGCAGCCGCCCGCTCCGAGTCAGGCCCGAGGATGGCGAAGTGGCGGAACTCGATCGCGACGCGGCCGTCGGTGATGTACTCGGCCTCGATCAGCGGCTTCGTCTCGAGCGAGAAGGTCCCGCAGTGCGAGCAACTGAAGTCCTCGAACGCCACGAGCTGCACCGGCGCCTCGGGGTCGCCCAAAAGTCGCCCGTCGACCGGCGGGCCGGTGTCGGGCGCGGCGGACTCGTCCTCCTCGGCGGCGTCGGTGTCCGGGAGGAGCGCGTCGATGCGCGCGCGGAAGGCCTCGATGGGCTGCGCGCCCTGGAATGCGAGCGCGCCGTTGATGACGAACGTCGGCGTCGAGGGCCGCCCGCCCGCCCCGACGATGAGCTGTCCGGCCTCGTCGGTCTGCGCGGCGACGATGAGGTCCTTCACCCCGGCGTCCACGCAGTCATCGAACGCGTCGAGGTCCAGTCCGCCGCTCCCCAGGGCGTCATTCATCTCCCGGGCAAAGCCCTTCAACCGGCTCGTGGACGCCCAGCCGGCGCCGCCCTGCCGCTGGAAGAGGGTGTCGTGGTACGGCCAGAAGAGATCCTGATCGGCGGCGCACTCGGACGCGGCAGCCGACCGCACCGAGTCGTCGCCGAGGATCGCCATGTGCCGGAACTCGAGGGAGACCAGCCCCCTGTTGATGTACTCAGTCTCCAGCAACGGCTTGGTCTCGATGTTGAACGTCCCGCAATGCGCGCAGGTGAAGTCCTCGAAGGTAATGATGCGCACCGGCGCGTTCGGGTCTCCGAGGAGCCGCCCGTCCACCGGGGCGACGGGCAAGCTGAGGCTGAGATCGCCATCGTCACCCCCTCCGCCCGGCCGGTTGAGGAAGATGAGCACGACGACGGCCCCGACGGCGATGAGCACTGCGCCGATGGTGAGGAACCCGCCGAAGGAGTCGATGGTGGTCCGAACGCCTTGCAGCCGCGAAGGGCTTGAGGGGGCCGCGCGGTCCCGCCGTCGCGACGAGCTTGCGCCCCGTCGCGGCCGCGACGGCTCGGCGTCGGACTGCTCCCGCGGCTGCGACTGCTCCTGAGCCTGCTGGCCCTCCTGCCGCCCTCTGCCGCCCCCTCGGCGGCGTCGACGGCGTCGGCGGTTGCTGCCCAAGGTGGCCTCCGACTCGTGCTGCGGTGGGGAACAGCGGCGTGTGTCGTTCGATTATCGGAGCGGGGGCCGAGGCAGGCAACGCCGGTCCGAGGGGACGAGCGGATCCGCTTGGGGTGCATCCTCGCCCGGCGCCGCGCCCACCGGCTACTAGACCGGCACCTCCTCGCGCGCTCGCTCCGCCGCGAACGTGTACGCCGAGCCGTCCGCGTCACGGTCGACGACGACTACGTCGCCCTCGTCGAACTCGCCGGCGAGGACGCGCCGCGCCAGCTCGTTCTCCACCCGGCGCTGGATCGTGCGGCGCAGCGGCCGCGCGCCGAAGGCCGGGTCGAAGCCCTCGTCCACCAACGCTGCCTTCGCCGCCTCCGTCACCCGGAAGTCGATACGCCGCTCGGCGAGCCGTTCCCGCACCTCGGCGAGGAGCAGGTCGGCGACCTGCGCGATCTCGGGCGCTGTCAGCGCCTCGAAGACGATGATCTCGTCCAGCCGGTTGAGGAACTCCGGCCGGAACGCCTGCTTCAGCGCCTCGTCGACATTGCGGCGGCGCGCCTCGCGCTCGCCGTCGGACCGCGTGCGGCCGAAGCCGATCGTGCCCGTCGCGCCCGTGGTGCCGAGGTTCGACGTGAGGATGACCACCGTGTTGCGGAAGTCGACCGTCCGACCATGCGTGTCGGTGAGCCTGCCGTCCTCGAGGATCTGGAGCAGCGCGTTGAACACGTCCGGGTGCGCCTTCTCGATCTCGTCGAACAGCACCACCTGGTACGGCCGACGCCGCACGGCCTCGGTGAGGCCACCCGCCTGGTCGAAGCCGATGTAGCCTGGAGGCGCGCCCACGAGCCGCGAGACGGTGTGGCGCTCCTGGTACTCGGACATGTCGAGCCGCAGCAGCGCGTCCTCGTCGTTGAACATGTACTCGGCCAGCGCCTTCGCCAGCTCCGTCTTCCCGACCCCGGTGGGCCCGAGGAAGATGAACGAGCCGATCGGCCGCCGCGGGTCCTTGAGGCCCGAGCGCGCGCGCCGGATCGCGTCGGCGAGGGTCACGATCGCCTGGTCCTGGCCGACGACGCGGCCGTGCAGCGCCTCCTCCATGTGGAGCAGCTTCTCGGCCTCGCCCTCGAGCATGCGGTCGACGGGGATGCCGGTCATCTGCGCGATCAGCGCGGCGATGTCGGACTCGGTGACCTCGTCGGAGACGCCGGCCTCCGAGCGCCACTCGCGCTCGCGCGAGCGGTACTCGTCCTGGATATGCAGCACCTCCTGCTTGATGCGCGCGGCTTCCTCGAAGTCCTCGCGCGCCGAGGCCGCATCGAGGCGGTCGGCGGCTTCCTGCACGCGCTGCTTGAGGTCGCGCACGTCGCCGGGGAGCGACTCGGCGAGGATCACGTGGCGCGAGGCCGCCTCGTCGATCAGGTCGATGGCCTTGTCGGGGAGGTGGCGCTCGGTGAGGTAGCGGGCGCTCAACCGCACGGCCGCGTCCAGCGCGTCGTCGGTGATGCGCAGGCCGTGGTGCTCCTCGTAGCGAGCACGCAGCCCGCCGAGGATCGCGACGGCCTCCTCCTCGCTCGGCTCGTCCACGTAGACGGGCGAGAAGCGCCGCTCGAGCGCCGGGTCGGCCTCGATCTTGCGGTACTCGTCGAGCGTCGTGGCGCCGATCACGTGCAGCTCGCCGCGCGCGAGCGCGGGCTTCATCATGTTCGACGCATCGATGGCGCCCTCGGCGCCGCCCGCCCCGACGAGCTGGTGAATCTCGTCGAGGAAGAGGATGATCTCGCCCTCCGCCTCGCGCACCTCGCGCATGACGGACTGCAGGCGCTCCTCGAACTCCCCGCGGAACTTCGAGCCCGCCACCAGCGCACCCATGTCGAGCGCGAGCACGGACTTGTCGCGCAGCCGCTCGGGCGCCTCGCCCGCGGCGATGCGCTGCGCCAGGCCCTCGACGATGGCGGTCTTGCCGACGCCCGGCTCGCCGATGAGCACGGGGTTGTTCTTCGTGCGGCGGTTGAGCACCTGCATCACGCGCTCGCACTCGACCTCGCGGCCGATCACCGGGTCGAGCTCGCTGTCGCGCGCGAGCTGCGTGAGGTCCGTCGAGTAGCGACTGAGTGCCTGGTACTGCGAATCGGCCGTCGGCGAGTCGACGCGCGCGGTGCCCCGCACCTGCTGCAGCGCGGCGTAGATGCGTTCCTTCGAGACCTCGTACTCGGCGAGGATCGCGGCGGCCTCGCCGTCGCGGATGTCGGCAACGGCGATGAGCAGGTGTTCGACGCCTACGAACTGGTCCTTCAGCCGGTCGGCCTCGGTGTTGGCGGCCTCGAGGAGCTGGACGATACGCGGCGTGGTGTAGATCTGCACCACGTCGTGGCTGAGCTTCGGGGACTGTTCGAGGTGGCGCTGGATGCGCGCCACGAGGGCCGCCTGGTTCACGCCCAGCTCGTCCAGCACGTCGCGCGCGACGCCCTCGGGCATCTGCGCGATCGCGAGGAAGACGTGCTCGACGTCCCACTGGGCGTGGCGCTGCTCGCGCACGAGCTGCTGCGAGGACTGCAGCACCGTCTGCGCCTGCTCCGTAAACCGGTCCTGTCTCATCATCGCTGCACCACCTCTGCATCACGCGTCTCGCGGCGGTCGTTGTTCCGTCGTGGGCTCATTCGGTGCGCCTCTCGGTGCGCTCCTCCAGCAGCTCGACCACGCGCGCGAGTTCCGCGCGCGTCGCGTCGAGCTCCTGCTGCAGGTCCTCGACA
Organism: Chloroflexota bacterium; assembly: GCA_009837285.1. Lineage (GTDB taxonomy): Bacteria > Chloroflexota > Dehalococcoidia > UBA2979 > UBA2979 > VXMT01. The sequence goes on along the minus strand of VXTU01000080.1, from coordinate 3,313 downwards.
CGGCGGTTGAGGCGCAGCAGCACCTCGGCCCCGGCGAGGTTCACGCCCAGGTCCTCCATGTACTCGCGCAGCCGCAGCAGGCGGCTCACGTCGCGCTGCGAGTAGAGGCGGCGGTTGCCGCCGCTGCGCGCAGGGGCGACGAGGCCCATGCGCTCGTAGGTGCGGAGCGTCTGCTGGTGGACGCCGACCATGCGCGCCACGACCGAGATCTGGAAGACCGGCTCATCCTGCGGAATGTTCGTCATCGTTCGCCTTCATTCGTTCCGTTCGTTTGGGGTGGCCGCCCGTCCTGTGACGGCACCGAGGTCTCCTCGTCGGGCGTGTGTGCCTCCTCGTCGCCGTCCTCGGTGGCCCGCAGACGCTCGAGGAGCTCGAGCTGCTCGTCGCTGAGCTCGTCCGGGAGCTGGAGCAGCGCCCGCGCGTGCAGGTCGCCGAAGCCGCCGCCGTCGCGCCGTGGCATGCCCTGCCCGGCGAGGCGGAACGCGCGGCCGCTGCGTGTGCCCGCCGGGATCGTGAGCGCGAGCGCACGACCCTTGAGCGTCGGCACCCGCACCTCGCCGCCGAGCGCGCCGACCGTCACGGGCACGTCGACGTCGATGTGCAGGTCATCGTTGCGGCGCTCGAAGCGCGGGTGGCGGCGCACGGTGACGACGAGAAAGAGGTCGCCGGGTTGGCCGCTCTGCGGGCTCTGCTCGCCCCGGCCGCGTACGCGCACGCGCTGGTCGGTGCGGATGCCGGCCGGGATGGTCACCTCGATACGTCGCGTGGCGCCGCCCGCCATTTCGATCGTGCGCGTTGTGCCGTCGTACGCCTCCTGCAGCGTGATCTCGACCGGGTGCTCGATGTCGCGGCCGCGCCTGGGCGCGCGCGGCGCGGCGTCGCCGCGGCCGAACAGGCCGTCGAAGATGCCGCCGAATCCGCCCGGGCCGCCCGACCCGTCGCCGCCCAGGTTGAACTCGAAGGTGCGCGCATCCCCGCCACCGAAGCCGAACGGGCCGCCGGGGCCGAAGGGCCCCGCGCCGCGACGGCGCATCTCCTCGATCTGCTCCGCGTCGCGCCAGCGATCACCGTAGCGGTCGTAGGCGGAGCGCGTATCGGGGTGGGAGAGCACCGCGTGGGCCTCCGAGATCTCCTTGAAGCGCTCCTCGGCGGCATCGTCCCCGGGATTCACGTCCGGGTGGTACTGGCGCGCGAGCTTGCGGAACGCGGAGCGGACCTCCTTGTCGCCGGCGCCGCGCGGTACCCCGAGGACCTCGTAGAAGTCTCTTGCCATGTCGTCATAATAGCAGAAGGGGCTGTTCAGTCACCACCTTTCTTGATCATGTAACGCTAAGAAGTATTGACATCGGCCTACCGAGCACGTATTATCCTGTCATGCACAAGAGGGACACCATCAGGTAACGAGCACGCGGACCGAGAACCCCACACCGGACAGAGCAAGCAGCCGCCCGGCAGCTCAGCCGGGCGCACACAGGAGACACCGCTTGAACCTGACCAGCTACATCGAGGCAGTACGGCGCGCGGACGGCTCGGCACGGCCGCAGGAGCTCTCGCCCGCCGACCTGCAGGTAGCGCTCGTGCGCGTGGGCGCGGCGGTACAGAGCCCGCCGTTCGGCTTCAACTAGGCCGCCGCACGGGAGCCGGGGAGCACCCGGCACTCACCAACAGCAGGCACTCCGAGGTCACCTCGGACGCCCGGCCGGCCGAGCCGGCCGCAGCAACAGGACCGAAGGAAAGGACACAGGACATGGCAAACATCGTGGTTCGTCGCGACCCGTTCGTGGGGATGCGCCAGGTGATGGACCGGCTCTTCGACGAGTCGTTCTTCCGCCCCATCCACACCCACTCGTGGGACGAGGGCACGCTCCCCGTCGACATCTACGAGCGCGACGGCAAGCTGCAGGTACGGGCATCCCTGCCCGGGTTCGACAAGGACGACATCGACATCGAGGTCCACGAGGGCGTGCTCTCGATCAACGCGAAGCACACCACCGAGGACGAGACGGACGAGGGCCGCTGGTACCGGCGCGAGCGCCGGTTCAACTCGGTCAGCCGCCGCATCGCGCTCCCGGACACGGCGTACGACGCCGAGGTGGACGCGGAGCTCACCGACGGCGTGCTGACGCTGAGCTGGCCCCTGCAGGAGCCGGCGCAGCCCCGCCAGATCGAGATCCGCACCAGCTAACGGCCGCGGACACGCCTCGCATCCGGCCCCGGGGACCCCCCGCCAGGGTGGCTGCCTCGTGGCCGGAGGCGGGATCAACCCGGCGAGGCGGCATCGAGCCGCCGCCAGCACACGAACACACAGCGCACGCAATCGCCCGCACTCGCGGGCGCCCATGAGGAGTACTCCACTGGACACGATCAGCCTGATCGAAGCGTACCGCCGTGCCGATGGGTCGGCGCACCCCGAGCAGTTCTCGCCCCAGGACCTGCAGGTGGTGCTCAAGCGCATCGGCGCGGTGGTGCCGTACCAGTACTTCGGCTTCAACTAGCAGCCGAGGTCATCCGACCACAACAGCCCCGGACCGTTACGGTCCGGGGCTGTTTCATTCCGAACGTTGTGCCATGCTTCCCGTAATCGAAACGATACGGGATGTGACAGCGGAGGCAGACGTGACAGCGACCCTTCGGTACCTTCTCGCGGCGGCCGCGCTGGTCGCCGCGGCGGCATGCGGCGGCGACGATGCACCGGACGACGTCGGCGCGACCGCGCGCGCGACGCTCACGATGCCGAACGGCCACGCGATGGGCCAGGTCACGCTCACCCAGACCGCGACCGGCGTGCTCATCTCGGCCGAGGTGTTGGGGCTCACCCCCGGCGCGCACGGCTTCCACATCCACGGCGTCGGCGCATGCGCACCGGACTTCAAGGCGGCGGGCAGCCACTTCGCCCCCGAAAGCAAGCCCCACGGCTACCTGGCGGAGGGCGGACCGCACGCCGGCGACCTGCCCAACCTCCACGCCGGTGAGGACGGCGCCGCCCGCGCGGAGTTCTTCACCACCGCCGTCACCCTCGACGCCGACGCCGACCACTCGCTGTTCGACGAGGACGGCTCGGCGTTCATCGTGCATGCAGACCCGGACGACTACCGCGACGTGGCCTCGGCGGGCGCGCGCATCGCGTGCGGGGTGATCGAGCGCGGCTAGCGCACCTCGGCGCCTCCATCGCCGTCGATGTCCCCGCCGCGCTCGCCCGCCGGGTACGACTGGCGGTCACCGGCGGAGCGCCACAGCACGTAGGTGACGAGCACGATCACGACCAGCACCGCGCTCGCCGCCGCGAGCGCGGTCCCCAGGCCGACGCGGTCGA
>VXTU01000076.1 GCA_009837285.1 Chloroflexota bacterium | reverse complement strand
CCCCTCGCCCGTCCCGCGGGGTATCCCCGCGTCGAGGTGAGCGGAGGGCTTCCCTCGGCTCACCGATCCAGCAACACAGCAGGAGAGGGAGCCGGATCCAGACCCTCACCGACCACCCCCGAGACTCGACGATTGCGCGGTGGCCTGCTATCAACACATGAGGCGAGACCGCGGACTCGCAGGCACCTTCGTGTGCCCGGCGTCGAGCGGCCTTCCGGGTTGCGGCGAATGTGGCCACATTCCGCCGCCCTCCCATTAACCCGGGGCCGCTCCCGCGCGTTACTCGCTATGTGCCCACCTCCACGCGGGTGGGGGCGCATCGCGTCCCCCGCCTCGTTCGAGGAAGGCACGGGAGGAGCAGCGAGGTTTCCGGAAGAGCGGCTACAGCGGGACGTGCGGACGGGGGACTCCCTCGAATGCAGCAAGCTTGCGGCGTCCAGCTCGAGCGGCGGCACAAGCCGTCCCCCACCCCGCGGGGTATACCCGCATCAAGGGAAAGCCGCTTCCGATGACCGCCACGCGAGGAGGGCGATCGCAGAGCGCGAAGAGCCAGGTACCAATCACAACAACCTGTAACTCGAAGTAGTGAGGGTACAAGTTTGAGTTACGTACGAAAGATGGGCGCATCCGCACTCGTGGTCGCCGCCGCATTCGCGGTAGCGTTCGCCGTGCTGGTGTCGACCGTCAACGCGGAGATCCAGATCAGGCAGGTGGCCGAAGACGGCACCGTCTCGTTCGTCACGACCGATGCTGAGGACGCCAAGAACGGCGACACCCGGTACGTCGAGTTCGCGAGCAACGGTTTCGTGCAGTTCGAGATCAGCACGATGGGCGCCGCGTCGGCGTCCTTCACGCACTCGGACGCGACGGACGACGGCCAGAAGATCATCTGTGACGCAGGGGCGTCCACCGCCAGGAACGATTGTGACGCCGATGTCACCGATTCCGACTCGGTGACAGTCGCAATCAAGATCGACGACGACTCCGGCAAGGGCATCGTCTTCATCAAGCAGACGCCGCTCACCGGGAGTGGCCTCGAGGCGACCAAGGCCATCAGCGTCACGGTGGCGCAGGTGCCGACCAAGATCTCGGTGTCGCCCGCCAGCAAGTCGATTGACGCCGATGGCGAAGGTGCCGCTGGCACCACCATCGTCACCATCCGCCTGCTGGATGAGAACAACAAGGGTGTCGGCGGCAAGCGGCTCACGGTCGTCTCGACACGAGCGCTGCTGTCCGGTGAGGGAGGCACAACCGCCACCGGTGGTACGGGCATTACCGCCCTAGTTGGTGGCCTGGCCGATGTCGTGCTGGCTCCCTTCAGCAGCACAACCACTGGCGTACTGGCCGGCCAGGTTAGTACGAGCACGGACATCACCACCACCGCGGATGATGACGAGGCCGGCTATGCGCGTGTCGTGGTGACCGGTGGCGGCAGCCCCGGCATCTCCACGGTCACCGTGACGTACGGCGAAGTCACTGGCTCGGCGGACATCGTGCTGCACGGCCCGGTCAAGACCATCTCGGCCGAGGCTGAGCAGTCGGCGATCGAGGTCGGCGGTGAGACGTACATCGTCGTGACCGCACTCGACTCCGCGGGCAACCCGGTCAAGGGCCAGCACGCGGACGTCAAGCAGGTCGGCGGCGTGACGCCTCCGTCCAAGGGTGCGAACCGCGTTGAGCAGAACAACGACACCGCGAAGAACACGCGCGATCTGACCAAGTTCGAGACGGGTGACATCCCGGCCTGTGGCGACGTCCCCGCGGTCGAGGACGACGCCAGCACGGCTGGCGTCGACGAGTCGCGGCCTCTGTCCGACGGCACCAACGACGACGGCAAGTGCGTCATTCGGATCGACGCCGGTGGCGCCGACACCCCGACGAACCCGGCGGATGACGCTGCGCGCGGCACGCACACCATTGTGATCGTGGCGAGCGAAGACGGCGTCGACGGCCCGAAGGGCGTCAACGAGGTCACGCTGGAGATCCAGGTCGGCGGCGCGCCGGCGAGCATCACCAGTGACGCTCCCGCGCGCATCGGCGCGTCCGAGGAGATTGTGATCAACCTGACCGTCCTCGACGACGAGGACGTGCGTGTTGGTGGCGTCACCATCGAGGCGTTCCAGACCGCTGGCTCCGGTAAGATCATCGGCGACATCGCTGCGAAGACCAGCGACGGTCGTGCGAAGTTCACGTACCTTGCTCCGTCCACGCCTGGCGTGGTCGAGTTCCTGGTGCGGACGCGGACTTCGCCTGACGACACGCCCGGCAGCAAGGTGACGGCGAGCCTGCCGATCATCATCAACATCGGCGCTGAGGAAGTTGCACCTCCGCCTGAGGCTCCGAGCCTGAGCCGTGCGCCTTCGGCCACCGGCTTCACGCTGGTGACCTTCAGCGGCGGTTCGGTCGACGACCTGAGCGACGCGCTGACCGCCGCTTGCGGCGACGGCGTCCGCGCCTGGGCGACCGACTACCAGGGCAACTACGTCTCCTTCTTCCCGTCCGCTCCGGCGGTCGTGAACAGCGGCTTCAACGCCCTGTTCTCGGACGGCGTGCCTGCTAACGAGCCTCTGCTCGTCGGCAACTGCGGCGGCTAGGGAAGGATTCGAAACCCAGGGTGAATCACGCGTCCCCCGCGTCCCGGCTTCGGCCGGGGCGCGGGGGGCCGTCCAAACCGCAGTTCCCCCCGTTTGAAGGAGTGACCGAATGAGCAACGCGAGGATCCTGGCCCTTCCGGGCCTCGCTGCCTCCCTGTTCATGCTCGTCCTTGCGCCGGGGCTGTGGAGCTCCGGTCCGGCAGCCGCTCAGACGACCGACCCGCCGGCCGAGTTCTACGGCACCAACATCGAGGACGGCATCGTGGTCGCCGCCATCATCGACGGGACGGAGTGCGGTTCATCGACGGTCACGGACGGGCTGTGGCACATCACGCTGCAGCCCGGCTCGTGCGGCGGGCTCGCCGTCAACGGCGCGCGCGTCACCTTCACCGTCGACGGCGTGCAGGCCGACCAGTACGTGACGTGGCGAGCGGGCTACGGCCCGCCCGACATCGCGCGCGGCCTCGACCTGACCGTCGGCGGCGGGGCGGGTACCGTCTCGGCGGACCCGGCCGACCCGGACGGTCCGCCGGAGCCCCCGCGGCTGAGCCGCAGCCAGGGGCTGGCAATCTTCAGTGGTGGCTCCCTCGATGACCTCGAGGCTGCCGCGCTGGCTGCCTGCCCCGGCGGCGCGAACATCTGGGCCAACGACCTCACCGGCGAGGGCTACCTGCTCTACGTCGCGGATGCGCCGTTCCAGATTGTGAACGCCGCGTTCACGAGGGTGTACGGCGACGGCTTCGACGGCCCCGAGCCGGTCATCGTGACCGGCTGCAAGACGGGAACGGGTAGCTAACCCCGGGGTTGCAATCCCGAAACATGAAGCCCGGCAACGGGCGGTCCGACTGGCGGGCTCGAAACCATCGAGCCCTGTAAGGAGAGACTGAATGAACATGAAGAAGCGACCCGCACGGCTGGGCTTCGCCGCGGCGCTCCTCGCGCTGCTGCTGAGCCCGCTCGTGTTCGGCGCACAGTCGGCGCTCGCACAGGGCCCGACGCAGGCCACGTACTACGGCGGCGGCCACGCGAATACGACCATCACCGCGTACATCGGCGGCGAGGAGTGTGACTCCTTCGACACCGGCGATGACGGCCAGTGGGTGATCTACATCGACGAGGGCGACTGCAACGGCAACGCGGTTGAGGGCGCCGAGATCACCTTCGATGTCGGCGATGCTCACGCCGAGCCGCACGTCGACTGGGCTCCGGCCGATGTGCAAGAGCTCACGCTGACCGTGGCGGCCATGGACGACGACGCCATGGACGACGACGCCATGGACGACGACGCCATGGACGACGACGCCATGGACGACGACAAGATGGACGACGACGGCGCCATGACCCCGGGCGACAAGGGCGACACCGGCAACGCCGGCTTCGCCACCCAGTCCGGTTCGTCCTCGATGCTCCTGGTCCTCGCGCTCGGCGTGCTGGCAGTTGCCGGCGTCGCAGGCGCGCGCACGGCCACCGGCCGCATCGACTAACCTTCGGCATCACGCGGGGGCGATGAGCCCCCTCGGAAGCTGACTGCGAGAGGGCCCCCAACTGGGGGCCCTCTTCTATGTCCGGATCCGGCTTCCGCCTGGCCCCCTCTCCCGCTGGATAGCTGGGTCGGAGAGTCGAGGGCTCCTCGGCTCTCCTCGACGCGGGGATACCCCGCGGGGCGGGAGAGGGCGGGGGGTGAGGGTCCGGCAAACCCCGCAGGCTCCTCGATGGCTGGTCGCACCCCGCGGATCCCCCTCACCCTCACCCTCTCCCCCAATGGGGGCGAGGGGACCAGATTCCGGCTCCCTCTCCCGCACTGCGGGAGAGGGTTGGGGTGAGGGTCCGAAA